>NZ_KV838746.1:0-36941 GCF_001838765.1 Staphylococcus sp. HMSC34G04
ATAAATATAGTTTTAAACGAGACTTTAAATTAATATGAATGTGATGATGGTTCAGAATGTCCTCTAAAACAACAATGTATGAACTTCAAATCAAAATCAAATAAAAAAATAATAAAAAAAAGACAATTTCTATATTATTTCAATAGAAATTGTCTTTTTTTATTTATCTTGGAACTTTATGTTCCAGCCTCTTTTTGTTAGTCAAATAACTTTATGCCCCAAACTCTATAGATTGTTATCAAGTATTGTACAAATAATACAATTAGGATCACTAAGACATTAGAATTCTATTTCATTAAGTTATCATTCTAGAACACAAAAATATTTCTAAAATGGCGGTCGGCCTAAAATGTCCTCATTAAATTGTTCTGGTATTAAAATTTTACGCATTATGACTCCTAAATCACCATCATCATTTTCATGTTTAGCGTATATTTCATAACCCCGCTTTTCATAAATGTTTAATAACCAAGGGTGCAAACGTGCTGATGTTCCTAAGGTTACCGCAGCAGCTTTTAAAGTATCGCGTAAAAAGCTCTCCTCTACACATTTTAAAAGTTGACTCCCATACCCTTGTCCATCATATGTTGGTCGTGTTGCAAACCACCAAACGAACGGATAACCTGAAATGGGTTTTACACTACTCCATGAATAACAGACCGTAATCGTTGAAATAATTTCTTTTTCATTTTCAAGTACAAATGTAGTATTTTGTCTTAAATTATCCCTAACCATTTCAAGATCAGCGTGAACTGATGGCCAATCAATACCAAGTTCTCTTAAAGGGGTAAAAGCAACTTGCATGATGCTATGTAATTCTTCAGCATCTTGTTCATGTGCCACCCTAATATTAATATTCGACATATTTTTCACTCCTTAAGTACTGAACATCCACATGAACAATAGATTAAATTTTTTATAAGTGCGAGTCAATAAATGTTTATTATCATTTTTATAAAGTGTCAAGATTCTATTACTGATAAAAAAACCTGGAATATCTGTAAATATCCCAGGTTTATAAACGTATAGAAGCATAAGACAGAATTCTAAATATAATAACTTTATTTTTAAAATCTAAAATAGATTTCGAGTTTGAAGTAGGGCAACGTAACTACAGAACTAAAGCCTCACTCATCTTCTCTATTTCGAGATTTCATCTCTCTAATCTATATATCACTTCAATGATGCAATGATACTTTATAATTTAAACACTTTCAACATGAAGCAAGACATCCATTTCTATCACACTTGAAGATGTCAATATGATAAAAACTAGTGATTAAATCTCAATTACTTAATAGTCCCCTATGGTTGAAGGCTGTCACGTTTACCGTTCAAATATGCATACACTAATCCAATAAAAATGCCTCCACCGATATAGTTTCCAAGGAATGCAAAAACAATATTTTTCAGCACACCCAACCAAGATAATCCATCCATATTAAAGAACATCATACCTGCATATAATCCAGCATTAAAAACAACGTGTTCATAACCCATAAATACAAAGACTATCACTCCACAAGCTATAAAGAATGCTTTGGCTAATCCTTCTTTAAACTGCATTGAAATAAAAATACCGATATTAATAAAGAAATTACAAAATATACCTTTAATCAAAATGTTTAACCAAGTCGATTCTACTGTTTTTTTATGTACTAATGCTGTTAAGCTATCTGTCATTTCTGGCGTCATAACATGTGCATATTTCATTAGGAAAAATAAAATAAATCCACCTAAGATATTACCTATAAAACAGAAAATAAAAATCCATATCATTTTACTTACACTAATTGCTCTATAATACCAACCAACAGTCAGATACATAAAATTACTTGTTAATAATTCAGAGTTGGTTAACACAACTAATACGAGACCTAAACTAAACGCAATAGCTCCCATCAGATTGATTAAACCGTCGTTATGCGTTGAAGCGAATTGTGTTTTAATTGCTAACATAAAAACTGTAACGATTGATAATAGAAACCCAGCCATGATTGCTTTCAACGTATATCTCATGGGTGTTTCTTTTGCCATCACTTGTTTGATTTGTGCCTGACCAACGATATTCTGAATAATAGATTTTGTTGCATAAGTATCTTCAATACTTTTGTTGTTCTTGAACATGTCTTCTCATCCTATCCACATTATTATTCTCACACTTATTATATAAGTAAGAATGACATATGTGTATATTAAATTTTATTTATAGGATATAGAAATTTTAAAAAAAGTTTATATACATAGCATTTTCAATAATTAAACAATATAACTGAAAACTTTATGACATTTCATCAAAGTGTAACGATTTACTCAAATTTTTTCACGTTTCTTTGGTTAGGTATACGATCGAGATGTATGTCACTTTTGATTTAGTAATTTCTCTAACTGATTAAGAGTTGAATTCATACCTTGTTCTACACCCATATCTATCGCTTGCTGGGCAGCACCTTCAGTTGGAAAAGTCGATGTAGATGTTACAGTAGTCTTTCCTTTTACTTCTTCAAAATTCAAAGTAATATGCATACCAGGCATACTTGTGTCTTTTTCCCCTTTTGAGGTAGCAAAATAGTCTAAATACTCTATATAATATGGTGCATCCACTTGCAGATATTCAGCAATAGTATAACTTGTCATCTGAGGCGCTTGAATAGCATAAAAAGCGCTTCCACCTTTCGTAGCATTAAAATTATAAACTGTGACAGATGCGTCTTGAGGATGAAACCATTGTTCAAATAGTTCCCGCTTTGTATAAGCATCAAATACCTTATTAATTGGTGCACTAAAAGTTCTAGTAAAAATAATCTTATTTTTCTTTTTTTCTATCGTCATATATGTACCTCACATTTTAAAAAATCAATTGCCTCTATATTAACAAAAATAATACGCTTAAGATAATTTCATTAATTCTAAAATATCGAAGAAAATTCAGGAAAACATCACGCTTAATTTGTAGTTCTTGTTGCTAAAAACAAATTAAATATGATTAATACACGCCCGTTTTTGATTAGCAAGCGACTGTCAAAATTAAAAAACACCCGAGACAATGATTAGTCTCAGGCATTTTAAATAAATAAAGATTAATATATTAACTAATATTACAGATACTTTCACTTTTCGTTTTCTAGCAACATCTCGTAGTTAGAAAAGTCATATGGATCTTCAACCTTGGTATCATTAACAAACGCTGTAGGTGTTTGCTTGATGTGATTTTTTTTCGCAATTTGTTGATCTTCCTTGGCTTTTTTCCACGAGATGGAACCTTTAGTTTTATAATCAGTCTTTATTTTTTTCTTTGTGTCATCACTGATACTTAATTCATCAATTTGCTTATCAACAAGACGTGTTGTAATCCATTGCTTATGTTCATCTTTTTGTTGATTAAACATTAACTTCTGAAATTCAATTGACTTCTCGGGAGCATAATGATTTACCGCATGCTGCGCTCTTGAACCTACAATTGAATCTTTTCCTAAGAATGCCAAATTCACATATTGATATTTAATTTTGTTTGTATCAATATACTTCTTTTTAAGCTTTGGCATTACGCGATCTTCAGTTTTTTTACAATAAGGGCACTTATAATCACCGTATATTACCACTACAGGTTTGCTATTATTAGAATGCTTTGGAGAGTCCATTGGACCTGAGCAACTGTATAGCAAAACCATACATAAAATCATCAATAATCCGATTAATTTTTTCATCGTTTCTCCTTTTCCTAAAACGATTAATACATATTCTCTTCTTTGTAGTCAGGCTCATGAGATTGGTAGTATGCTTTTGCATTAAAGTCTTTATTATAATATGCTTTTTTATCTTTAAATTCATAAGTATAGTAACGCGCTTCAGCATCATCACTAAGTGGTTTATACTCCAATACAACATATTTTCCTTTGTCAAACACATAAATATTGGCATCTTTTTTATCAAAATGTTTAACTTCATCACCTGAATCGTTTTTGGCAATTTTTTGTTGCTTTTTCTCTTGTAGTTTAACCGCTTTATCTATTTTGTCTGCGTACTCGTGGCTCATGCAACCTGCTAATAATAAAGTTAGTACACTAACCCCGACTAATAACTTCCTCAACATACTCACTCCTACTCACGCTATCTATATCTATGTCATAGAACTTCAAATTAATCTCTTTTTACACTTAACATATCAAACAATGTCAATATATCTTTAGCTCTACGTTTACAATTAGCATGTTATTTAATCTAAGCAATTCTTTCAACTTAAATTTTATCACATTCTCTTTAGAGGTACGATCTTCATTAACTTATTTTTTTATACCTCTTACTTTTTAAATCTATTCTCTTTTAAATAAAACGGCCTCATACGAAAGTATGACACAATTTTTTATGTTATGATGTGTAAGGATGTTTAGGGTTTGGTAATATATATCATGACGATAAAACATGGAAATTGACTTAGAGGTGAAGAAATATAATGAAATTTGTAAATTTAACTTCTGAAGAATTCGAGCAATTTACTTCAGAAAATTTCTCGCATTACACACAATCCAGTATACATTATAATAATAGATCGAAAACAAAAGGTGACGTACATTTAGTGGGAGTTAAAGATGATCAAGAAGATGTCATTGCTGCGTGCTTATTAACAGAGGCACGTTCTCTAAAATTCTTTAAGTATTTCTACACACATAGAGGACCAGTCATGGACTTTAACAATTTAGTTTTAGTTCGCTTCTTTTTTAAATCACTTACTGCTTATTTAAAAAAACACAATTGTTTATATGTACTCGTTGACCCTTATGTATTAGAAAATTTACGTCAACCTAATGGAGAAATCATTGAATCCTTTGATAATCGCGCATTGATTAAAACAATGGAAGAATTAGGCTATAAACACCAAGGATACACTGTAGGTTATGATACAATGAGCCAAATCCGCTGGTTATCAGTACTTAACCTTAAAGATAAATCTGAAGATCAATTATTAAAAGAAATGGATTACCAAACACGTCGAAATATTAAAAAGACTTATGAAATGGGTGTTAAAGTTAAAACATTACCCATTGAAGAAACAGATACATTTTTTGAATTATTCAAAATGGCTGAAGAAAAACATGGCTTTAAATTCCGTGAAGAGCCTTATTTTGTTGAGATGCAAAAAACGTATGAAGATCATGCTATGTTAAAACTTGCTTACATCGATTTACAAGATTATTTAGATACGTTGCAAACTAAACATCAAAACCTTAATCAACAACTAAAAGATGTTGAAAAAACATTAGAAGAAAATCCAAATTCTAAGAAAAATAAAACGAAACATACACAAGTCAAGCAACAATTCGATAGTAATGCGCGTAAAATCAGACAAACTAAAGAGAAAATAGCAGAAGAAGGTCAAGTTCTTCATCTTGCTGCAGCATTATATATATATAATGATCACGAAGTGTATTACTTATCAAGTGGCTCTAATCCTAAATATAATGCTTATATGGGAGCATATCGATTACAATGGGATATGATTCAATTTGCAAAAGAACATAATATCGATAGATATAATTTCTACGGTGTTACCGGAGACTTTAGTGAAAATGCCGAAGATGCTGGCGTTCAAAAATTTAAAGAAGGATTTAACGCTAAAATTTATGAATATATTGGTGATTTTATTAAACCAATTAAACCACTGTTTTATAAAGTTAAACAAGAGTTAGAAAACCGTAGATAATTATTAATTAGCAAATAGGAATCGAATTCTAATCAATTCGATTCCTCCAACCTAGATAAAAAACTAAATATCAATGCACACGAGTTTAAGTCATTGACTTTCTATACACTCAAAGGAGCCTGAGACATTGCAATTAATGTCTCAGGCTCCATTTCTATAATATTACTATTCTATTTTTCATTAATCACATTTAAAAATCGCTGAAGCTCTTCTGTTTTGGGGTGATTAAATATATCTTCAGGCGTACCTTGTTCTGCAATGACGCCCTCATGAATAAAAGCAATTTGATTGGAAACTTCTTTGGCAAAACGCATCTCGTGAGTCACAATGACCATTGTCATCCCTTCGTCAGCCAATTCTTTAATGACTTTTAATACATCATTGACCAATTCAGGATCAAGTGCAGATGTTGGCTCATCAAATAACATCACTTTAGGATTCATAGCTAATGCACGTGCAATTGCGACACGTTGTTGTTGCCCTCCTGATAAAGCATGTGGCCGTTGATCTTTAACATGTACCAATCCAACCTTAGCCAATAAATTCATTGCTTCTTCATTAGCCGTTGCTTTATTCATCTTTTTAACTGTTATAAGACCTTCCATAACGTTTTCTAATGCAGATTTATGTGGAAATAAATTATAATTTTGAAAAACCATTCCTGATTGTTGTCTTACTTTAATTTGAGATTTCTTATCTTTAGCAGTATATGTCATGCCATTGACATATACTGTACCTTCAGTAGGTATCTCTAAAGCATTAATCATTCTAAGTAAAGTCGTTTTACCTGAACCTGAACGTCCAATTAGTGTCACAACTTCACCTTGATTAATTTTCAAGTCAATACCTTTAATCACTTCAGTTTCATTAAAAGACTTATGGATATGAGACAATTCAATCATGAGCGATACCCTCTTTCAATGCGTGATTCATACCATCCTTGGATAATTGAGATGACAAAACATACAACCCAATACATTAAAGCTACTAACAAATAAATAGTTAGATACTCATACGTTGTCGAAGCAACTTCTTGTGCCTTTCTAAACATTTCTGCAACAAGAATAAATCCAAGTAATGATGTATCTTTAATTAAACTTAAAAATGTGTTTCCTAGTGCTGGTATAGATACACGAATGGCTTGTGGTAAGATAATACGTTGCACAGTTTGTCTATAGTTCATACCTATCGAATAAGCCGCTTCTGTTTGCCCTTTAGGAATAGACAATATACCTCCTCGGATAATTTCAGAAGCATAAGCACCAACATTTAAAGATAAACCAATGACTGCAGCAACAACAGGTGCAAGTGTCCATTGATTATCAGCATTGTTAGTTACCAATCTTCCAAGCTCCGGTATACCGTAGAAAATAATAAATAACTGTACAATCATAGGTGTACCACGAATAATTGATACATAGACACGCGCAATACCTCTAAGTAATTTACTGGTTGATATACGCATAAGTGCAGTAAACAATGCAATGATTAAACCTAGAATGAAAGTGACCAAAGTAATAGGGATTGAGTATTTCACCAATCCCTCTAACATTGGACCAAATGCTTGTTTGGCTGCATCTAATGCATGTTGTTGTTCATTATTCAGGTTTAGAAACATCTTGACCAAACCATTTCTTACCAATTTTAGCTAATTCACCATTATCTCTAATTTTTTCTAGGCCTTTATTAAATTTCTCAATCGTTTTTTCATCAACCTTCTTAGAGAATGCAAATGCTGATTTATTTTGTTCTGCATGTCCTTTGATTGCTTTAATTTTCGCGTTAGGCTTTTGTTTTCTGTAATCTAAGTAAGACAAACTGTCGTTAAATGTACCATCTACGCGTTTAGATAATAGTAAGTCCATTGATTGGTTAAATCCATCTACCTTAGTAATGTCTGCACCCTTATCTTTAGCCAATTGACCATAGTTAGACGTAAACGTTTGTGCTAACTTTTTACCTTTTACATCATTGAATGATGTAATACCTTTTTCGTTTTCACGAACAACAAGTACAGCACTTGAATATGTGTAAGGTTCAGAGAATTTATATTTTTTCTCTCTATCTTTATTCACACCCACTTGATTTGCAATAACATCAAAACGACCAGCATCTAACCCTGCAAACATTGAATCCCATGACGTTTCATTAAACTTAAGTTTAAGATTCTCTTCTTTTGCAACGGCTTTAATCACATCAATATCATAACCTGTTAATTGATCTTTTTTATTATGGTAAGTAAAGGGCGCATATGTACCTTCAGTACCAACTCTTAACGTATCCTTGTCTTTACTGCTTGATTGATTATCTTTATTGTTAGATGAATTGTTGCCACAGGCTGCTAAAACAAAAACAAGTGCAACAATGCAAAGTAAAAGTCTTTTCATTTAATCAAACCCCTTATTCTTATTATTCTAATCGGAATAAAAATATTTTATCCCGTTATTACATAATAGTCAATAAAGAGTTACTTGCTAACAAGTGTTCAGAAAGTTCAAACTCTATAAACTATTAGTTTAAATGGTATATACAAATCGTAATAATTACTATTTACAAATAACTTAATTTCTTTCATAATAGTGTTATACAAGGAGGAAGATAAAATGAAACAGAATTTACAAACAGCAAGACGCAACCTCAATAGTCCTAACATCAAAACACGAAAACGTGCTTTAAAAATAATAAAACAGCATCAACGTTCGAAATAAATGTGACAATCGTCAATTATTTTAATTTAATCCACTCAATAACTTAGGTTTCACAAGTTTATCTATCATTTAATTGTTTTAAATATCACTTCACACAAAAAATAAGCCATTCAATGAAATCAATACTGACCATTGAATGGTTTATTTATTATGATATGAAAATGTTCTAAACTATATACATCTTGTTATAAATAATATTTATCCTTAACAACTAAATCATCTGTAAGTTCATATACTAGTGGTGCTCCTGTTTTAATTTCATATCCAACGATATCTTCTTCTGATAAACCTTCTAAATACTTAATTAATGCGCGAATGGAATTTCCGTGGGCCGAAACAAGTACAGTTTTATCATCTAATAAGTGTTGTGAAATATGATCAGTCCAGAACGGAACAACGCGTTCTAATGTATCTTTCAAACTTTCACAATAAGGCATCATACGGTGATCAATATGTTGATAGCGACGATTTTTTAAATATGCTTCTCGTTGTTCTTCACTTTCTCTAGGCGGACGGACATCATATGAGCGTCTCCATTGATGCACCTGATCTTCTCCCCATTTTTTTCTCGCATCATCTTTGTTTAAACCTTGTAAACCACCATAATGTCGTTCATTTAAACGCCAACTTTTATGGACTGGAATCCACTGTTGGTCAGAACCTGCTAAAATATGTTGTGTTGTTTCTAAAGCTCTAGTGAGTAAAGAGGTAAAAGCAATATCAATTTCAATTTGATTGTCGTAAATTTTTTTACCAGCTGATTTCGCCTCTTCAATGCCTTGTTTTGATAGTTTGACATCGGCCCAACCTGTAAATAAATTTTTGGCATTCCATTCACTTTGTCCGTGTCGACATAGTATTAATTGTGGCATAAATCAAAACTTCCTTTCTATAATCTAAATGTAGTTACAATGAATTAACTACAAATCTATTTAAATATCAATCAATGTAGTAATTCCATTAAAATAGCACTAGTAATAAATTGTTTCTTTTTTTCTACCCTTACTTTTATTATATAACTATAATTCTTAATTTCCCAAATGATAATATGGCTATTTTAGTAATTTCCAGGTAATGATTCTGGTTTAAAATAAAAAAGCCAACCACTACCTAATGGTCAGGTAATGATTGACTACTTATATATTTTATTTTACTTCGTCTTTTGTAGTATAGGGTTCTGGATGTACATATACAGACGAAATTCCTTTACTATGTAAATGAATTTCAACTTTATCACAAATCTGATGCGCTTCATAAAGTGAAAGATAAGGATCTACTACAATGGTCACATCAATAAAGATACTACTCCCATGATATCTACCTTTAATATTATTAACATCAATTACATCTTCAACTTCTAATATGTCTAGTCTGTATTCCTCTAAATCTTGTTCATTGAAACCATCACTTAGCGTAAAAATCGACTCTTTAAAAATTCCAAAACCTGTAAACACGATTAATAAACCTAAAATATTTGCCAATATAATATCGATAATTGGAAATCCAATTTGTGTGAACAATAGACCAATGGCAGTGCCAATACTCACTAAACTATCAGATAAATTATCTTTAGCTGCTGATTTTAATGAGCTACTTTTCGTTCTTTTAGATAATCGATAATTAATAGCAAAGACACATAACATCACAAGACCACTGATTATACTTATAATAATAGTAATAAAGTTAGGAATATGTGTATCATGTGTAAACAATCTCGGAAAGTTTTCTATGATAACTTGTATTCCCACAAACATGATAATGAATGATACTAACAACGTGGAAATATTTTCAGATTTTAAGTGCCCATATGGGTGGTTTTGATCAGCAGGTTTAATAGAGATTTTAAGTCCGACGATAACTGCTACTGAAACTAAAATGTCTGTCATGTTATTTAAAGCATCTGCTCTAACTGCCGCCGAATCATAAACATATCCAGTCATATATTTAGCAATTGAAAGTATAATATAGATGACTAAACTAAGATATGCACCTCGTTGCGCTAACTTCAAATTTTCATTTTGAGTCACCTTCACTTACCACCTTTATTTTTTGCTAATATTAGTATGAATTATCAGTTCCACAATGACAACGTTTTTTTATTTCTACATTTTTTATATTCCTCATCTAATAATTTCATTAGATATGCCTAAAAATTACTTTCCTTCAGTTACTTATTTATTCATTTAAAAATAAGCCTTGTACATATATATATATGTAAAGACTTATATACATTAATTTTTTCTAAATAAGAAAAGGTAAATATTTGAAAAAGAAATTCAATTCATCTTAAAGGAAAAAATAGTGCTTGTGAATACATTAAACTTTATCTCTAAGTAACCACTTGGAAAGTATAAATGTCACTGGGATTGTAATGATTAGACCCGCAAAAGGTGCAATTTCTGAAGCGATATTCAACCACTTTACGAATATATATAATAATAACGTTTGCATTCCCATATTGACTATCTGTGTGATAGGAAATCTTAAAAACTTTTCTATTGTAGGTTTTACTTTATATACAAAATAACAATTTAAATAATATGAAATAATAAAACTTACAATAAATCCAACAATGTGACTAACCATATAATTCACATGTAACACCTTTAACAAAAATAAATATGCTATATAGTAGTTAAAGGTATTAATTCCACCAACTATGATAAATTTTATAATTTCATAATGTATTCGGGTTAACTTCATCATATTTCCCCTTTGAACAGTTATTGTTTTGTACCATATGGGACTATTTTAAATGTGATGTCTTTGGGCAAATTATAATAGTGTTTGAAATCTTGAAGTTGTTCCTTTGACTTTGGTGTAGTCATATGAGTATATCGCTCAAATGGTAATCTTTCCAATGTTATTTTCTGATGTCGTTGATGTTGTGTTATTTGTTCTTTAATGACGTCTATTCTGTGCACACTACTAATATGTATAAAAGAAAATCCAATCATCATAATAATGCTGATGATAATCGCAAATATTTTAATTATATATTCTAGTTGTTTAAATAGCACATCACATTGCTGAATTAAACAAAGTAATATCACAATCCATAAAGTATAAATAAAATAAAAATTTCTATAACTTATAGGCGTCACAAATAAAAGTGGCAAAACAGATGAAGCCATAGCTATAAAACTTCCTATCGCAATCATTTTTATGTATCTTTGCTGTATCGTTTTAAACACAACGTATATCACACTCATCATGTAAAGAAAGCAAATCGTTGTATTCAAAACAGCTATAGAAATTGATGATTTATATAATTCAAAATGAAATTGATTGTAAACAAAGATCTTATAAACAGGTAAAATAATTAAACCTAAGAGTAGTGGTATTTTAATATAAGTTCTCATATGCTTCAGGCTTTTATTTTGCTTAAGTAAAACTATACTTACTATTGATATCACAGTAAGAATAATCATTTGATTAATAAACATATATTGTGGTACCAGCTTAAATAACGTCACACCTGCTTTATGTATCATTCCCTGACTATCGGAAATTGAATAATGCGTATTTAATCCATCCTTAATTAAAAAATAATTAAAGTTTAAAAACATTATAATATTACCTATACAACTAAGCATCAATCCTACAATTAAGAAATAACTGAGTCTTTTTTTAACAAAGAAATAGACTACCAATCCTATTAAAATAATTAGGCTATTAGCAATAGAAACATTCTCCAAGAAGAATTGTCCAAACAAACTTACTAATAAAAATACCCATAATTGCATTTCAGAAACTGTATCGTGCGACTCAATTATTTTAACTACCGTAAAAAGAATAAAAAGTGATAGGACTGTAGCAGGTATATAACTAAAAAATCCAGTAAACCACCCGTAAGTTTCGCTATATATTGTATTAGGCACAGTAACCATAAACACGAAACTCAAAATAAAATAAATACGATTCGTATGTAATTGAACCATATAAACAACTAAATAAATAACTAAAAACGAAGTTATCGCATATATCAAAGCTCTTAATATGACATTATGTACGGCTACCCATTCAAATAAATGTCCTAAATAACGACCATTTTCTTGAGTCAAATATTGGCTTAGATTAACTTTATATGCATGCCAATCCGTAGTTGATAATGGCGTTAAAATTGCCATTATAAGATAAAAAATAAAAATTCCTATTAACCAAAAAAATGATTCATATTGTTTTAAGTAATTCATTGTTGACCTCTCTGTTCTTCATGATGTAATTCAAAACTAATATTTAAACGATTATCATGTTTATTCTCTTTTTTATGTGATTCATTCAGTTATCTGCTCAAATTATATAGGCATTTATTGAAGCTATAATCATATTAATATATACATATTGCTCATCACCAATTTTATATTCTTATTATTATACAATTCACGTATGATTTCCATTTTAATTATCAAGATTTCTTTAGTTTAATTTCATTTTTGGATAGAATAAATATAAACCAATTGTTTAGGAAGTGATATAAATGTCACCATATAAAGTTATCATTGCACCTGATTCTTTTAAAGAAAGTATGTCAGCGAAGGAAGCTGCTTTAGCTATTAAAGAAGGATTCCAAGAGGTGTTCGATTCTAGTACAATATATGACATTATTCCTATGGCTGATGGTGGCGAAGGAACTACCGAAGTATTGAAAGAAGCCTTAAATGCTACCTCTTATTGTGTAGAAGTAAAAGATCCACTTAATAGAAATATCATGGCAAGTTATGCGAGAAGCGATGAACACCGTACAGCAATCATTGAAATGGCAGCTGCTTCAGGACTAGCATTATTGAGTAAAGATGAAAGAAATCCATCTATTACAACTTCGTACGGTACCGGCCAACTCATTAATGATGCACTTAATCACGGTGTTAATAAAATTATTTTAGGAATAGGAGGAAGTGCTACGAATGATGGCGGTGTAGGAATGTTAAAGGCTTTAGGTGTCTCTTTTAAAGATAAAAACAATCAAGAAATTCGCGATGGAGGTTTAGCCCTATCTCAAATAGAATACATTGATATTACTCGTATAAACCCACGATTGAAAAATGTGAATATTAAAGTAGCCTGTGATGTAACTAATCCATTATTAGGAGATAATGGAGCAACAATAGTTTATGGTCCACAAAAAGGTGCTCAGCAAAAGATGATACCAAAGTTGGATTCAGCATTACGTCACTATCATGATAAAATTGAAAGAGAATTAAATGTGAATGTAAAAGATATCCCAGGCGCTGGTGCTGCAGGAGGTATGGGAACAGCATTAATTGCGTTTCTAAACGCTGAATTACGTCCTGGAATTGATGTAGTTCTTGAAGAGACTCAATTTAAACAAAGAATAAAAGATGCGAATTTAGTTGTTACTGGCGAAGGTAAAATGGATAAACAAACAATCTATGGCAAAACACCTATTGGCGTAGCCAAAGTTGCAAAATCATATGATATACCCGTCATTGCTATTTGTGGTAGTCTAGGAAAAGATTACGAAGCAATTTATCACCACGGTATCGATAGCGTGTTTAGTATCATGGAACGTCCATGTCACATTGACGAAGCTTTGAAAGAAGCCGAAATTCATATTAAACATACAACAGCAAATATCGCACGACTTTTACAATTAAAAATAAAAAATGATTGAGTATAATTATTAAATGAGGTGACAATATGAAACGAACAGATAAATATAGAGATTCATACAAATATGATGACCAATATCAAAATCATCGTAAACGTTCAGAAGAAGATATGTATCGTCAACATCAAGAGTCGCAACAGAGAGCAAATTCAAATCGTGCAATACAAAGTAAAAATGAAAGAGAGTATGAAAATCATCCTGAACGTTATTACAATGGAAGAGACTATCGACGTGAGCAACAATTAGAAGAGGAAAATGAAAAATCAAGCAAAACTAAAAAATGGCTGATTGCAATCATAGTCATTTTACTCATTATAGTAGCTATCTTTATCACGCGTGCAATTATCAATCATAATAATGATAAAGTAAGTAATGACCCTAACGTTTCACAAAACTATAAAAAAGAAGTTGAAAATCAAAACGACGATATAAACCGACAAGTTGATTCAGCCAAAAGCGATATTAAAAATAAAAAGGACACCCAATCCCAAATTGATAAACTACAAAATCAAATTGATCAATTAAAACAAAATGAAGAAACCAATGCGGATTCTAAATTCACAAAATTTTATCAAAACCAAATCGACAAACTGAAAAATGCAAATAACGCGCAACTTAATAACGAAAATCAAAGTAAAGTTAACAACATGCTTGAAGACATCAATACAAAATTTGATAGTATTAAAGCTAAACTAGAAAATATCTTGAATGGATCAAATTCAGGAAACTAAAGGCATGACACTTCAAACTAAATATCTACAAAACCTTAAGAATCTGGGACATAGATACTTGTCTCGGGTTCTTTTTTATCAAAGACACTCGGTGATTGAATGACGTATATTTACCAATTTTTTCTTTGAACATTATTACGTTGACAAAACTATCAATGCCTATTGGGTAATACTCTGCTTTTTTATTTGTGTATGCTGATTACTTTTTTATGTAAAACGTATATAATAGATGCTATAACTTTTCTAGGAGGATAATGATGATGACTACAAGTTCCAAACACTTATCTAAAATATTGATTGTTATACTTGGCGTTATGACTGCATTTGGTCCTTTGACTATTGATATGTACGGACCATCTTTACCTAAAGTTCAGCATGCGTTTGGTTCATCAATTTCAGAAATACAACTTACATTATCCTTTGCTATGATAGGTTTAGCTATTGGTCAATTTGTATTCGGGCCACTATCAGATGTATTAGGTCGTAAAAAAATGGCACTCATTTTATTGATTGGATATTTAATAGCCTCATTATTATCAGTGTTTACAGTTCATTTAACAATATTTTTAATTATCCGTTTAATTCAAGGTTTAGCAGGAGGTGGTGCAATCGTCATAGCCAAAGCTTCTATTGGAGATAATTATGACGGAGACGAATTAGCAAAATTTTTAACTTCTCTTATGGTCATAAATGGTATAATCACCATTATTGCTCCACTGTTAGGTGGTCTCGCTTTATCTATTGCGAGTTGGAGAATGATTTTTATATTTTTAACAATCATTACCTTAATAGTCATCTTAGGCATCTTATTAAAGATGCCAGTTGGGCTACATCAAGAACAATCTCAATTAAAATTTAAAGCAATATTTAAAGATTTTGGTCTATTATTAACAAGACCCACCTTCGTTATTCCGATGCTATTGCAAGGATTAACTTATGTCATGTTATTCAGTTATTCGTCAGCCGCACCTTTTATTTCACAAAAGATGTATCATATGAAACCACTTCAATATAGTACAATGTTTGCTATTAATGGAGTTGGTTTGATAGTCGTTAGTCAGATAACTGCTATTATAGTAGAAAAGATAAGCCGATATACGATGCTCATATATTTAACAATCATTCAAATGTTAGGTGTTGTAATTTTAATATTTACTTTAACATTACATCTTCCATTGTATGTTTTACTTATTGGCTTTTTTATTAATATATGTCCAGTCACTTCTATAGCACCACTTTGTTTTTCTATGGCAATGGCTGAACGCACAGGTGGAAGCGGCAATGCTTCAAGTTTACTTGGCCTATTCCAATTTATTTTAGGAGGCCTCATTTCTCCCCTAGTTGGTTTGAACGGTCAACATGATATGTCTCCGTATCTAATTATTATTAGTGCGACAGCTGTTTTACTTATCGCATTACAAATTATATATTTCAAATTATTTATGAAAAAAACATAGTTATTCGTAAATCAAAATATAGGAGTGAACTGACAATGTAGTATAATTAAGTGCCACTCCTATTTTCTATTTTAATAGTACCCATAGACTTGTAATTCTAAATTTACGTTTTGTAGTGTTTTAATGAACGTTCCTATTTTTATTTCAATTTTCATTCACTTTACAATTTTAATACTAATTCATCCCTTTCTACTCCGAATATCTGATGAAAACGCTCATTTCAAGTTTGTCTAAATCAATTTTGTATACTAAATAAATCGCACGTTATATAATATGCTTTATCAAAGTTATTAGAGGATACATTTTATGAAGATAATTTTACCAGTAAAACCTATAAGTCAGCTATTCCCTATCCCTTTTGTTATGGGGTGTGAGGGAGTATCCGCAGCGATGCTATTACAATTTAATCATTACGATATTAAAGCAACACAAATTATGAGTCACTGGCCTAAACATCCGACCAATCCCTATAAAGGCTATGTTGGTCATCCTTTGTTAGTTAAATTTGGTCATCATCAAACAATATTTCCTGATGCTTTTGCGCCATTTCTTAAACAATATGATTCTCGAATTGTAGATGGTACAGGTACATCATTAAATCAACTTGAAAAATTTATCGACAAAGGTCAGCCGGTCATCATTTATCATACTAGTTTAGGTTCCAAACCGCTTCGACGTGTATTTCATTTCGACAATCAACCAACAAAACTAGTCTCAAATATTCACGTTACTTTATTAATAGGGTACGATGATGACTATTATTATTATATTGATCCGTTATGGAGTCGTTTAACAAAATTTGTTATTTTCCCATCTATTATTCCTAACTCTAAACAAATCATCAAAATTAAAAAGCGCACTTTGGAAAATAGTTATAATGCCCCAGGAAGAAAATGCATATATATCGATAATTAATAATAAAGCCTCTAGAGACTGTTTAATTTCAGTTTCTAGAGGCTTTATTATATAAGTTGATACTAAATATCAAAATCGACTAAAGCATGATTTATTTCATATGTTATATCGTCTGTCATCCATTGTCTTTGATATCCTAAGCACGGACATATATATATTATGTTGTTTTCAACAAGTTTTTTTCTAAAATGAACATGCCCCATTACACTAAATCGAATAGGATAATTTTTATAAATAGTATCAAAATCACGAGTACCAATAAATGCATTAAAAAAGTCAAAAATACGATGAGGCGTTGGTACTACGAATTGAGGATGTGTTACAACGTGCGTAACTAGTATAATTTGACGTGGACTTACATTGTTAATGTCTTTTTCAACCTCTTGAGCAGCTAAGAGGGATAGTTGCGGGTCTGATAATGACCAATCTGTTCTTACTTTATCTTGCCAAGTTGCACCATAATGTTTACCACTTGCTATTTTCTGCTGAGAAAAACGATGATCTGCATAGCTATAATCATACCAACCGACATGGCCTACAATTGCATATTGATCATGAATAATGATTGGATTGCCTATTAAGCATTCCTTTTTTGAACGAAAGAATGATAGTATTTCTGTTGAAGTTTTATCTACTTGGTCAGACCACAAATCATGGTTCCCAGGAACAAAATAAGTAGGTATCCCACTTAATTCTTGAATGCTTTGAATAAATTTGTAACTTATCCGATAGTCATTAGATATATCCCCTGCTATGATAAGTAACTCAATAGACCTTTGTTTAATCACCTGACAAAGCTTTTCTAAATATATTTCAGGATTTAAGTGTGGATGACGGTCAATGTGTAGGTCAGAAATAGTACCTATTTTCATCTTCTCAATCCTCATTTCTCTTTATAATAACTTACATTATTACATAGAGATAAATGAAAGTTAATTCATGTGATTAATTATCATTATACTTGCTATTTGTAAAATAATGTCTATAATTAAGCATAATTTTTAATATAAACTTTTCTTTCATTGTATTTCATAATTTTTTATTACAAGGTTATAACTATTAATTTAAGATACCATATTAATACATATATCCACTTATATTTCTGAAAATTCTTGCTTTTTCAAAATATGTTGGATAAGATAAACTTTAAGTAAACGCTTTCATATACGTATCCTTAAGGAGGAAGTTGATGGCAAAACAGCTACAAAGAGAATTGAATAATAGGCATATTCAATTAATTGCTATTGGTGGTGCTATAGGAACTGGTTTATTTTTAGGTTCAGGACAGACAATTTCTCTAACCGGACCTTCATTACTCTTTACTTACATGTTGATAGGTATAGTGTTATTTGCTTTTATGAGAGCTCTTGGTGAATTATTATTAAGTAACTCTAAATTTAATTCATTCGTAGATATTGCAAATGAATACCTTGGTCCGTTTGGTGGATTTGTAATTGGGTGGACCTATTGGGTTTGTTGGATTGTCTCTAGCATGTCGGATCTCACTGCGATGGGACAATATTTTGCTTATTGGTACCCACAAGTCCCACACTGGTTGACAGTGCTATTTATTGTACTCATACTTATATCGTTTAATTTGCTTGGTGCCAGATTATTTGGAGAACTTGAATTTTGGTTTTCTATAATTAAAGTCGTTACAATTATTACGATGGTTATTGTAGGTTTAGTTCTGATTTTTTTATCATTTAAAACAGAATATGGACACGCTTCTTTTGGTAATTTAATACATCATGGCGGTATGTTTCCACATGGCGTAGCTGGATTTTTAATGTCCTTCCAAATTGCTGTATATTCATTTATAGGTATAGAACTTATAGGCGTCACAGCTGGCGAAACAAAGAATCCAGAAAAAACAATTCCTAAAGCAATAAATAACGTTCCTATACGAATTTTATTATTTTATATAGGTGGTTTACTTGTAATCATGTCTGTCATCCCATGGTTTAAAGTTGATCCTGATAGTAGTCCGTTTGTTAAATTATTCACACTAATTGGTGTTCCCTTTGCTGCTGGCATAGTTAATTTTGTTGTTTTAACAGCAGCAGCATCTGCAACTAATAGTGGAATATATTCTAATAGTCGAATTTTATTTGGTTTAGCGAAACAAGGTTTAGGTCCTAAAGCATTGACAAAAACTAATTCTAATGGTGTGCCTTATCTCTCAATGTTCGTATCTTCAATAACATTGTTAATCGCAGCTTTATTAAATTTTGTTTTCCCAGATGCTATTAAATTATTTATTTATGTAACGACATTATCTACCGTCCTATTCCTTGTAGTATGGGGAATGATTATCGTTTCTTACATCGCATATGTAAAGAAGAATCCCGAACAACATCAATCAAGTGCATTTAAATTATGGGGCGGAAAGATTATTGCCTATATTGTGTTATCTTTTTTCTTATTTATCTTTATTCTGCTATTCTTTAGCAAAGATACTAGAGTAGCAATTTTTATTTCACCGTTATGGTTTATCTTCTTATTCTTTTATTATAAGAAATACAAGAATAATGCTGAATCTTTAGCCAATAGACAGCGACATTAAAGTAAAATATGATTAAACTTAATTATAAGCTATGACTCTAAAATATTAATCATCAATATTTACAAAATATATATTATCTCAAAAAGAATATACTCATTATAATAAGGACCAAAATCTCACTTTAATCAAGTGTATTTGGTCCTTTTGTTATTTCATTAATTTAAATGGAATAGTACATAGAGTAACGTTTTTTTGATAAATTAAATGCAATTTTAAACGTAAACTCGTTTGATTGTGCAACAAGTGCTGCCAAGCCTTTTTAGGGATAAATTCTGGAACGACTACTGTAATTAAATAATTTTTATCATTCGCTTTTTTACGAATTTTATCTATAAATCGTGAAATCGGACGAATAATACTTCTATACTCTGAATGTAAAATCACAAGTCTTACATCAGGAAAATGTTTTTTCCATTTAGTCATAAAAGCCTGCTCATCTTCATCACCAAATGTCACATGCACTGCAATAACATCATCATTAGCTAATAATTTGGCATAATAAATAGATTTATCAACTACAGTTGTAATACTTTGAATAGGTACAATCGCTAAATTGCGATCTACAACAGGAATATCGTGTATATCAATTTCAGATCGTAATTCACATGCTATATTCTCATAATGTACATGAATTCTAATAAAAATAAATACAACAAAAGGTAAAAATAAAAGAATTGGCCATACTTGATTAAGTTTGGTAATGAGTAAAATCATGAATACGATAAACGTAATCGTACCACCAATTAAATTGATAGTAAGCTTTATTCCCCATCGTTCAGGACGTTCTCGAAGCCATTTTAAAACCATACCAAACTGAGCAAGCGTAAACGGAATAAAAACACCTACTGCATATAATGGGATGAGGTTCTCTGTCATTCCTTCAAATAGGATAATTAAAATGATGGCTAATACACCTAATATAATAATCGAGTTTGAATAACCGAGACGATCACCACGAACAGTAAACATACGTGGCATATATTTGTCCTTAGACATTGATGCAGCTAGCATAGGAAATGCTGTAAAACCAGTATTAGCAGCCAATACCAAAATCATAACTGTAGTAGCTTGTATAAAATAAAACGCTACATTTTCACCAAATATTTGGGACGCAAGTTGTGAAAGCACGGTCGTTTCAGTTTGAGGCATAATTCCATATATATATGAGAGTACAACAATACCTACTAGTAACACTGCTAAAATTGTACCCATAGTGACTAAAGTTTTGACTGCATTCTTAGGTGCTGGATTTTTAAAATTTGTTACTGCATTGGATATTGCCTCTACACCTGTAAGTGATGATGCTCCAGATGAAAATGCTTTTAAAAGTAAAAATAACGTAACACCAGGCACAGTACTCCCTACAGTGGAATGGATATGTGGTGCGATTTGTCCAGTAGCTACGCGAAATGTTCCAACGACTATCAAAACAATTAAACCTATAATAAATAAGTAGACTGGATATGATAATACAGTTGCTGATTCAGTCAAACCTCTTAAATTCATCATTAAAATAAAGAGTACTAATAAACATGCAATAAGCACTTTAAAATGATATAAGTGGGGAAATGCAGCAACAAAAGCATCTGCGCCTGAAGAAATACTCACTGCCACCGTTAATATATAGTCGACTAATAAAGACCCTCCAGCTAGCAATCCCCATTTCTCACCAAGATTTGTTTTAGAAACAATATACGCTCCCCCACCTTTTGGATAAGCATAAATAATTTGTCTATAAGATAAAATTAGAGCTGTTAATAATATTAGAACTGCTCCGGCAATAGGCAGCGTATACCAAGATGCCACAGCTCCTATCACCGATAATGTAATTAATATCTGCTCAGGACCATATGCAACTGATGACAATGCATCGGATGATAGGATAGCTAATCCTTTAAATTTTGAAATTTTCTCGTTTTTTAAGTCTCTGTTTCTTTTAGGTCTACCAATCAAAAGTCTTTTAAATTGAATGAACATGACTCCTACCTCTTTAACTCATTTTGATGGATAAAACTATACTCCCATAAATCAAAATTGTATAGCTACTTCACAGATCTTTAATCATTACATTTACTCTATTAGTGTTATATTACACTTATGAATTTATTGTTTCTCACAAAGAAGACTACTTGATTAAGATATAGCTAACCCAATATCTATTCGTTATCTGTAACTTTATACACCAAAACTGTTATAATAAATTCACTCATTGTTGCCATAACGTAGGCAATAAATTTTTAAGTTTAAAGTAGAGGATGCTCAATGAAGATAAAACTGTTTGTCATTGTTGTCATTTTTTTGATGACTATTTTATCGATAATTTCAATAACAACACGAGAAATCGCACATAGTAAGAATGAGACGATATTGACACATGCTTCTCAAAAACATATTGATAAAATGGTTGAGACAGCAATGAAGAAAGGAGATATCCCCGGACTAGCAATATTGATCATCAAAGACAATAAAATCTTTTTAAATAAAGGGTATGGTTATGCCAATATTGAAAAAAGAGCAAAGGTAAACCCACATACTCAATTTGAAATTGCATCCAATACTAAAGCTTTTACAGGTTATGCAATTCTACAACTAGCTCAAGAAGGAAAAATAAATTTAAATGACAAAGTAAGTACATTTATACCCGGATTTAAAATGAAGTATGAAGACAAAGAAAGAGATATTACTATTGAACAGCTATTAGCTCAAACTAGTGGTATCCCTGGAGATATCACTGAAGAAAATCGTTACTCTAAACAGTACGATAGTATTGAAAATATCGTTAATTTTGCAAAAGGAAAACGTCTAAACCATGTACCTGGAGAAACTTTTGAATATTCGAATATGAATTATGATATTTTAGGTCTTATTATTCAAAATGTTACCCATCAATCCTATACATCATACATCCAAAAGCATGTTTTAGCCCCTTTAAAGATGAAACATACCACTTTTAAAGTAAATAATACCAAAGCTAATAACGAAGCATTAGGTTATATATGGGAAGATAATGAAAATAAAGTTGCACAACCAGAGTTTAACATTGGGGATACTCCTGCGGCATATATGATGTCAAGTACAAGTGATTTAGCAAAGTGGGTCCAACTACAGATCCACCCCACTTCAAAATCACAAGCCAAGTTAATTCGTCAATCGCATCAGGTATTATCTAACTCATTAAATAGTGAGCCCAACGCAGATAGCTACGGTTCGGGATGGTTTATAAATACTGATGACCATCTCGTATTTCATACCGGCGTTTTAGATAATTTCTCTTCACAAATTTTATTAAATATTCGTAAATCTTATGGCATTGTCGTATTAGCCAATACAAATTCAAATCAAGTGACTCGTTTAGCGGAACATTTAAATACTCAAATTATGAATAATCGTCATTATACAACCATAGAAGAAAAAGTGAACCAAACGAAAGATATGCAACTTATCATTTCCACATTGGCCGTTATATTCATGGTCATATTTAGTATCTTAGTTTTTAGTAAAATCTTAAAATTACGTGAAGGCCACATTTTCGTCCGTAAATGTTTACGAGCTTCAATCATATTCAGCATCATTTTATTGGGATTTGTAGCAATGAATATTCTTTTTTATCTACTTCCCTTGATAATATTAGGAGATGCAACTTGGGGGTTTGTTTTATCATGGTTACCTTTACATTCGAAATATTTAGTTGTAAGTATCTATCTAGCCATAACCATGTTACTGGTTTGGTTATCTTTAATAAGTATAACTTACCGTTCTGATGAAAATAAAAAACATTAAAACGACACCTAAGCATTAAAAAGCCACATTTAAGACATGCGATACACACCTAAGAATGACTTTGTTATTTTTGAATCATGCAATATTATACTATTCTGATGAACTTGAACATCATTTATCATAAAATTAATAGAATTTTTAACAAAAGGAAGTATCACTATGCATAAACGACTTTTCATCACTTTATTAGGTTTTATCATTTTACTAGCTGGATGCGATTATTCTAAAGAAGAGAACCAAACTGGTATATTTTATAACGTTTTTGTAAAATCTATGGATGAATTTCTTCATTTTCTTGGCAGAGTCTTTCAGGATAACTATGGCTTTGCTATTATTTCTATTGTACTCATAGTTCGTTTCATCCTATTACCTTTCATGTTAATACAAGTTAAGAATATGCATATGATGCGCGAAAAAACAAAAGTCGTCCAACCAGAATTGGATGCTATAAGAGATAAAATGAAACACGCAACATCACAAAAAGAACGTAATGCAGCCAATCAATTGCTTATGAAAAAGTATCAATCGTATGGAATTAATCCATTAAAAAATATGTTAGGGTGTCTTCCTGTTCTTATACAAATGCCTATATTAATGGGCCTTTATATGAGTTTGAAGTACCCTTCGAGTCACGGAATTACTGAATACCCACACTTCTTATGGTTTGATTTAACGCAACCTGATTTGATTATGACAATCATCGCAGCAATCATGTATTTTGTTCAGCCACTTGTAAACTCAATCCATTATCCAAAAGATCAAAGAAAAACATATTACTTTATGATGGTATTTTCACCGATATTCATAACATATGCGTCTCTACATTCTGCTGCAGCTTTAGGCTTATATTGGAGTATAAGCGCTGCTTTTCTAATAGTACAAATGCATTTTGCTCACTCTCATTATAAGAAAGTGGCACTACATGAAGCTAAAAAACTCAAACAAAAATTAGAGCAAAATAAAGACAATGGTGAGTTATTAACCGAAGAGTCATAAAAAAGCACGCTATAAACAATCTTGCAAAAATGTTTATAGCGTGCTTTTCGTTCACCACTATTAAATATACCATGTTAATAATTTACAAAGAGGTTGTAATTCACACGATCCATATTACTTTATCATTGTGCACCACGTTGACTTTCTTTAGCATGTATAAGATTTGTTACAAAATCATTTACAGGTGTTGCAATATGATTCTCTTTCCCTAATTTACTAACTGCTCCATTAATATAATCTATTTCAGTTGTTCTATTATCTTTAATTAAGTCTTGGTACATAGAAGGATAGTGTGGGCCTACTTTATCATTTAAAGCAATTAAGTAATCAAAAATCTCATCAACATTAAGATGAACATCATCAATTGTTGCAACATGAACAATTTCTTGTGTAATTTTGTAGATCAAATTTTTAGCGTCTTCACTATTATTGAGCGCTGCCAAATTACATTCAAGTATAGTACATAATGAATTAGCTGTTCCATTGACACATATTTTCTTCCAAATTGATTGATGTAAATGTTCACTTTTTACACCTTTTAATTCTGCATTTTGTAGCAGATTAACAATGATATCTACGCTTTCTTTTCCCTCGGGCACGAGACACCCAATTTCAACAGGACCTTGCCCCATTAAGTGCGTGTGACCAGGTTGATCAATACCGGCTGTCCACGTTGTTACTCCACGTACAATTCTATCTATAGAAACATATTGTTGTATAAGACGTTCATGTTTCAAACCATTCATAGTACACACAACAATCGTATTATCATGAATGTGAGGTTGAATATGACTAAGCACTTCTTCTAATTGCATGGATTTAGGAAATAAAAAAACAATATCAAAGGACGTTTCTTTAGGAATTTCCGTTAGTCTAAACATAGGTAGCCTGAAATGATGCGCTTCACCATTAATATCGATATTTAGTCCGTCCTGTTGTATTGCAGTAACTTGAGGTTCCCAATTATCAATTAAAGTGACGTCATAACCATGTTGAAACAACTTAGCACCAAACCCACTACCTAATGCGCCAGAACCTGCAATTGCTATTTTCATATATTCCATCTCCTTACAATTCTATATTGTTTTTAAAATACTACTTTACTACATACCAGTCAATATAATACGGTTATTTTGTAAGAATTTTCTGTTAATTATGAATAAGTATTATCCTCTCAAACGTACATTACTCATTCGACATTTTATTAGCAATTAGCACAGTGAATCGTTTCTTTGTTAATTTATTATTCTATTTCAGTTGCGTTTTTAAAATATGAGTAGAACTAACTTCATATTGACTTGATTATCTCTTTTCTCTTTAACAAGAATTAGAATTTATAGACTTCTTCGTACTTACATTTTTGCTTAGTTCTCTATATCAATATATCAAAATGTCTGAGACACCAGTGATGTCCCAGACATAAATTCATATTTTCTATTTCAATATTAAAGATAAAATTAAAAGTTACTGACTATGCTCTTATACATTAGACTGTTTTTTCGGTATTAAGAACAAAATAGAAAGGAATGCTAATAATGCTATAAGCGCATTAAACATTACTCCAGTAAAACCACCTAAAGTCAGATTAAGTTGGGCTGCAAGTACACTGTAAACTGTACTTGAGATGGCCACACCAAATGCATTCCCTAAGGATGACGCCATCTTATATACACCGGATGCGACACCTACTTTATCATCTGGTGCTTGTGCAACAGCTGTATCCGTAGATGGTGTTGCATAAATACCTAAACCGGTACCAAATAATAAATAACCAACGACACTTGACGCTATATACCAAGCATTAGGTAAAAACGTCAAAGATAATAATATTAATCCTATGACGGTCAAGGCACTTCCGAGTAACAAAGGTCTTTTAGGTCCTAGCGATTGTAATATCATTTCACCCACACGTATCATAATTAATACTGCAACTAGATATGTAAGTGAGATATATCCAGTTTCCTGAGAGTTAAAATCTAATTTTTGCTGATAAAAAGTATTTACTACAATCAATGTACCACCAGCTACACCATTCAACATAAAGTTTGAAATCGTTGCACCTGTATAACCTTTGTTTTTAAAGATATCAAAATCGACAAGCGGTTGTTTTATTTTATTTTCGTAAATCACGAATATAATTAACGATATAACAAAAATTGCAATAAGTCCCAAAATAAATGGTGAGAACAAACCAAATTGAGAGGTTTGAGTTATTATCACATTAATACTTAACATGCTAACCACTAAGATGATTAAACCAATAACATCAAATTTCTTTGTCTCTGTCGGTTGATCTCCTATAGGCTCTGCTTTTGTTTCGGGAGTATGTTTAATGAGAAACATGGATAATATTGTCAGAATAATTGAAACAATAAAGATTGAGCGCCATCCAAGGTTAGTTGCCATTAAACCACCAAACAAAGTACAAACACCACTACCTCCCCATGAACCAATGGACCAGTAGCTTAATGCACGTTGTCGTGCTGTCCCAATATAATATTCATTAATGATTGCGAGTGTCGCTGGCATTATACACGCCGCTGACAATCCTTGAATAGCACGTCCAATAATCAATAAACTTGGTAATGGTGTAATAATGATTAAAACTGACCCAACAATATTAAGTGCTAAGCCTATGTATGTCATTTTTACTCTACCAATTTTATCTGCAATATCTCCTGCACCTACAATAAACAAACCAGAAAATAGTGCCGATAAGCTAACTGCTATATTAATGGTACCAATATCACTATTGTATGATGATTGTAATGGCACGACTAGATTTACAAGTGATTGTGCAAATAACCAAAATGTAATAACCCCTAAAATAATCCCTAATAATAAGCGATTATCTCCCCTAAACTTTTGTGATGTATTCATCTATCACTTACTCCTTCACAATTAATTAGAAATCTCTAAATAAGACTTATTTAATTACAATATCCATTTCTTATTTTACAAATCTTTTATTTGCTTTCTTCTAATATCATTTTTACATTAAGAAACTTTATCATATTTAGAACAACTTTTTAACTGAAATAAATATATGACTAAATCGTTTATCATGTTAATATTCATTCATCCTAGATATGTTTCTTTTTTAATTTCTTGTAATTTTTAGAAAATTTGTGAATATAGAAACTTATTCTACACTATCTAGTTTCAATTTTCCATACTATAATTGATTTAAACGTGTTTTCATATAAACTATAAATATATGAAACAAGCCAATGTAAGTGCTTTTATTTTTAATAAAAATATATTTCTTTTTTGGGATATTAAAACTAAATGAGGATTGACGTTATGCTTAATTTATTTATTTTATTACTTGAACGCGTGGGATTAATTATTTTACTCGCATATATACTCATGAATATTAATCATTTTAAAACAATGATGAGCGAACGTGACAAATGGCGTTCAAAATTCCAACTAATCATTATTTTTGGTATATTCTCTATGATTTCTAATTTTACAGGAATTGAAATAGAAAATGGCCATATCGTATCTGGTGATATTTATTACCACTTAAGCAAAGACGCCTCAATGGCCAATACACGTGTATTAACTATTGGTGTTTCTGGTCTAATAGGTGGACCGTGGGTAGCTATAATTGTAGGGATTATTTCTGGATTATGTCGTTTATATATTGGCGGGGCTGACGCATATACCTATCTCATTTCATCCATAGTTATCGCTATCATATCTGGTTACTTCGGTCATCAAACAATAAAACAAAATACATATCCGTCCATTAAAAAAGGTGCTATTATCGGTGCAATAACTGAAATTATTCAAATGAGCTGTATATTATTATTTACAAATAACTTACATCACGCAATTACATTAGTCAGTTTTATAGCACTACCGATGATTATCATTAATAGTTTGGGTACAGCCATATTTTTAACCATCATTTTGTCGACCATCAAGCAAGAAGAACAAATGCGTGCAGTCCAAACGCATGATGTATTACAACTCGCTAATGAAACACTACCTTACTTTCGATCTGGACTTAATGAAAAATCAGCCCAACAAGCTGCTGAAATTATTTTAAAATTAATGCAAGTGTCGGCGGTAGCTATTACAAATAAAAAAGATATTTTAACACATATTGGTGCAGGCAGTGACCATCACGTAGCACGTAAAGAGATTATTACAGATTTATCTAAAGAAGTGATTCAATCAGGAAAATTAAAAGTCGCTCATACGAGAGAAGGAATTGGATGTCACCATCCTAATTGCCCTCTTGAAGGAGCCATTGTCGTCCCTCTTTATATACATAACGAAATCGCAGGGACTTTAAAATTTTACTTCACTGATAACAATATTATTTCAACTTCAGACCAACAACTCGCAAAAGGCCTCGCTAATATATTTTCTTCACAGCTAGAACTAGGCCAAGCTGAAATGCAGGGACAATTGTTGAAAGACGCTGAAATTAAATCATTACAAGCACAAGTCAATCCACATTTCTTTTTTAATGCTATTAACACTATATCAGCACTAGTACGAATTGATAGTGAAAAAGCACGACGTTTACTGATTCAACTCAGTCAGTTCTTCCGCTCTAATCTTAATGGTGCACGTAATAATACAATTACTTTACAAAAGGAATTACAACAAGTAGCAGCATATTTATCCTTAGAGCAAGCACGTTATCCAAATAGATTTAACATACATTATCGAATTGATGATCAGTGTCAAGATGCGCTTATCCCACCTTTTATAATTCAAATATTAGTGGAAAATTCTATTAAACATGCATTTAAAAATCGTAAAGTGAATAATCATATTGATGTGAATGTTAGCATGAAACAAGACTACTTAAGTATATCTGTTCAAGATAATGGGCAAGGCATACCAGCTGATCAATTAGATATCATTGGATATACGACAGTGACGTCTACCACTGGTACTGGTAATGCCTTAGTCAATCTTAATAAAAGACTTACTGGACTATTTGGAACAACATCGGCACTGAACATTCAATCTTCTCAATCAGGCACGACTGTAAGTTGTTTAATTCCGTATAAATCTTCTAAGGAGGAACACTTTAATGAAAGCGTTAATCGTTGATGATGAGCCACTTGCAAGAAATGAATTACAATATCTTTTAAATCTTAATGATGCTATAGATGAAATTGAAGAAGCAGAAAACATAGAAGAAACATTGGAGAAGTTACTCTACAACACATTTGACTTAATATTCTTAGATATAAATTTAATGGATGAAAGTGGTATTGATTTAGCTCAAAAAATTAATAAAATGAAGCAATCACCACATATTATCTTTGCAACCGCTCACGAGAAATTCGCAGTCAAAGCTTTTGAATTAAATGCAACCGATTATATACTAAAACCTTTTGAAAAAGATCGTATTAATCAAGCTGTAAATAAAGTTGGCATGGCTAAAGATAAATCAAAAAACAAAGATAAAACTATCACACCTAAATATATTGATTATAGTGATGATGAGCACGCTCAAACACATGTACTACCAATTGAAGTGGATGAACGTATTCACATCTTAAATTTCACAGACATTATCGCATTATCTGTTAATAATGGGATTACTACGATAGATACAACAAAACAAAGTTATGAAACGACCGAAACACTTAATCATTACGAGAAAAAACTACCTTCCTCACTATTTATTAAAATACATCGCGCTACTATCGTTAATAAAGAACATATCCAAACAATAGAACATTGGTTTAATTATACATATCAGCTGACGTTAACCCATGAATTTAAATATCAAGTTAGTCGTTCTTATATGAAGACTTTTAAACAACAACTCGGTCTTCAATAAAATTTAAATCATGCTTTATGAATTTCACCTTTAAAATGGTGCACCTCACCCTAAAATATTTGTAAGTGAGCTATGAAACTACATATAGTAAACGCTTTCATTCTATAATATAACCATGAAGAAAACAGAGGGGAATGGTTATTTTGGAACAAACGCATCTCGTTAAAAACAAAGCGGTTGATAACAAGAAGTCAATGAAATACAGTATTTTTCAACAAGCATTAACGATTGCAGTGATTTTACTTATATCAAAAATTATTGAATCATTTATTCCTATACCAATGCCAGCCTCAGTCATTGGACTCGTACTATTATTTATCGCATTGTGTACAGGCATTGTGAAATTAGGTCAAGTTGAGACTGTGGGAACTGCATTAACCAATAATATTGGATTCCTATTCGTACCAGCTGGTATTTCAGTCATTAACTCTTTACCAATCCTTAAGCAAAGCCCTATTTTAATTATTTTACTTATTATTATTTCAACACTTTTATTATTAATTTGTACTGGCTTTGCGTCACAATTATTAGTGACGAAATCACTTTTCCCTTCTAAAGAGAAAAATGAAGAAACAAGTCACATAGGAGGGTAATCAATGATTGAACATTTAGGAATCAATACACCTTATTTTGGGATATTAGTATCATTAATACCATTTGTCATAGCGACTTATTTTTATAAAAAAACGAATGGTTTCTTTTTACTAGCACCTTTATTCGTAAGTATGGTTGCAGGTATTGCTTTTTTGAAATTGACAGGAATTAGTTATGAGAATTATAAAATCGGTGGCGACATTATTAATTTCTTTCTAGAACCAGCTACAATATGCTTTGCGATTCCTTTATATCGCAAGCGCGAAGTATTAAAAAGATATTGGTTACAAATATTTGGTGGTATAGCTGTTGGTACAATTATTGCCTTGTTATTAATTTATCTTGTTGCAATAACATTCCAATTTGGCAATCAAATTATAGCATCTATGCTACCTCAAGCTGCAACGACAGCAATTGCATTACCTGTATCTGACGGTATCGGTGGTGTCAAAGAATTAACCTCACTCGCAGTTATTTTAAATGCAGTTGTCATTTCTGCTTTAGGTGCTAAAATAGTTAAATTATTTAAAATATCTAACCCTATTGCCAGAGGACTTGCACTAGGGACGAGTGGACACACTTTAGGTGTCGCGGCAGCTAAAGAATTGGGTGAGACTGAAGAATCAATGGGAAGTATTGCCGTTGTCATCGTTGGCGTTATTGTTGTAGCAGTAGTTCCTATCCTTGCTCCAATCTTATTATAATTACCCAAAACTATAAATATATCTAAAATACCCCTGAAAACTAAATATATTAAACAAACAATGCCTGGAACATTATTTTGTGTTCCAGGCATTGTTAATGTATAAGCAACTGTTGACTAAAATAATCTCTGTTTCAGTCACTGTCTATGCTTTTTATATTAATTAAGTTTATTGATATCTATTAACGTAATTTTTGTACTTGATGTTTTTGCATTGAATCTTTTTTGTTTTTACGAGTAGGATCTAAACGTTTTTCTAGATAACGTAATCCTATATCTATAATAATTGCTATTAAAGCAATTGGTATGGCACCTGCTAAGATGAATGTTGTTCCATCTGTTGAATTTGTACCACGAATAATAATATCACCTAGTGTTGGAGCACCGATAAATGACCCAATCGCTACTATTCCGATAGCAACAACAAGTGCAATTCTAACACCACCAATAATAACAGATAAAGATAATGGTAACTCTATCATTCTTAATATTTGATTCCCCGTCATTCCCATACCTTTACCAGCATCTTTAATATTTTCATCAACTTCTACAATACCAGTATAAGTATTTTTAATAATAGGTAATAACGAATACAGGAATACAGTTACAACAACAGTTGTTGGTCCTAATCCCATAGCCAACATAAGTATGGCCAACATAGCGATTGCTGGAACAGTTTGTATAATATTTGCAATTGTAATCACCGGCCACGATAAACGTCTATACTTAGCTATGAAAATACCAATAGGAATTCCAATTATACAAGCAAACAACACACCATATACCGACATTAATAGATGTTTGAAGAACAGTTCTAGAAGAAAGGCCCAGTTCAGTGAGTAATATTCGATGATTGAATGTAACAAATTACCTTTCATTACTTATGACCACCTTTCTTTTCTTCAAAGTAATGATGTTTCTTTAAATATTCTTCAGCTATCACTGCAGGTTCCTTACCTTTTCCATCCGCTTCATAATTTAACTTCTGCATTTCTTCTGTTGAGATTTTACCTTCTAATTTTTTTAGTGCCTTATCGATTTCTGGATTATCCTTTATTAATTGTTCATTTGCAAGTGGACTACCGTCATAAGGCGGGAAGAATTTACGATCATCTTCCAATATTTTCAAATCATAAGCTGCAATACGTCCATCTGTTGAATACCCAACTGCTACATCTAATTTATTATTTTTTAATGCATCATATACTAAACCAATTTGCATTGGACGCGCACTATCAAATTTAAATCCATAATCTTTAACAAAAGCTGGATATCCATCACCTGCACGGTTCATCCATTGGGTATCCATTCCAAGACGTAGTTCATCTTTATATTTCTCTAAATCTGATACTTTTTCTAAGTGATACTTTTTAGCCGTTTCTTTTGTCACCATGAATGCGTATGTATTCGCAAACCCAAGTGAATGATAAAACTTTTCATCATATTTCTTTTTAAATAAGCGTTGTGTTTCAGACATGGCTTTTTCAGGATCTTTAGTAGGTTTAGCTGCTAATACACTCGTCAATTCAGTACCTGTGTATCGTACAGCTGACATATTTGCATCTCCTCGTTGTAACGCATTATGTTGAATAATGCTAGAACCTAGGTTCCCAATCAACGTCGGTTTGATTTTTCCATCAGTTTCATGTTCAATTAATAATTTTTCCATATGACCTATAATCTTAGTTTCACTTGTTTCAGTCGTTGTAATTTTCACATCATCTTTTGCATTTCCATCACCTAAGCCTGGTAAACTGCATCCAGATAACACGATGAGAGATAATGCAACCAGAATCAGTGTATAGTTAAAATACTTCTTCAATGTCAATTCCTCCCATTTATCTAGATACTTTTAATCCTTTAGGTACAACCCATTTTTCAACTAATGAAAGTATAAAGTCAATAACTAATGCTAATAAAGTAACAACAATCGCTGCACTAATAATCATAGGTGGTTGATAGAGATTTAATCCATTAAATACAAGATCCCCAAGTCCACCCGCACCTACATAACTTGCGAGTGTTGCCCAACTAATGACGTATACACTTGATAGACGAATACCACTAATAATAAGTGGTAAAGCTAAAGGCATCTCAACATCTTTCATTAATTGAAATTTAGTCATTCCCATACTTTGACCAGCTTGAATAACATTTTTATCGATATTTTTAACACCTAATACTGTATTATTTAAAATTGGTAAAAGTACATAGATAAATAATGCAACAATAGCTGGTGTTTTTCCTACTCCAAATATTGGAATCATGATGGCTAGCACAGCCAAAGTAGGAATGGTTTGAAGCACGCCAGCAACTGTTAATACCACATTAGCAATGCGTTGCGTTTTTGATAATAAAATACCTAAAGGGACAGCTACTACAATCGCTAACAATAATGCAAACATAGAAATATAAAAATGTTCTACCGCTTTCGATAAAAGTTGGCTACCGTATTCTTGTAAGAATGCTTTCATTATTAATCCTCACCTCTATGTTGAGCATCATGATAATCATTCACATCTTCATTTACGTTTGTTCGTGCATCAGTTTGATTTTGCGGTAAATCATGATTATTTTCATCTGAGCTTTCAATTGGGCTCTCATGACTATCAGAATCTTCTTCGCCCCAAATTGAGTCATACACAATATCGACTAAGTTTGCACGTGTAATTAAACCAATGAGATGTTCATCATTATCGACGACAGGTACATTTCTAACATTACGTTTTAGAATTGTACGCACAGAGTCTTGTAATTTTGAATTGATATGTACTTTGTAAACATCCCTTTGCATGGTATCAATTAATTCTTTACGCGCACGTAATCCTTGATTGATATCTTCAATATCTAAAAATCCTAATAATTTATTTTGATTATTGACTACAAAAATAGTGTCTACACGACGTGTTCTCATAATATCTACAGCATCATTCAATGAATCATCTGCTTTAACAGTGACGGGTTTGATCATAGCACTTTCTACAGATTTCATATTAGGACGATCCTGAATCAAGCGATTTTGCCCAATAAAATCTCTAACAAAGTCATTTGCTGGATATCGTAAAATATTGTCAGGTGTATCGTATTGAACGACTTTTCCCTTAGACATAATACATATTTTGTCTGCTAATTTGATGGCCTCATCCATATCATGAGTGACAAAAATAAATGTTTTTCCTAATTTTTGTTGTAATTCCTTTACTAAATCTTGTAATGTATCGCGTGTAATAGGGTCTAATGCACCAAAAGGTTCATCCATTAATATAATATCTTGTTCAGCTGCTAAAGCGCGTACAACACCAATTCGTTGTTGTTGCCCTCCTGATAATTCAGCTGGATAACGATCTAAATATTCTTCAGGTAAATCTACCAGTTTAATAAGTTCTTTAGCTTTTTCATCTTTCTTCTCTTTAGACCATTTTAAAAGTTTAGGTACTAAAACAATATTTTCTCGAATAGTCATATGTGGCATCAAACCAATTTGTTGAATGACATAACCGATACTTCTCCGCAATTCAACAGGATTCATATTACGGACATCTTTTCCATTCATCATAATCTGGCCATCTGTCGCCTCAATCATACGATTAATCATGCGTAGTGCAGTTGTTTTACCACTACCACTCGTCCCAATAAAAGCGATAAATTCACCAGATTGAATATCCAAAGAAATATTATCTACCGCTTTTTTATTCCCTGAATAAATCTTGGTTAAGTTTTTAATACTTAACATAATTGTCTTCCCCTTCCTATATAAAGAATGTCTTGTTCCATGACCTAAAAAAAGACCTCTGATGCAATTGTTAAACAAATAATGACTAAAGTTAAACAAAAGACAAAGGCCTTTGCTTATATATTTTTACGTTAAATTAATAGTCTTAAACATTAACCATTAATATGCTATACATGAAAACAGAGACAGATACTAATATATACCCAATGAGTTGAAAATAAACACTTTTCACAGAATTTTTATAATTATTTCTATGTTAAAAAAATTATAAATTAAGAAATCTACGGTTGTTTATGTAAATGATTCACTATCTACGAATTAAAAGTTTAATTTTTATAATATTGTGAAAAATATCACATTATATGTCGGTGTTCTCTTGAAAACAGAGCATTTTAGTATTATGCTCAAAATGTAATAAGAATTATTACATCACATTAAAGACTGATATTCATATTTTGCAGTCAAATTTATATTTAAGGGGTTTTTATTATGAAAGCAGCAGTATGGTATGGACAAAAGGATGTACGCGTTGAAGATCGCGAACCCAAAGTAATAAAAGACAATGAAGTTCAAGTTAAAGTCTCTTGGGCTGGTATCTGTGGTACAGATTTACATGAATATTTAGAAGGACCTATTTTTATTTCAACTGATCAACCGGACCCACTACTTGGTCAAACTGCACCTGTGACTCTAGGTCATGAATTTTCTGGTGTCGTAGAAAATGTTGGTAAAGACGTATCACGTTTTAAAAAAGGGGATCGTGTGGTAGTTAATCCAACAGTGTCTAGAAGAGAAAAGCCGGAAAATGTTGACTTATATGATGGTTATTCATTTATAGGACTAGGTTCTGATGGTGCGTTTGCCGAGTTTACCAATGCTCCTGAAACAAATGTTTACCATCTACCAGATAATGTTTCAGCACGAGAAGGTGCTCTTGTAGAACCAACAGCAGTTGCTGTCCAAGCAGTTAAAGAAGGCGAATTATTATTCGGGGATACTGTAGCGGTATTTGGCGCTGGGCCAATTGGTTTATTAACTATTGTTGCAGCAAAAGCTGCTGGTGCAAGTAAAATATTTGTCTTTGACTTATCAGAAGAACGTTTAGCGAAAGCTAAAAGTGTGGGTGCGACTCACGTGTATAACTCAGGTAACGTCGATCCAGTACAAACAGTTTATGAACATACTGACAACGGTGTAGATGTGTCATTTGAAGTTGCTGGTGTAGGTATTACTTTACAACAATCTATTGAAGTAACACGTCCACGTGGTACTGCTGTCATCGTATCAATCTTCGGTCATCCCGTAGAATTCAATCCATTATTGCAAATGAATAAAGGTGTCAAATTAACGACTACAATTGCTTATACACCAACTACATTCCAACAAACAATAGATTTAATCGCTAATGGTAGCTTAAATGTTAAAGATGTCGTAACAGATCAAATTGAATTAGAGAATATTGTTGAAAGTGGCTTCAATCAACTTGTAAACGATAAATCTCAAGCTAAAATTTTAGTGCGTTTAAATGGCGACCAAAAATAATTCTAAACAGAATATCATTCATTTTATACGAAAGGTTGGGACATAATTCCTAGCAAAATAGCCAG
>NZ_KV838747.1:0-2640 GCF_001838765.1 Staphylococcus sp. HMSC34G04
TTTCTTCTTGTCTTGATACTATATAGAAATAACTCGATTTTATAAAAACGCTCATTGTCCTTGAAGTGAAAGGGTTTATAGCGTTTTTTATGCGTGAAAAGAATTTTTGACATAAAAAAACCCCAGTAGTATGATTAAAGCGTCTACTCAATAAAAAACTACTGGAGGTCTTTCTATATGCAATATAATACTACAAAATATATAGACGAAAATCAAGATAATGAAACATTGAAAGATATGTCTAAAAATGGGAAACAACGCCCATGGAGAGAGAAGAAAATCGACAATGTAAGTTATGCAGATGTACTGGAAATTTTAAAAATTAAAAAGGCTTTTAACGTAAAACAATGTGGCAACGTCTTAGAATTTAAGCCGACTGATGAAGGGTATTTAAAACTTTATAAAACATGGTTTTGTAAGTCGAAATTATGTCCGGTTTGTAATTGGAGGCGTTCAATGAAAAACAGTTATCAAGCCCAAAAAGTCATTGAATCAGTGGTTAAAGAAAAGCCAAAAGCACGTTGGTTATTTTTAACACTTTCAACCAAAAATGCGATTGACGGCGAAACTTTAGAACAGAGTTTAAAACATTTAACTAAAGCTTTTGATAGATTGAGTAGATATAAAAAAGTAAAACAAAATTTGATTGGTTTTATGCGTTCAACTGAGGTAACCGTTAATAAAAATGATGGTAGTTATAATCAACATATGCACGTTTTATTGTGTGTTGAAAATGCTTATTTTAGAAAAAAAGAGAATTATATAACTCAAGAAGAGTGGATCAATTTGTGGCAAAAAGCTCTTCAAGTTGATTACAAACCTGTCGCAAATATCAAAGCAATTAAGCCGAATAAAAAAGGTGATAAAGATATACAAGCAGCAATTAAAGAGACATCAAAATACTCGGTTAAGTCGTCTGATTATTTAACAGGAAACCATGAAAAAGACGCAGAAATTGTTCAAGATTTGGAACAAGGTTTATACAGAAAACGTATGTTAAGTTATGGTGGTTTACTTAAACAAAAACATAAACTTTTAAATTTAGACGATGCCGAAGAAGGTAATTTAATTCAAACGAGCGATGAAGAAAAAACAACTGAAGAAGAACAAAAAGCTCATTCAATTACGGCTATTTGGAATTTCGAAAAACAAAATTATTTCTTAAAAAATTTGTAACGTTAGCTTATCAAAGCTAGCGTTTTTTTAAGCTTTTTTGCCCCTGCAGGAACTATAGCGTTCAACCCGCATGGTTGCACAGTTTTATGCCAATTTTTAAATTTGCATGTAACTGGGCAGTGTCTAAAAAATTAGTCACTGGTTTTGCTCAAATTTTTGTTTGTGAAAAGCAATTATTTTTATTTGGCTCTCATTTGCGTTTTAAGAGCTAATATAGGTTTTTAGGTATAAAACTATATAAATAACCCCTAATTCTTCGAAATACCCCTTTAAAATTCAAAATAAAGGTATTTAAAATTAGACAAAATAAAAAAGCCAATCCGTATAAAACGAACTGACTTTTAAAGAGCTATTCTTTTATCGTGGAATTAATTTTTATATCTGTGCCACGACACCGATTCTTAAGTGTGTAGCATTAATTTTTATATCTGCGCTACAACGCCGATTCTTAAGTATGTAGTATTAATTTTTATATCTGTGCTACAACACCGATTCTTTTGTATTTGATATAAAAATCGACGGAGGTCGATTTCGCTTTTAGCACAACGTTCTGAAAGAACGTATAAGTGCGCCCTTACGGGATTTAACTAGATTATAACGACGAAAATTAGACCTGTAAAGCGATAACTATTGTGATAAAGTTTGCTAAAAATTTTACTTTTGGTTTATGGAATTTTTATTAATCAGAGCACGCATTTATGCCGAGAAAATTTATTGATGTTGAGAAGAACCCTTAACTAAACTTTCAGACGAATGTCGGCATAGCGTGAGCTATTAAGCCGACCATTCGACAAGTTTTGGGATTGTTAAGGGTTCCGAGGCTCAACGTCAATAAAGCAATTGGAATAAAGTAATCAAGATTTAATGACCTTTATGTTTTTCTTGCGCTTTTTGTTTTTTGATTTTGCGTTTTCGTGCTTTTTCTTCTTCTTTTTGTTGCTTATTTCTTTTTTTAGAACTTTTTTTCTTGAGTTCTTGTTCTTTTTTTAACGCTTTTTGTGATTGAGTAGTGATTACTTTTTTCTTTTGCTCTTTTGCTACTTGTCGTTGCAATCTTTTTGGATTAATTTTCTTTCTAGGTGATTTATTTTTAGTTATTGCCTTGCTTTTATTTATTAAGTTTAAAAGCTCTTTGTCTATGAACTTTAAAATAGTTTCTCTATCAGGTTCTGTACCAAATGTATATTTAGCCAAAACTGATTTTTTATTTTTTGTATATTCAACTAATCCAATAAAAAATTGACCATCATGAAAAATTGTAAGTTTCATGTTGTCCCTCCTCTATTTTTACATGAAATGAAGGACGACCTGAGGAGGAAGGTTACTGACAAAAATTTATATTTTGTATTGGGACTACCAACCCAATTGTGTTTTTACATTTCATAGTTTGATATTAACAAAATAACGTGATTTGGAAACGAGTGTAAACGAGTTTCTTCTTGTCTTGATACTATATAGAAATAA
>NZ_KV838748.1:0-19396 GCF_001838765.1 Staphylococcus sp. HMSC34G04
CTTGCAGCACTGTCTTTACTTTCTGTACTTGCGGCACTGTCTTTGCTTTCTGTACTTGCGGCACTGTCTCTGCTTTCTTTAGTAGATGTTTGATCGCCTACAGTTGTACTATTAGAACTTATTTCTGAAGTTACCGGCGTTTCTGATGCAGCAAACGCTTGATGATCATTTAGCATATTAAAAGTAAAAGCCCCACCAATAACTGCCGATGCTTTCGAAATATTTTTTTTTCATATTGTTGCTATTGTTATTCGCATTTACGTCTTCTTTATCTGTAATTTTTTGACCATTGAATGGTAAACCCATTACTCTAAGTAGTTGAATTTCCTTAATACCAGCTTTAATCCAATTTTTACCTGACTTATACAACCTTACTCTTGCTTTTTCTTCATTAAAACTATCTTTAAACTGTTTGATCTTTTTTGTCATATTTCCCTCCATCATTCAATTGAATCATTTAATTGCAATATTACCCATTAACCAAATTTTTTATGTTTCAATATTATCACCGTTGCTTTATAGAAGCAATTCAAATTAAAAAAATAATATAATTAATTTATTTTATTATATTTTATAGATTTATAAAATATACAGTACTTTAATTATATTTAATCAGCAGGCATAATCTCCAATTTTCACGATATCTATATAAAGTAAGAATAAAATATGGTTCTGTTGCAAATTAAAAAAATATAGCCAACCACTAATTTATCATGTCAGTGTTTGCTTAACTTGCTAGCATGATGCTAATTTTGTGGCATAGCGAAAATCCGTAGATCTGAAGAGACTTGCGGTCCTTTTTATATAGAGCGTAAATACATTCAATACCTTTTAAATCATTCTTTCCATATTTATACTTTGATTCCTTGTCTTTCTTATCTTTAATATGAAGGTAATATCGTTTCTTTTACATTCATTTTTAATTACCAAATAGTCTACTCCAAAAACTTTTTTAGACTGATTTTCGTTTCTTATATCCTCTTTACTGTAAGTTATTTAAAGAAGAAAGAAGTTCAGTTGATGATTACAAGTTTACCTATGATGAATGAAGTCATCAGTAACCCATTATTGGATAAGTTTATGAAAGATTTAATCGTTCAAATTTTGGCAATGATTTCAGAACAAGAAAGAAATGAAAGTAAACGTCGACAAGCACAAGGGATTCAAGTCGCGAAAGACAAAGGAATATATAAAGGGCGACCTTTACTCTATTCACCGAATGCGAAAGATCCTCAGAAACGTATCATTATCATCGTGTAGTAGAAATGTTAGAAGAATGCCAAGCAATTAGTAAAATTGCGAAAGAGGTTAATATCACAAGACAAACTGTTTATCGAATTAAACACGATAACAATGAGAGCTTCTGACACTATATTGGCGTCAAATGGAAATATATAGTCGTACATTGTCATTAAATCACTATGGATATTTATATATACTATATATAAATAAAAATTAAAGGTGGTCTTTTAGATGAAAAAAGTAATTTTAATAACAGGCGCAACAAGTGGTATTGGATATGAAACTGCTGCATATTTAGCAAATCAGGGTAATATTGTCTATGGTGCTGGTCGTAGAGTCGAAAATTTGGAAGGTTTAAAAAAAGTTAAACCGATTCAATTAGATATGACAGATGAATCATCAATGCAATTGGTTGTTGATACGATTATTGAAACAGAAGGACGTATTGATGTACTTGTAAATAATGCTGGCTATGGCTCATATGGTGCAATCGAAGATGTAACAATTGAAGAGGCAAAGCAACAATTTGAAGTGAATGTGTTTGGATTAGCACGATTAACACAACTTGTTTTACCACACATGAGAGAACAAAGGTCAGGACGAATAATTAATACGTCATCTATGGGTGGGCGTTTAACTACGTATTTTGGTGCTTGATACCATGCTACAAAATACGCTGTAGAAGCATTTAGTGACGCTTTACGTATGGAAGTTGCAGAATTTGGCATAGATGTATCTGTAATTGAGCCTGGTGGTATTAAGACAGATTGGGGATTCATAGCTGCTGATAAACTGGCTGATTCAGCTAAAGGTGGCGCATATGAAGCAACTGCCTTAAAAACATCAAAAGGTATGAGAAAACAATATAGTTCAAATATGCTTTCTAATCCAATGGTGGTTACAAAAGCGATTTCAAAAGCGATTGACAGCAATAAACCTAAACCACGCTATTTAATAGGATTTGCAGCGAAACCTCTTGTCTTTTTACACGCTATTTTGCCAACAAGATTATTCGATAAAATCATGAAATCTGCGAGTTAAATTAAATAATTAAGAATGAAATATAAGAAAGTAGTAAAATGAAACTAACTATTAGTAAACAATTACAAGCATTTATTGAAAGTTTAGGTATGCGCTTTGAGCAATTTTTAGCAGAATCAGACATACCCAATTATATGTGGAAAGAAGAATTAACAGTTTCAAATGAGCAATATTATAGATTACTACAAACAATGGATAAATATGTCACAGATGAGCAAATATTAGTATTTAGCGATGTAAAAAATATTAATATGTTCATACCACCGATTTTTGCTGCGCTTTCAGCTGAAAACGGTATAGCTGCATTAGAACGTTTGAGTAAATGTAAAAAACTCATAGGTCCTATTAATTTTGAAATAACGCAACATGATCAAACAGTAGCTATTCATTTTTCTTTCTTATATCCCGAACAAGCACTTCCAAAATTTGCGGTATTAAATGAACAATTACTTGTCTTGAGCCTGTTAAGAACTGGCACTGGCAAACAAATAGATCCTATAGCGATTAGTTCTCCGTATAATTATAGTGATATAATAGCTAAAACATTCAATATACATGTCGAACAAACAGATTCAAATTTGCTTGTTTTTAATAGAAAAGATTTAGTATATCCTTTCGCGACATATAATAATGTCATGTGGGAATTTTTAGAAGGTGAATTTAATCATAGATTAGCAGAATTATCTAATAATCAAAAATTCACCTCAACTATTCAATCTATATTATTTAATTTGATACCTAGAGGAAATTTCACATTAGAGGATATCGCTAAAAATATCGGCCTTAAGAAATCTATCTGCTGAAAATACAACATATAAACAACAATTGCAGGAAGTTCAAAAATTAATGGCTATTAATTATATTAAAAATTATCATATAGAAATTGACGAAGTAGCTTATTTAATTGGCTATTCAGAAACGAGTTCATTTTTACGAGCTTTTAAAAAATGGACAGGGCAAACTATCACTGAATTTAAAGAAACTTATTAAAGTGATTTAGAACATAAAGAGAATATAGAGAACGTCATAATGATTTGAAGTGCTTAGATCAACGTACGTATGTGTATATCTTTGATAAAATTTTTTCAATGCAAGTGAGGGCGTTTCACAGCGTCCCAAAATGCATAAAATGTGATGGAATTGACATTTTGATAAAAACACAAGAAAAAAGAGTGCAAGTTAGTACTCTTTTTTTCTACAGTAATTGTTTTATTAATGAAGGTCTTGCATTCCATATTAATTTTTTGTTGGTTAAATTTAATATTAGAGTACGGAATTCTATAGTTCTTTAAAAAATGAATCTAATTTATCAAATGGGATTTTTTCTTTTTTATCATATAAATCACAGTGATCTGCATCAGGTATAATCACTAACTCAGTTTGAGTCGGAATTAAGTTAGCAACCTCTTTAGAATGATATTTAGAGTGTGTATTATCACCAGCAATTAATAAAACTTTCCTATTTACCTTGGCAAAAAGATAAAGGGCTTAGGAGATTTCTCCTAACTATCAAATGCTGTTGCCACGTCAGTAGCTAGCAAATCCAATACTTACCAAACCTCTTTAATGTCGACAAACGCCCTAATATCAGTTCTTATTCTCGTGTTTTGAGTTAACATAAGCTATGATTATCAGAAGTTTGATCCACATAAAAAGACACGCACGATAAGCTTATAAACTGATCGTGCGTGTCTTTTTAATAGAATTAATTACCGAACAAACGCCTCCAGAAACCCTTTTTAGGTGGTTGTTCTACCTTATCATCATAATTATTAGTATTTATTTCTTCAGATAGATTATTATAACTCATTAATTCATCTTCTTCTAATTGATTTTCTAGTTTTTGAATCTTTTTATTACTTTCTAAAGCTAATATTTGTTGATTTTTTTATTCTATTAGCTACTATAACTTCATCTTCGGGAGATAAATAATTTACACTTTCAATCTTTTGAAATTTCACATTTGCTTTTTTAGCATTATTATAAACAGTCATCTTTGTTACGTTTAATTCATCAGCGATTTGCTTCATAATCTTCATATAACGCCTCCATATATTTATATATTATTTATACTTGATATATCAGGGTTTATGTAGGTTTATACGCTATATATAATAGCCTTTTATATATGGGAATATTATTTTGAAATTACATATAAACATACTTATAACTTTTTTATTACCTCTTTTCAAATTCTAAATATACTAATCTGTCTAATGATGCCAAAATAACTTGGTCCATATTGAGAGATCGTTTAGATTTATCTATAAGAAATAACTGGATAGATAAAAATGGAGATATATTTTTTATTTATACCAATGAAAAACTCAAGTCGATATTAAATATTAGTAATCCAAATAAATTATATATTAAAAGACCTGAAGTAACAGAAGCTGACATATACTATATTTCAAAACGAGAAAATAATATAGAAGACCGGTATAACAAGGAGGCTGGAACTTTATGTCCCAGACTCAATTATTGCTATCCAATGAAACTATTAAAATTAATTCATTATTTTAAAATAGTTTTTAACTTCATAATAACCTTAATCACTCTATTATTCAGAAGTTGTCGTATAATTTTTGATTTTCTGTTTTTTAAATATTTAATGTGAAATTGATATGCTTTTTGAACTCCTCTTGGCGATCTTTTTAATGACATTCTTTTATTTTTAGTTTTTAACGGGACTTTTTTTCCTAACAACTTTTGAGAAGCCATTTTATAGCTAATGGCAGGTGCATATTCTATCTCTGGTTCATACAATATGACTGAATCTTTGAGTGGTGCAAAGAATTTAACGATAAAGTCATCTTCAGGATTATTTTTAAAATACTCAACACCAAAATCATAGAAATTACGTTCAACTTCATCTTCATCTATATATTTGTTATTAAAAAATTCTTGTATGAATAGTGGCAATATCTTGTCCATTGCGTCATATAATTGTTTATTATAATTTTTAAAATTTATCACTGGTTCAACTATGTTGTTATTTCTACGATATCCCGGAATGCTCTGATATGGCATATTGGCAAATATAGATTCAATAAATATTAATGATGTCATTTTACTAGTATAGTTATATCTGATTGATGTTCCTACTGTTGGATAAATACTTCTTGCATAGAAGAATATCGTATTAATTGTTTGATCGCTAATGTTATTTAAAAGTCGATCTAAGCAATCTTGCGTGTAACCTCTTCCCCAATATTCGACGAAAGCAAATTTTTCATAGAAATCAATTTCTTGAATTAAATAATCATTCACAATTTTACGTTCTTCATGAGCTTTTTTTAGTAATAAATTTTTGTATTTATTATTATTTTGAGCAGAAACTCTAATTAATTCTTTTGTACTTTTTGTGAATTCAGAACATCCTTTAATATGTTTTAACTGTGGAAATATCTCGTCAAATTCTTGTTCACTGATATGCAACGCACGTAAGGTACTATCAAAGTTCGTTAACCCTGTAAAGTTACCAAAAGGCGAAAAAAACTCTTTGTCCACTTCATTAATAAACGAAGGAATTCTCCAGGCTTTACGAGACCCATATATATACTTAGTTTTGATATTGTATTTTTTCACTGATATTATTTCATCAGCAATTTTTTTAAGTAACTCACCGTCTCTTGATATAAAATAAAGCGTCTTAATATTTTCTTTAATTGCTTTTTTAATAGACCAGCTCACGTATGGTATGAAATAACTACTTATATAACTGTATACATAGTAATTTAATCTACTTTTATCATTTTCACGAAATCTTGCTATTTGTGTTGTAAGTAAGAATGTATCATAGTTCTTATTCTTATTTAAAATTTTATTTTCATACCCATTAAATTTAGTTATTGTATGATGAATAGGTTTGATATTTAACTTTTTAGGAACATTAAAATCTGCATGCTTATTATCCCCATAATGAATCCATTCTGAATAATTGTACTTTAAATCTTCAAACACATCTAAATATAGTGTACTAGTTGATTTTTGATTACCTATATCACTTGATAGATAAAGAGGTAATTCAGTTAATCTAGGGTCTACTTGATATAACATTTCTAAGATAACTTCTTTAGGCAAATACATATCACTTATTAGAATGACGTCTTGATAACTGTCTAATAAGTTATGAAGCACTTTAATTTTATCCTTTTTTGCTTCTACATTTGCTATTTCTGCTTCAATTTCTAAATTATATAGAAGTTGCGCCTGATCATCTGTGAGCTCGTGAATATTTTTAATTCTGTTAATGATATCTATAAATCTTATTTCGATTCTTTTTTCATCACGAATAAATTCAGACTTTTTATAATAATCTCTAACATAGTTTTCTGATTGGATTCTAATACGTGGATAATTTTGTATTACATATATCGGTATATCAGTACTTATTCTTAATAACTTATCTTTAACATAATAGAAAATACCATCTGGTCTTAATGTTTTTCTTTGTATCAACGTATCAAATATATCAAAGCTATATAACTTAGGTAATTGTTTCCTTTTAATACTAAATTTTAAAGTTGTATCTATAATTTTTTCAAAACCATTTTTATCGTCCTGGTCATATTGCCAAAATTCATTTATAATTTCCTTACTTTTCTTTTCGTTAATTTCTATAGCATCAATTTGATCTAGAGCTTTTAATAATTCATCAAAACTTGAAACAATCACACCTGAAGTTTTTTCTTTGTAATCATATACTAAAGTTCTGTTTTCCATATATTTATCATAATCATAAATATATCTAATGAACTTTTTAACTCCTGAAGCTAACATATCGTAATAAATAGATGAGTAATCTAGGATTCCTAAATCTATTTGGTCGAATATTTCATAAATGTCTTTCTTATTATCCCAAAACAAAATATTTGGATGGTTCTCATACATTTTTTTGGCAGTGGTGAAATTCACATCATTTTTAACTAAGTAATGTAATTTTATAATTAGCAAAATATTATTTTTCTTTAAAGTTTTAAGAAGCTTTGCCATATCAGGTATAGCTTCACCAAAAAAATTATTCATCTTATAATCTCTGAAAGTAGGAGCATATAAGACTACTTTAGTTTCAGCATTTAAACCTTTATGCCGCTTAATAGAATAATCAAAAGATCTAAATTCAGCTTTATTAAACATATTCGCTGGATAACCTGCTCGGATGATTTGATCTTCATCTAAATTAAGCATTTTTGTAAAATGTTGTTCCATAAGCGGTGAAGTGACCAAAAATAATTGGTTATTATGGTACATCTCATTATACTTGATATATTTTTTATATGTACGATATCTAATTCCTGGCGAGTCAACAAATCGCTCTATAGGTTTGATACCGACCCCATGCCATAGATTTAGTATGACGACTTCATTTTCAAATTTTACAGGGATATGTTCTTTCACTTGATGTACGACAAATACACCTGCCACGCTTTTAATCTTTTCTGCTTTTTTGGAATGAAATAATTCAGCATTGAATCCTAAACTTTTAACGTAATTTACCACATGAACATTATCACACATCCAATATGCATCGACATCTTTTCTATATTTATTCACATATATGAACAACCATTTAGGATTACCTACAAAGTCATTAGTAGCATTAAATATCCATATTTTTTTATTCCTCATGTTTAACTCAATACCTTTCGTATTTTGTATTGCTTCAGTACACTTCGTCTTTATTTGAAACTTGTAAAACTATTAGTCAGATGAATTATTGATTCTAGTTACAATACTCAACATTATGACAACGCTATAAACTATCTATATTATCACGCATTTATTTTTTAACTATATTATTTTAAAGCATACATTAGCATTTATAAATAATAATTATATTATATCAAATCTTCGCATTATAAATGCATGGTTTTTAAAATATATTTTTGTTTCGAACCATCATATTCACTAACACAAAATGTCCATACTTGTAGAGAATGACATGTTATCAACCTTATAGAACTTTTGATGATATTAAGATTTTGTTAAACAATAAAACTAAGACTTTCTATTTGATATGGCCTAAAATTATTAGATTATCCGAAAAGTTGAACTTAATATGTGAGGTGTTAGAAGAGTTATGAGTTGGTGCTAAAGTTAATAATTAGTTAATGGCATTTGAAACATTTTCTCTATAAAATACTTTGTATTGTACGAGCAAAAGAATATATATAACAAACAATGGAGGACATCATGATTTTAACTATTTTATTTATCTTTTTCTGTATTCGATTCATCAGCTTAAAGATATCTATGCAACACGCAAAACAGCTAAAGGTAGAGGGCGCTGTGGAATATGGTGTGAAAAATTCAAAATATCTAGCCATTACGCATGTATTCATTTACATGAGTGCAGCTATAGAAACATTTATTCATAAGGATACATTTAGTATACTTAACGGCATTGGCTTAATCATATTGATCGTCGCTTATATCATGTTATTTATAGTCATAAAGACACTAGGACGTATTTGGACATTGAAATTATTTATACTGCCAAATCACCCTATTATCAAATCAGGATTATATAAAGTAACAAAACATCCAAACTATTTTTTTAATATCATTCCCGAATTAATCGGTGTATTGCTACTAACACATGCTACATACACAACACTCTTATTAGTTCCATATGCTTATTTCTTAATTGCACGGATTCGTCAAGAAGAGAATTTAATGAATATATAAAATAAAAAGCCTACAATCACGCTACTCAGAACGCACATCTTTAAAGCAACATTTTGAAAAATGCGCTATTTAAACGTACGGACTGTAGGTTTTTAATACAAAGACGTAGATATGCCAGTGATAAGTTTCAGAATTACCATTTGCAAACTGTTCTATTAATGGTGGAGATAGGTGAGCTATTTTTTAGAGTGCTGTATGTCTTACGTCAGACAACCCTCACACTCACCTTTGTTATCTCACACTTCGTCACTCAACCTTTATATTATATAGCCAAACACATGAGTTAGGTAATTTCGTTTGTTTTAATTTGATACACATGTATGTTATAAGCAGGTTTTGATTTACAGTGTGAAAGATGAGCAAACATAAATTTAGAACACCTTCACTTTATAATGAAGTGTGCTCCGAAGTGTTTTAACAATCTCATTTTCTTATCTATGACTTCACCAAAATCATCTTCTTTTGTCACTGTACTTTGTTAAATTTTAGAATCTAAAACATTTTTTTAAAATAAATCTTGAAATCTATCTTGATCAAAAATAATTTTTCAATATTTCATCCGTTGAAATAATAAATTTCATCCTCCACAACACCGACATAATACTTACAAATAGAATAATCAAACATATTTCGACATAACAACGGTCTTATACCTTTAAACAACTCTTCTTTTACTTTTATAGAATCAAGTATTGTATACGTTTCTAGTATTCACTCAACTTGTTCATTTTTTGTCTTTATGTCTCACTATCGCACATATCTCCCTTATTCAATTAAATCGCACCTCCTTCCTATTTCCTATAAAAAACACCCCGTAACATTAGATATTCTAACTAATGCTACGAGGTGCACACATCATGTCATTATTTCGTGACATATCATTCTATTTTTTAAATACTTATCTATTTAAATGTAAATTTTTAGAAGTTTCACGACGTGTTTCTCTCATTAATTTTTCGTCATTAATTAATGAACGACCGTATGTTGGTACCATTTCTTTAACAACAGGTTCCCATGCTTCTTTATCATCAGCAAAGTTTTTCTCTAAAACTTCTAATACAACTGATAATGATGTTGAAGCCCCTGGAGATTCACCTAATAATGCAATCATAGAATTGTCGTCTGAATTGACAACTTCAGTACCAAATACTACGAAACCTTTACCGTGTTGTTCACTATCTTTGATTACTTGAACACGTTTACCAGCAGTATAAAGTTCCCAATCTTCATCTTTAGCATCAGGAATAAATGTTCTTAAATAGTTCATACAACCTTCTTTAGTTTTGATCATTTGATCAATTGAATATTTAATTAAAGGTACATTTTTAACTGCTGAAGCCAACATTGTAGTAATGTTATATGGTTTGATTGATTCGAATAAGTCTAAATTTGAACCGAATTTCAAGAATTTAGGGCCGATATTCGCATATGGACCAAATAATAATGTTTGTTTACCATTGATATAACGTGTATCAAGGTGTGGTACAGTCATTGGTGGCTTACCTTGAGGTTCTTTACTGTAAACTTTAGCCGCATGTTGTTTAATAATATCTGGGTTTGTACATCTTAAGAATTGACCACTGATTGGGAAACCACCTAGGTGTTCTCTTTGTTTAACGCCAGATTTTTGTAATAACGGAATAGAGTGACCGCCAGCACCAATAAACACTTTATCTGCTATTTTAGTTACTTTTTCTTTTGTTTCTCTATTTTCAACGACAACTTCCCATTTGCCATCTTCTCTTTGTGTTAAATCTACAACATCATGATTGTATTTTAATGAAACATTAGATTTTTGTTCTAAGTAATGTGCTAACTTACGCGTTAATGCACCATAGTTCACATCTGTACCTTCATCAATTTTACTTGCTGCCATTTGATGTCCTGGCTCACGGTTTTCCATCATTAATGGCATCCATTTTCTCATTGTTTCCATGTCTTCTGTATATTCAATATTATCGAACATTGGAATTGTTCTAAGTGTTTCATAACGTTTTCTTAAAAAGTTAACGTTTGTTGGTCCCATAACGAAACTGATATGAGGTAATGGTTGGATAAATTCTTCAGGATTAGAAATATCACCATTTTTAACTAAATTACCCCAGAATTGTCTAGATAATTCGAATTGCTCATTAATTTCTTGCGCTTTAGATGCATCAATTGAACCATCATCTTGTTCAACTGTATAGTTTAATTCACATAATGCCGCATGGCCTGTCCCAGCATTATTATTTTCATTTGAACTTTCAATACCAGCGCCTTCTAGTCTTTCAAACATATCGATATGCCAGTTAGGACTTACTTTTGAAAGCATTGTCGCTACTGACGTACCAATAATTCCTGCACCTACAACAACGATGTTTTTATGATTTGCTTCACTCATGTACATGTTCCTTTCTAAATTTATAATATTAAAATAGTACATATATAGACTTTACCACTTTAAACATATATTAAACAAATAAGCGCAAAAGGCTCACTAATCATTTATTTAAAAGTTGTAGTCAGCTATGTGAGTTTTATGGTAATATCATCATGCGTAAAAATTCGAGATTTTTATTATAAAGAAGGTTTAAATAAATCATGAAAGAAAATTTTTGGAGTACATTGCCACGTCCGTTTTTTATTCTGGCACCTATGGAAGACGTGACAGATATTGTCTTTCGGCATGTTGTCAGTGAAGCAGCGAGACCAGATGTATTTTTTACTGAATTTACCAATACTGAGAGTTACTGCCACCCTGAAGGTATTCATAGTGTGCGCGGACGCTTAACTTTTAGTGACGACGAACAGCCAATGGTAGCGCATATCTGGGGCGATAAACCAGAACAATTCCGAGAAATGAGTATCGGCTTAGCAGAAATGGGCTTTAAAGGTATAGATTTAAATATGGGTTGTCCTGTCGCAAATGTTGCGAAAAAAGGTAAAGGATCCGGCTTAATTCTACGACCTGAAACGGCAGCCGAAATCATTCAAGCTTCTAAAGCGGGTGGTCTACCGGTCAGTGTAAAAACACGTTTAGGTTATTACGATATCGATGAATGGCGAGACTGGTTAAAACACGTCTTCGAACAAGATATCGCAAATTTATCCATTCATCTACGTACCCGTAAAGAGATGAGTAAAGTAGATGCACACTGGGAATTAATCGAAGCTATCAAGACATTACGTGATGAAATTGCGCCAAATACACTATTAACTATCAATGGTGATATCCCCGATAGACAAACTGGTCTAGAACTCGCAAATAAATATGGTATTGATGGCATTATGATTGGTAGAGGGATCTTCCATAACCCATTCGCATTTGAAAAGGAACCACGCGAACATTCAAGCAAAGAATTATTAGGTTTATTACGCTTGCATCTCTCTTTATTTGAAAAATATGATAAAGATGAATCCCGACACTTCAAAAGTTTACGCAGATTCTTCAAAATCTACGTACGCGGCATTAGAGGCGCTAGCGAACTCCGCCATCAATTAATGAACACCCAATCTATTGCCGAAGCAAGAGAACTACTCGATACTTTTGAAGCACGTATGGATGCACGATCAGAAGTATAAGCATGCGAGCGGTAAATATAATAAATAATAAATGAACCTCCCCCTGTTGAGTCAGAGGGAGGTTGTTTAATATTTAGTAGTAGTAAATCTCGAGCAATTTACAAAAGTGGCATAAAAATAAGTTTTAGACTGATCACTTAAACATATAGTGGGCCAAAAAGTAAATGAGCAAACTGTTAAATATAGTCCATGTTTTTATACAAAATATAGAATGATGAACATATATTGAACATCATGAGTTTCAAGTTAAACTGAACAATATTATGATAAATTAAATATAAGGAGCAAATATTTCATTAGAAATAAGGTGCATATCAATGAAAAAATTGATTTTTATAGTTGCTATTCTCTTTATCCAAGCCTGTAGTTATGTTGTTATTAACTTTTTCTTCTTCGACATGTGGGCGATTCACTCAAGTGAACAACAATTAAATCAATCCATACAACATCATGACACAAAGCAACTTCATAAGATTGCTAAGGATAAACAGACATATCAATTTTTAACAACCATAAAGAAAGCCGAGTTCGAAAATGCGACAGATAACCAAGGGGGTGGGCCTATTGGTTATTATCGTTTAGATATTAATCAAAAACCCGCAGGACTTACAATCAATATTAAATATAACTTCCTTCCAGAAAAGACAACTATTCAATCAATAAAGTTATATCAATAAAAATTTATAAAGAAAGGACTATAGCCTAAATAAATGTCTAATGGATTCTTAACATATAGTCAGTTGGTGACAAAATTAAAAATTCTTATTTCAAATTTGATTCATCAGTAGGCTGATTAGGTATCAGGATGTTACTTGATGACGCAATAATATTAATTAAGCGTGTTTATGAAGAATAATAGTGTTGATATTGTACACAAAAAAGGAGTGAATGAATTGGAAAATTTAGGTTCTTTGTTACCTATTGCATGTGCTTTATTTGTAATATTTGTTGTACCGTATTTTGATAAGAAAAAGAAGTGAAGTTGAATATAAAGTACAGGTATAACATAAGTTGAGCCAAAGTACAGTTAATGAATATACCTTGGCTTATTTTAATACCAAGCATTTAGTATATTGAACGTGACATTAAACAACCTTTCTAACTCAATTTGAACTTGCAACATAAACACTGAGAGACTCGATATTTACATTAGAAATGTCTTTATCATCTCTATTTATTCTATTTCCTTGTAAATGTATTTTCATAAATCTCATACACAATTTATATTTTTATATAGAAAAACGTTTAGAAACAACACGTTTCTAAACGCTTTAAACGCCTGTCATTTAATTAGACATTTGTTGTTCTTTAATTTTATTTCCATTTTGATCAAGTTTAATAATTTTATTTTTCTCACTCTTATAAGTACCCATAATTTCACCATCATGATTACGGTAATGAACTGTCCAATTACCATCGTCATTGATTCTAATATTGTCCCATAGATAAGTTTTATTATCTAACTTACCATCAAAGTCACTTATTTTTTCATAAATTTGACTTCTCATATGTGCCATCGTATTTGCAGAATTTTTATCAGGATCATCAGCTTTTTGAGCTGCTCCACTATCAACAATCTCTATTTTATTCTTCATTTCTTCCAATGAGCGATTGTCTTTATTATCTTCATACAATTGACTAATATCTAACTCCTTGCCATTATTTAATAATGTTTGATAATCAATCAGTGCGCCTTGCGTACTACCTATAAATATTTTATTTTTATTTACACCAATAATTGAAGCGAACTGTCCTTTAGACGGATAAACTTGATAAAATTTCATATCCTTTGGCGCATTTTTCATCGAATCAGCTTTTTCTAACATCAATTGTTCCATTTGTTTCTTCTCTGTTTCATTTCCTTTTTGATAATCATACACGCCTGTCAACACTTCGTTTTTAGTTAACATATATTTTTCTACTCCATCCGCATAAAATGCTAATGCTAACCTTTCTTTTTCTGACAATTGAGTTGAAGCCTTATTATCATTCTCTTGCTTATGATGTTGTTCTTTGTTCTCTTTATTTGCCTTTGAAGTTTGCTTTGTTTCTTCTTTCTTATCTTTAGTATCAGTCTTATCACCTGAATTACAACCAGCCAAAACTAAAAATGCCGTTAAACTTAACACCAGAATTCTTTTCAATTTAAAGACCCCTTTCTAAAAATATAAATATTAACATTAATATAAATTAAATCTTTACATTAATCAATATAGTTCAAAAAGCATCATTTTATATATCTTTTATAAAAATTATATATGAAAAATCCAAAAATAGGTAATTAATACACTTCTTAGACTAAATATTTAAGTCTTTAATAAACCAATACATTGTATGAGATAATATAGGTTGTTACTATATAGTTTCACCTAAAAACATGATGCCTATAGTAAAATCAGAGGTCAAAACTCAACTTAAAAATTTAAGCGTAAAGGAGCATACATATGGCAACTGTTACACAAAGAGTTAAGCAAGTAAAACAACCTCGCGGAGGCTATTTTAAAATGAACATAATAACTTTATAGATCTTATTTTTGTAATAAGCTATTAGAGTTAACATAATAGGACGTTATCAAAATCAAATAAACATCTATTGTAGAAAATCATTTTTATTAATATTTATAATTTATGATTTGATTTCTCGATACGTGCGTCTAATATCGTGAATAAATAAACAATTTTATTATGTAAGCTATTGATATGGTAACCTCAAATTATGAGTTGTTGAACTACATTTATGTCAAAAAAGAAAGTCTTGATCTTTATTAGTATCATATTAATCATTTTTGGAGGTGTCTATCTCAAAATGAAATATGACGAAAAAGCAAAACAAAAAGAAATCTACTACAAAGAGCAACAAGAACGTATCACGCTTTATCTTAAATACAACACCAAAAAACCTAATACTATCAAATCTGTCCATTTCACAAGTTTAAAACAGGGACCAATGGGTGACGCTGTTATTGAAGGCTATATCAATAACAATAAAAAAGATGATTTTGTTGCATTTGCATCACCTGAAAACAATTATCAATTTGGAGGCGGACTTACAGCAGACGTTAAAATATTTAAATTACTTAAATCGGCTAATGAATCTAAATCACCCGATGAAATCAAAAAAGATTTAGACAAAAAGAAAGAACATTAAAAATTTATACTGAACCACAAGAAGTATAATTTAGTGTAATATTTTAAAGGCTTGTCTTCTACAATTTTTTAGGAGGCAAGCCTTTGATGTTTTTATTCTTACTTTGATTTTTAAACCATTTAAATATTCTTGAAAAACTTTAAATTTAAAATAAAATTTATCATATTCAATCATAAAAAACACCCCACAAAGATAGATTTTAGTCCAACTTCTGGAGTGCACATCATAATAAGTGAGTTTTTTTTAATTCATTTACGTTTAATAGTGCCTTCTTGTCTTCGCTTAATCAATAAGTAGACAGCATTTGCTATTCCTAACAAAGTCCAAATTATTGATAAATAAATATTATCAAAACTATAGATTTTAGGCATGAGTATTAAAAACATAATATTTAATATTAATGATATACGATGAAGCTTACCAAAATGATTCATTTGAATAACTTATCACCTCTTCATTTTTTACTTTATTAAAAATTTTGATTTATTCCAATTGTATCATTGGCATTGAACTTTAAAAGCCATAAAACTAAAAATCTTTGCTCAATCCATATGTGTTTGAATATTTTTCAAACCATCCATCAAGAAAAATTGAAGTGCTTAGAAAATAAAAATTGAAAATACAAAGAATTAATGTTAAACAAACAAAAAACAACGCTAGCTTTTAATATGCTAACGTTGTCAATTTCCTGGGAAATCAATTTTCTTTTTCTAAATTTTTAATTTCGACAGTTGAATATACTTTTACTCTATTTCTCCCCCGTTTTCATCGTATTTTGTAACTTCACCATCAGATGTCACAATATAAGAACCTTCGAGGTTGCCTTCCTTATCTAAAATAGAAAAGCCCCAATCTCCGTCTTCGTTCTGTTCGGGTTCTTTAAATGTATACGTATCAGTATCTAATGGATGACCTTCATACGCTTCAACTTTATCTATCACATTACTACGTGTAACTTTATTATCACTAGATGTATCACTATCACTCATGACTTATCATAATAAAAATAAAGCATCCTTCACTTTGCGATGAGGGATGCTTTATGAATTTTCACATAAAAAATGAATCTACAGACTATTCTTTTTTATTCAATTCTTTATCAAGTTTTACAAGTGTTGGTTTCGGAATATGAATGCCTTCTTCACTAAAGTATTGTATGACCTCTTTACGAAGCAAACGTTGTCCTGGAAAATGCATTCCGGGCTTAACATGTGCTAAAAGTTTAATCACCATTTCATTGCCATCAACACTATCTAAACCAAGTAAATCTGGTGCAGATACAAATATGTCATATTTATTCTTTAATGTAGGTAAAAATGTTAATAATTTCTCTTCTATTACTTTATAATTCTCATTTGGAGAAATCGGTATCATCACAATAGGTGAAACATCTGTAGCAGAATAATTAACTATTTCACTAATCATACCATTAGGTAATGTATAAATTTCTCCAGTATCTGATTGTATACGTGTTGATCTTAAACCAATCGTTTTAACCGTACCTTCAGCAATTGTTACCCCAGATGCATTAATTTGAACATAATCACTCACATCAAACTGTCCTTCAAATATGATAAAGAAACCAGTAATAATGTCTTTTACAATTGTTTGTGCTCCGAAACCAACGGCAACACCAACAACTCCAGCTCCTGCTAAAATTGCTGATACACTAATACCGAAACGTGAAAGTATTGACGTAAGGACAATAAACCATACGACATAACTTATTAAATTTTGAATCAATGTGGATAGTGTTTCACTTCTCTTAATTTTATGACGGTTCTTTTTCTTTTCATTAACGTTGAAAAATTTAGTAACTAACTTTCTTGATATCGCAATTACAATCATACCCATCAAGATATAAGCAAGTATAATTAAAAGATTAACCAAAAGATTTTGATAGAACTCTATTTTCATCATTGGCTCAAATAGTTTATATAATGTGTCCTTAAACTGACTCATAATAACAACATGACCTCCTATTGTTAAAACAATTAATATTTTCAATGTATAAATCTTTATAGATAATGAGCAGTAAGTCATTTCTAAATATAACACTTATAAATAAACATAGCACCCTTCACTTTGTGATGAAAGATGCTTTATGAATTTCTATATAAAAAATCATCTTAAGAGTACTGATTTTTTCAGTCACTTCCAGGTGTAATCATAAAACCATCCATCGAATAACCTTTGCCATTTTTTCAAGCTATTATTATTCGCATTTTCTATTTCATAACTTATTTTAGATACTGCGCTGGTTTATTCAAAATTACCTTTTATATTACCAGGTTTTATTTGATAATCTGTTTGACTCATGATTCATCATCCTCGCTAGGAGTGAATTGTACTGCATCTGTAAAAAATATATTCTCTTCTTTATTTTCTACAAAAGTAAATTCTAAATTTTTAGAACCTACAGATGATCCTTTTAAGTCGCCATCCCCTTTTAACAATAATTTAGGGGCTTGATTGGTTGGAATATCATATCTTTTTCTTAATTGTTTAACATTATTATCATTATTGTTCAATTGATATTGCGCTGAGTAACTAGGAACGTTAGGATTGTAAGATATCTCTCCGTCTTTATAATCCTTTAAGTTTTTAAAATCTCCATATTGTACAAAAAATTTGAAGTTTTCAATTTCTTTTTTTAATTTATCATCAGATATTGGCTTTGTTGGAAAGATCTTATTATGGTTCATTTTTACAGGGTATTTCTTTTCATTCTCTATCGGTCTACCACTATTATCATCTTTTATCTCATCTATTAAAAAATACCCTTTGGCTGTTCTAGTGTTACGATTGATATAGAGAACCATACCTCTTGAGGTCATAATTTTACCTTTTGGCTGTTTTGTCATTTCAGACCTAATAATCCAAGTTCCTTTATCTCCTTTATCAAATTCTTCATCTCGAAAACCTTCTTTATCATAAAAGTCTTCTAGATTTTTAGTAGGATACACGTTTAACATCTTATTAAAGTTTTGTTTGATTTCCGTTTCTTTGCTATCTTCTTTATTTATAAAACCACATCCTCCAATAAAAATCGTTAAAATTAATAAACTTATGTATATAGTTACTTTCTTGAGATAACGCATTGGCTCACATCTTTCTGATTTTACTTTATTTATACTTTTACAAAATGCTTCACTTTGATATGCTTCTAAATTAAATAGTCCCTAATAGTCATTAAATTATTACTTATTTACAATTCAGAGATTTTAAAAACTACCCAATCTTCTTTAGCTGAACTTTTAAATTTTTTACTGAAAGCGTGGCAATGTCTCATTTTTAGTGTTAGCAGTGCTTTTCTTCAGCTTTCATCTCTTTTATGATTTGCATTTTCAATTTCAGAACTTATTTTAGGTACTGCACTTGTTTATTCAGAGTTTCTAATTATATTACCAGATTTTATTTTATATTCAGTTTGATACATACTTAATTCCCCCTACTCGGGTTAAAGTTTATACTGTCAGTAAAATAAATATTTTCCTTTTTATTTTCTACAAAAGTAAATTCAAGATGTTTATAACCTACAGAGGATCCTTTTAAATCTCCTGTACCTTTCAATAATAATTTAGGAGCTTGATTCGTGGGAATATCATATCTTTTTCTTAGTTGTTTAACATTATTATCATAATTGTTCAATTGATATTGCGCTGAGTAACTTGGCACATTAGGATTGTAAGATATCTCTCCGTCTTTATA
>NZ_KV838748.1:19496-33051 GCF_001838765.1 Staphylococcus sp. HMSC34G04
TCCGTCTTTATAATCCTTTAAGTTTTTAAAATTTCCATATTGTACAAAAAATTTGAAGTTCTCAATTTCTTTTTTTAATTTTTTATCTTTAATTTGTTTTGTTGGAATAATTTTATTGTGTTCCATTTTTACTGGATATTTTTTGTCTTTAACATCAGGTATTCCTTTATTATTTTCTGTTATTCGTTTTATAATAAAGTTACCTTTAGCTGTTCTCGTATTTCTATTTATACGTAAAACCATCCCTCTTGCTTCCATCTCTTCCCCTTTCGGTTCAACAATCATTTTAGAATTAATAATCCATGTCCCTTTGTCATCTTTGTCAAACTCTTCATCACGATAGCCCTCTTTATCATAAAAGTCTTCTAGATTTTTAGTTGGATACATACTTAACGTTTTATTAAAGTTTTGTTTGATTTCAGCTTCTTTGCTATCTTCTTTATTTATAAAACCACATCCTCCAATAAAAATCGTTAAAATTAAGAAACTTACAAATACTATTATTTTGCTTGAATGTTTCATATTTTCACATCTTTCTATTTATCATAAATTGGTAAACATTATATAAATCAACTTCTTAAACATCTACATATTACCAAACAATGAACATATAATACATTTAAGATGGAATTAAAATTTTATTTTACTTTCATAATTAATAAATAAACAAAATCATTTTCCTTAATTGAAACGAAAGAACGACAAATTCCATACTATTACATTGGAATTTGTCGTTCTTTTATTTATTAGAAGCATATATTTCACAGACTTCTAAATTAATTGTTACAACAATTGTTATTATCCTGCTGTTCTTTTTCATTCTTCTCTTTTTTTTCTTCAATTTCTACTGAACAACAAGATTGTTCCTGAGGTTTTAATTTTTTTAATACGTCTTTGATTCCCATTATCTCACCTCCTTTAAATAACGATGTTCACCATCAAACCTGTAGAAATAGCTACAACTAAAATGGCGATAACGAATGAGATTACAAATTTTTTCTTGAATAGTTTCGATAATAATACAACTTCTGGAATACTTGCACCAGCACCACCAATGATCAAAGCAACAACTGTCCCAAGCGACATTCCTTTTGAAGCTAATGCTTCAGCTATAGGTAACATTGTTTCAGGTCTAATATACATAGGAATACCTATAATAGAAGCAATAAATACGGATATAATGCCACCTCCACTCGCATATTTAGTAATAAATGTTTCGGGTACAAATCCATATATGAACGCTCCAATAAATACACCAATAAATAGGTAAGGAAGCATTGGATATAAAAATGCCCACGCATCATTTAATGCTTGTTTAAAACGAGATTCCGTTTTATTAGCAAAAAATCCATCGCCTTTAACATTTACACCTTTATAAGTTTCGGCTAAATTCATTTTTGAAAATACAAAACCTGTTAAGATACTAAAGATTGCTAGTACAATAAAATAAACTATTGCAACTTTCCAACCTAATAAGGCCCATAACATAAATATCATTAATGGATTCATTAATGGCGATGCAATCAAGAAACTCACTGCAGGACCAAATGGAACTTTAGAATTTAATAGACCTGCAAGTATTGGAATAGTTGAACAAGAACAAAATGGTGTCATAGCACCAAACACCATCCCCAATACATAACTAATTGCTTGATTAGGCTTGCTCAAAAATCTTTTGATTTTTTCTTCCGAAACTACTTGTTGAATTAAACTTACAATAAAGCTCACGATGATGAATAGTGTTAATAATTCAAAAAACAACATCACAAATATTTTTATAAATTCCATAATTGAATCTAACATGAGTATAATGCCTCCAAATTTAATTAATCAATATTTCTTGATGTATTAACCAAAAAAAATTGATTAATACTACATTAAAAAAGATACTTAAAGTATCTTACAACAAGTATCTTCATTTAAAACAACCTGTATTTGTTGCTCATTAATTTTATAATAATTCCATGTGCCATGCTTTTCAGCAATAAGAACATTTGCATCTACTAATTTTTTTAAATGATAAGAAAGTTTAGATTGTTTTATATCTAATAACCCTTCTAAATCACACACACATAATGATTTATTAGAGCTTTGGCTAATTTGATTTAGTATTTTTAATCTGATTTTATCGGCAAGTGCATTAAACATCTTTTCATAAAAATCAAACTGTTGATCTTCACTCATATCAGTCTTTGTTTTAATAACTTCCATAAAAGACCATCCTTTTTATAATATTTCATTGAGTTTATATTATCTTTATTTCAATTCTTGAATTGCTTGTTTATAGTCATTTTTTGTTGATTCGCCATACTGAGTAATATTACCTTTAAAGAATTCCTTCTACATATAATATTGTAGCTTCTTTTAAATTGATTTCTCTTGATAGGATAACAAGATTTAAATAACTAACAAAGTAACCAAAAGTTAAAGTACTTGCATGGTTTACTCGTAATCAATCACACTTTCTTATTGTCAATGTAGTTTTATATCATTTAATACATCAATTTTTCTTGATATATCAAATATAAATCAATATATATATTATCGCAAGAAGAAAACCTATAATTTTACATAAACTTAGATATTGCTCACAAAAATACTAAAATAATTTCTTCATAAATTGTATTATTAAGAATTAAATTTAGTAAAATTTTTAAAACTCAAATAAAAACATAGACACCAATCTATATAGATGTTAGTCTATAATCGTAAATTAATTAATGAGGTGAGTATAATGTTAAATATTGAAATATACGAAGAAGCTATGTGCTGTTCTACTGGGGTATGTGGTCCTGAACCGGATGAAACACTAATAAAAGCGAATCAAATCAATGAATATTTAAAACAAAATCAAATAGAAGTTCAACGTTATAATATGAACAATAATCCGAATGAATTTATTCAAAATAAAGAAGTTATTCGTTTAATTCAAGAAAAAGGTGATGAAGTTTTACCAATCACTTTTATAGAAGGCAATATAGCTAAAACGGGCGCTTATATTACCCAAGAAGAAGCCGATGAAATTATTACAGTTAATCAAATGAGAAATGGAGGATGCTGTGGTGGAGATGGATGCTGTTAAGTACTTAAATAAATTGAATTTAGATAACGTTGAGTTAACAAAATATTTGTTTTTTACTGGTAAAGGTGGCGTAGGCAAAACAACGATATCAAGTTTTACTGCTTTAAACTTAGCAGAGAATGGAAAGAAAGTAGCTTTAGTAAGTACTGATCCAGCTAGTAATTTACAAGATGTATTTCAAATGGAATTATCTAATAAATTAACTAAATATCAACCTATACCTAATCTCTCTATAGCCAATTTTGACCCGATTGCTGCTGCAGACGATTATAAAGCACAATCTATAGAACCTTATGAGGGTATTCTACCAGAAGATGTGCTTGCTGAGATGAAAGAACAGTTAAGTGGTTCATGTACAGTTGAAGTAGCAGCATTTAATGAATTTACAAATTTTTTATCCGATAAAACTTTAGAACAAGAATTTGATTTCATTATATTTGATACAGCTCCAACAGGTCACACCTTGAGAATGCTTGAATTACCTTCTGCATGGACAGATTATTTAAATACAACGAGTAATGACGCTTCTTGCTTAGGTCAATTATCAGGTTTAAATGAAAATAGAGTTAAATATAATTCAGCACTTGAAAAACTACGTAACCAAGATGATACGACCATGATGTTAGTTGCGAGACCTAGTCACTCTTCTATATATGAAATTCAAAGAGCGCAACAAGAATTACAACAACTGTCAATTTCTAAATTCAAAGTAATCATTAACAACTATATAGAAGAAAGTCACGGTTTAATTTCGAGTCAGATGAAATCAGAACAAGATAAAAACATTAATCATTTTACTGAATGGTTAAATAACAATCATGCTTATTACGTTCCATATAAAAAGCAGAAAGAAGAAGGTATAGAAAGTTTAACTAATCTATTAAATGATGATAACTTAATTGAAAATGATGACTTTATTGTTGAAGATCATCCGCAATTCAATAAATTAATAGATGAAATTGAAAATAGTAAAGTTCAATATTTATTTACAATGGGAAAAGGTGGCGTTGGTAAAACGACAGTAGCAACGCAATTAGCTACAGCATTATCTAATAAAGGACATCGTGTTCTTTTAGCAACTACTGACCCTACTAAAGAAATTAATGTTGAAACCACAAGTAATTTAAATACTGCTTATATTGATGAAGAACAAGCATTAGAAAAATATAAAAAAGAAGTACTAGCAACAGTGAATGATGATACACCACAAGACGATATTGATTATATTATGGAAGATTTAAAATCACCTTGTACAGAAGAAATAGCATTTTTCAAAGCCTTTAGTGACATTATGGAGAATCAAGACGACATGGATTACGTAATTGTAGATACAGCTCCTACAGGCCATACCTTGCTGTTACTTGATTCTAGTGAAAATCATCATAGAGAATTAAAGAAAAAATCAACTCAAACTACCAGTAATGTTGAAACATTATTACCCAAAATTCAAAATAAAAATTTAACACAGATGATAATTGTAACATTAGCAGAAAAAACACCTTATTTAGAATCTAAACGTTTAGTAGAAGATTTAAATAGAGCTAATATAGGCCATAATTGGTGGGTTGTTAATCAATCGTTAGTTACGCTAAATCAACGTGATGACCTTTTTAGTAACAAAAAAGAAGATGAATCATTTTGGATAAACAAGATTAAAAATGAAAGTCTTGATAATTACTTTGTCATACCTTATCGAGTATTAGAATATTGATATTATTGATTATAATGAGAACTATATGATAAATAGAGTCTACTTTAAACCAGTTAATAATTTAGGAGTTAAGCAAGTATGTAATTTATCAAATGACAATAAAAATTATTAACGATATAAAAGATTCCAAGTAGAAAGGGAGAAAAAAATTGAATTATAGTGAAATATCGCAATACTTGAAAGTGATGGCTGATAGTAGCCGTCTTGAGATATTAGATTTGTTATCTTGCGGTGAATTATGCGCTTGTGATTTATTACAACATTTTTCTTTTTCTCAACCCACATTAAGTCATCATATGAAAGTATTAAAAGACAATAATTTAATTACATCTAGAAAGGATGGTAATAAAAATTTATATAAATTGAATCATGCTGTATTAGATGACATTACATCACGACTCACTCTATTGAGTTCCAGTACTGTCCCATGTATATGTGAAACTGTAGAGAAAGGTGAATGTTAACAATGACAATATTAGCAATCACAATTTTTATATTAACGTTAATTTTTGTCATATGGCAACCTAAAGGTCTAGATATTGGTATTACTGCATTAATTGGTGCTGTAATTGCTATAATCACTGGCGTTGTAAGCTTTTCAGATGTACTAGAAGTTACTGGAATTGTTTGGAATGCGACCTTAACTTTTGTTGCAGTTATTCTCATTTCACTCATATTAGATGAAATTGGGTTCTTTGAATGGTCTGCTATACATATGGTGAGAGCATCAAAGGGTAATGGCTTGAAAATGTTTGTTTACATTATGTTGTTAGGCGCTATTGTAGCAGCTTTCTTTGCGAACGATGGTGCAGCTTTAATACTGACACCTATTGTTTTAGCAATGGTACGTAGTTTAGGATTTGATAAAAAAGCGGTATTCCCATTTATTATTGCTAGTGGTTTTATTGCAGATACTACGTCTCTTCCATTAATTGTTAGTAATTTAGTTAATATTGTTTCTGCTGATTACTTTGATATTGGATTTGTTGAGTACTTCAGTAAAATGATTATACCTAATATATTCTCTTTAATCGCAAGTATTCTTGTCTTATGGCTTTATTTTAGAAAGTCTATCCCAAGAAAATTTGATGCAGTAAATATTAGAGAGCCAAAAGAAGCGATTAAGGACAAAAAGCTTTTTAATATCTCGTGGATTGTACTCACTGTATTGCTAGTTGGTTATTTAATAAGTGAGTTTATAAATATTCCAGTATCAATTATTGCTGGTATCATTGCTTTAATATTTGTATTATTAGCACGTAAATCTAAGGCTGTTCATACGAAACAAGTAATTAAAGGTGCACCATGGAATATTGTTTTATTCTCTATTGGTATGTATCTTGTGGTATTTGGTCTAAAAAATGTGGGTATTACAACGCTTCTTGGTGATGTACTAACAAATATTTCAAGTTACGGTTTATTTACTAGTATCATGGGCATGGGCTTTATATCCGCATTCCTTTCATCCATTATGAACAACATGCCAACTGTTTTAATAGATGCAATAGCGATTGGTCAATCTCAAACAACAAGCATACTCAAGGAAGGCATGATTTATGCAAATGTTATCGGATCTGATTTAGGACCTAAAATCACACCAATTGGTTCGTTAGCAACACTTCTCTGGTTACATGTGCTTACTCAAAAAGGTGTTAAAATTTCTTGGGGAACATACTTTAAAATCGGTATTATTATAACGATTCCGGTATTATTTATCACACTGTTAGGGTTATATCTCACACTTATTATATTTTAAAAAAGAGGTGTCAATGATGACAAAGAAAATAATTTATTTTATATGTACAGGTAATTCATGCCGTAGCCAAATGGCTGAAGGCTGGGGTAAGAACATCTTAGATGATGAATGGCAAGTATATTCTGGCGGTATTGAGGCACACGGTGTCAATCCAAAGGCAATTGAAGCGATGAAAGAAGTTGGAATTGATATATCAAACCATACTTCTAATTTAATTGACGAAACAATATTACACCAATCCGATTTAGTAGTAACTCTATGTAGTGATGCTGATCAAAACTGTCCTATATTGCCGCCTAATGTAAAGAAGGAACATTGGGGATTTGATGATCCTGCAGGCAAACCTTGGTCAGAATTCCAGCGTGTTAGAGATGAAATCAAAGTAGCCATTGAATCATTTAAGGCTAGATAAATTTTAAGCGTCTCAATATCATTGAGACGCTTTTAATAGATTTTCTATCATATAATATTCTTAAAAAATCAACTTAATGATTGCAATGACGATTAAAATACTTACAATCATTTTTTGAATATAATCAGGTATTTTTTGTCCTATTTTCATACCTAGAGGCGTAAATAGTATACTACCTAAAATTAACGGTATTGCACTATTAACAGGAATATAACCCTGTAATAATTTAATAATAAATGCTCCAATAGAAGAAATGAACGCAATTACAATACTATTTGTAACCACCGTGTTCATTGGTAATTTAAATATAACAAGTAGTACTGGAATAATAATAAATGCTCCACCAGCTCCTACAATACCAGATACCAAACCGATGATACCACCTATTGTAATTAAAAGTAGACGATTAAACTTAATATGACTAGTAGATGGTACGACTTTAATAAACATTAAAATAAGAGCTAATAATGCAATAATAATATAAACCATATTAACGAACTGTACATTTATTAAATTCGCTAATATTGCACCTAGTATACTACCTATAATCATTCCACTTCCCATATTAAGTACAAGCGTTCTAGAAAAATCTTTGTTTTTATATGCTTTAAAAGATCCACTCAATGTACTGAAAAACACCTGACTTGAGGTTAATCCTGAAGCAATATAAGCACTATAAGTGGGTAGACCAACCAAAGGTGGTAATAATAAAAGCATAGGATAAATGATAATTGCTCCCCCTATACCAACCAATCCTGAAATAAATCCTCCAAATATTCCAATGAGTAACATGATTATCATGGAAGTCACCATTATCATTTACTTTTTATTAATAATTCAACTGCTTCATTAATTAATGCCTGAGAATCTTCACTATTTTCTTCAGACATTTTGACGCATTCTACTAAGTTCTCGCTAATGATAATACCCATTAAACGTTGAATAGAACTTTTAGATGCACTTAATTGACTAATGACATCTTTACAATTTTTTTCTTCCTCCATCATTTTAATGACACCATTAAGTTGTCCTTGTATGCGATGAATACGATTAATCATCTTTTTATTATATTCCAATATATTTCACTCCATATTAATTTTTAATAATTACATCATATTGATTAAATTTTAGTTTGTCAAATACCTAATGGGGTATTTGACAAACTGTCTAATCCGTTATAACATACCCCCATAGGTATTTAAAAGGAGGCAATTATGTCACAATATAAAACAAAACACATTAATGATTTCACTAAAAAAGAATTACAAGAATTGGGTTCTAAGGGTCAATTAATTGACGTTCGACAGCCTGAAGAATATGAATTAGGACACATTAAAAATGCTTTATTACATTCAGTTGAAAACATAGAAAATTTTAAACAAGATCGCAATAAAACTTACTATATTTATTGCAAAAGCGGTAATAGAAGTAGAAAAGCAAGTCAATTTCTTACACAACGCGGATACAATGTGGTGAATTTAGATGGAGGCTATACGGCTTACGAACAGCAACATAATAATGAATCATTTAAATTAAAAGAAGATAAAGAAATTCAAATCAAACACAATCGTAAGACGTTTAATTATAGTAATCTACAGTGCCCAGGACCTATTGTTAATATTAGTAAAGAAATGAAAAACATTGCTATTGGTGATCAAATAGAAGTTGTTGTGACAGATCACGGTTTTTTAAACGATATTAAAAGTTGGGTCAAACAAACTGGACACACACTTGTTAGACTCAATGATTCTGGTAATGAAATTCGCGCTATTATTCAAAAAGAAGAAAATAAAAATATAGAAGTGACGCACACAAAAAATGGAACAACGATTGTTTTATTTAACGGCGAACTAGATAAAGCAGTTGCAGCAATGATTATTGCTAATGGTGCTAAAGCCGCAGGTAGAGATGTAACCATTTTTTGCACATTTTGGGGCTTGAATGCACTTAAAAAAACTCAAAGTCAACGCATTAAGAAAAAAGGTATCGCAAAACTTTTTGACTTCATGCTTCCAAATTCACCAATTAAAATGCCTATTTCAAAAATGAATATGTTTGGTGTAGGAAATTTAATGATGCGTTATGTCATGAAAAAGAAAAATGTCGATGATTTACCTTCTCTTATCAATCAAGCAGTTGAACAAGGTGTTAAACTTATTGCTTGTACAATGAGCATGGATGTTATGGGCATTACAAAAGAAGAACTACGCGATGATGTAGAATACGGTGGCGTAGGTGCATATATTGGATATACAGAACAAGCTAATCACAATTTATTTATATAATTAAAAAGGAATGATATTATGTTTTTTAAACAATTTTATGATAAACACTTATCTCAAGCATCTTATTTAATCGGTTGTCAAAAAACTGGAGAAGCCATGATTATTGATCCTATTCGTGACTTATCTTCATATATTCGAGTTGCTGATGAAGAAGGTTTAACCATTACTCATGCAGCTGAAACACATATACATGCAGATTTTGCTTCAGGAATTAGAGATGTTGCTATAAAGTTAAATGCTAGTATTTATGTATCGGGCGAAAGTGATGACATGTTAGGTTATAAAAATATGCCTAACCACACTCATTTTGTTCAACATAATGATGATATTTATGTAGGAAATATAAAATTAAAAGTGCTTCATACACCTGGTCACACGCCAGAAAGTATAAGTTTTTTACTTACTGACGAAGGTGCTGGAGCACAAGTTCCAATGGGACTATTCAGTGGTGATTTTATTTTTGTAGGAGATATCGGTAGACCTGATTTACTAGAAAAAGCTGTTAAAGTAGGAGGATCATCTGAAATAGGCGCTAAACAAATGTTTAAATCTATTGAAAGTATTAAAGACTTGCCAGACTACATTCAAATTTGGCCTGGCCATGGCGCTGGTAGTCCTTGTGGTAAATCTTTAGGTGCTATTCCAACATCTACGCTTGGCTATGAAAAACAAACGAACTGGGCTTTTTCTGAAAATAATGAAGCTACCTTTATCGATAAACTAATTTCTGACCAACCTGCACCACCACATCATTTTGCACAAATGAAAAAAATTAATCAATTCGGTATGAATTTATATCAACCTTATACGGTTTATCCAGCTACAAGTACAAACAGATTAACTTTTGATCTCCGCAGTAATGAGGCTTATCATGGTGGACATATTGAAGGTACAATCAATATTCCATATGATAAAAATTTCATCAATCAAATTGGCTGGTATCTAAACTATGATCAAGAAATTAACTTGATTGGAGACTATCACCTTGTTTCAAAAGCAACACACGCCTTACAACTCATTGGTTACGATGATGTTGCTGGATATCAATTACCTCAATCTAAGATTCAATCACGTTCCATTCATAGTGAAGACATTAAAGGTAACGAACCACATATATTAGATGTACGAAATGATAATGAATGGAATAATGGCCACTTATCTCAAGCGGTTCATGTACCACATGGCAAACTTTTAGAAACAGATTTACCTTTCAATAAAAACGATGTTATTTATGTACACTGTCAGTCTGGCATTAGAAGTTCTATAGCTATTGGTATTTTAGAACACAAAGGTTATCACAACATTATTAATGTAAAAGAAGGTTACAAAGATATCCACCTTTCTTAATAATTATATTTATACTAATGAAGAAGGACTATAAGTAATTAGATATAGCTTATAGTCCCTTTTTATATTATTGGATAAATATCTATTTAAAAATTATTTACGTATCCTCTCTTTATATCATTTAATAAATATTTTACTTAGTGCATACCTTTTTTGTTTATTGATGTGATCAAAAAACATAACTGCCATACTCATAAATCTCATATGTTATGATACGTCCGCCCCTTTGAGAAGCGGCTAAAAAACCGCCTTACTTACGATACGCTTCTACGTATCGGTTAATGATGCGGTTTTTAATTATATAATTTCAATTAATAAGATAATGAACATTTTTTTGATAAAAGCTATTCTTCTAAAATTCTTTTTAATTTACACACTAAAAATATCCTCCTTAACAATAATAAGTTTTTTAAATTATTGATTAAGGAGAATATTTTTTATATCTCTTTATTTCTCAATTTAGAACTAGATTTTTAGCGTGCTTCCAGTTCATTTCCTGTCATCCATTTATGATTTTTAATGATTTTACCATTATCTTTGGATTTGTAATCAACCACGTAAACAGTAGTCTTTTTCACATTATCTATATTGGCTGTAGCACCTTTCATACCAGACATATGACTTGCTTCTAATTTAACAGTATCGCCCTTACTAAATCCATCTTTAGGTGCATCTTTAATCTCTTCGTTTACGACCCATTTATGATTGTTTACTTTTTCATTTCCATTTGTGGGTTTATAACTTACAACATAGGCATATGTTTTATACGCACCTTTTACAGTAGCTTCTGCACCTTTCATACCTGGCATATGTCCTGCTGTAATCGTTACTTTATCTCCCGCTTTAAATTCACCTTCATTCGTCGATTTCATATCTTCAGGAACTTTACTTTCGTCATTATGCTTCATATGGGTCTCACTTTTTTGATCTTTAGTATCTTTATCTTTTTCATCATTATTGGAGCAAGCTGATAATATTAGTAAAGATCCTAATATCATAAAAAATAATTTTTTAATCATAATAAAACTCCGATCTTTTATTTTAATTTTAATGTAAAAGCATTAATTGCAACGATAATCGTACTTAATGACATTAAAATAGCCCCTATTGCAGGTGATAAAATCAAGCCAATAAATGCTAAAACACCGGCTGCTAAAGGTACAGCAACAATATTATAACCTGCACCCCACCATAAGTTTTGCACCATTTTTCTCATAGTATTATTTGAGAGGGTAAAGAAATGGATAATATCTGATGGATTACTTTTAACGAGTATAATATCAGCTGACTCAACTGCTACATCCGTTCCTGCACCAATTGCTATACCAATATCGGCTCTTATAAGACTCGGCGCATCGTTGATACCGTCTCCGACCATCATGACTTTATTACCGTCACTTTGATAATCTTTTATAATGCTTTCCTTATCTTCTGGCATGAGTTGTGCGTGAACATCACTAATACCTAATTCTTTTGCGACAGCGTGTGCCACTTCATTATTGTCACCTGTAAGCATGACTGGTGTAATATTTCTTGATAGTAAATCAGCTACCATTTGTTTTGAGCTTTCTTTAATTTGATCTCCTTGAGCAATCATGCCAATGACTTGTTGATCCTCAATTAAATAACTGATTGAATTACCTTGTTGAGCTAATTTAGTAAACAAGTCATCGTCATAATTAAGTTTATGTTTATCAAGATAAGAGACATTTGTTATTTTATATGTTTTATTATCAATTAGACCTTCTAATCCGACACCTGGAATATTATTAACGTCTTGTGGATTAGTAAATGAAACATTTTTACTTTTCGCAAAATCAACAATACTTATAGCTAATGGGTGATTAGATTGACTTTCTAATGAGGCGAAAAGGCTTAATATTGTATCATTACTCAAATCATTTTTAAAGCTCTCATAATGATTCACAGAAAAGTTACCCTCAGTTAAAGTACCAGTTTTATCCATCATTACATAATCGATATGTTGAGCTATTTCTACAGACTCTCTATTTTTAATAATTAAACCATTATGTGCACCAATTGAAGTAGAACGTGCAGTGACTAAAGGTATTGCCAAGCCTAAAGCATGTGGACAAGCAATGACTAACACAGTTACAAGACGTTCTAATGCAAAATCAACATCATTTTGAATGAGCATCCAGACAATAAAAGAAATCACGCCAACACTTACAGCAAAGTAGAATAAATAACCCGCCACTTTATCAGATAACAATTCAGCACTAGATTTATCATTTTGTGCTTGATTAACAAGTCCCATAACTTGAGAAAGATATCCATCTTCTCCAACAGCTGTAACCTTGACTTGTATTGTTCCAGACCCATTAATAGAACCCCCGATGACGTTGTCATTTTGATTTTTTTGTACTTTTTTAGATTCTCCAGTGACTAGGGATTCATCTATAGATGTTTGTCCTTGAACGATAATACCATCTGTTGGAATGCTTTCTCCGGCTTTTACTTCGACGATATCATCAGTCATGATGTCTGATATTTTAACTTCTTCGCGTTGGCCATTATCCATAACTTTAATAGCACTATTAGGTAATAGTTCTGCCATTTTCTTTAAAGCATCTCCAGCATTTCCAACAGCATTCATTTCTATCCAATGTCCTAATAGCATAATTAAAATTAAGGTTGCTAATTCCCAAAAAAAGTCCATTGTATGACCAGTTGCACTACTAAAGTTATTCATATAAAAAGCATACAAGCTATAAATATAAGCTACTGAAATACCTAGAGCAACTAAGGTCATCATGCCTGGTTTTTTTGTAGCAATTTCATCTTTACCACCAGACAAGAACGGTTTACCACCATAAAAGAATAAAATTGTACTTAATATTAACACTACCCATTCAGAACCTGGAAATGTGAATTGAAAAGGTAAGTTAACACCCATCAGTGGCGATAAGAGAATGATAGGTATTGCAAAAATTAATGAAAC
>NZ_KV838748.1:33151-37161 GCF_001838765.1 Staphylococcus sp. HMSC34G04
TCAGAACCTGGAAATGTGAATTGAAAAGGTAATTTAACGCCCATCATTGGCGATAAAAGAATGATAGGTATTGCAAAAATTAATGAAACAAAAAACTTAACTTTAAAATTTCCATGATGATGTGCATGGCCACTATGATGATGTGAGGCATGGTTATCATGATGCATGTGATTGGAATGATTCATGTGATTTTGATGATTATGCTCTTCACCATTATTATTCAAATTAACCCCTCCCAATGAAAATGTTATAGTAAAGCTACTTACACTATAACATATACCCCCCTAGGGTATAAAGATTTTCGATTTATCTCAATTTATGGATTTGTTTATATCATTCCGAAAATGATGTCTCCACGTCCTACATTAGACCTTGTCATCGATGTTTAAAACAAGGTTTTAATTAAACAATCTCATCTGAACTATCGCATGACAATACACTCTGACCAAGGTTAGCATTAGCAACACAAGTCATATATTAATTAATATTCTTAAAGAAAATAACACATTTCAAAGTAGGTCTAGAAAAGCAAATTGTTTAGATCATTATTTAAAGAAGCCAGTAAATGAATTTATAAAAAACTCATTTACTGGCTATTTTGCTAGGAATTATGTCCCAGCCTCGTCTTCCTTTATTGATACCCCACTCTATTCACTAATGATTTGTCCTTTAATGACATATCCTTTTTTATTAACATAAAATCTTACATCTTTATTTCCAATTTTATACGCATGTTCTTTACCCCATGCTGATGTAGATGTAGACTTTGGTTCACCGTAATGATTCAATAATTCTTTTTCGCTCACTGACTTACCGTCTAATGAGAAGAAAACACCATTCGCTTTATGATTAGAAACCCCGTAATATGTTTGATCATATACATCTTTATCATTTTTAGCTGATTCGTTTTGAGTAATCTTGTAACCATTAATCTTGAAGTTATCGGCTTTTAAAGATGTTTTAAAATTCTTATCTAGAATAAAGTTACTTTGATGTGCTGTATAACCACTATAATTATAATAAGGTTTCACAGATTCTTGCGCATGTGCTTGAGTGACATTAAATAATTCGGGCGTTACGGAAAAGCCCAAAATTAAACTACTAGCTAAAATAAATTTAGAACTTTTTTCATAAAAACCCTCCTCATATTTGTCTTACAGTTCACATTATTACATTAATGTTACAATATTTCAATAATATTACATAAATAAATTTAATTTTACCAATTATCGCACTTTTACATTTACTTGTGCCATATAAAAAAAATAAATAAAGTTTTTTTATATTTATTAATTACAATACTTTCAATAGCCCAGAAATGCATGAGGTCATGTATCCATTCAATGCTAAAGAGAGACAGAGGTGGATTTTTAAATAAAGAAATATTAGCTATAAACCATCAATCAATACAATCAGATTTGTGCACAGTTGTTTGAAGTTACAATATTTTTATCATTTATAAAAGGTTTAATACGTCATTTCACAGCCAATGAAAATGAAGAAATTATTGATAAGATATTTCAGAGTCTTATCAATGATGGTGAGATCTCAACTACTTTAATTACTAATACATCATTTCTTTGTTTAATGCACATTTCTAATAATTTTTTATAAAAAAGAGCGAAAAACACTCTATTTTCGCTCTTATTAATATCATTAAATTTTTCTTTACTAGTCTATTCAAATTTTGCATTAATAAATTTAACTGAAACTGCACCTAAAAGCATCATGATTCCTGCAAGCAGTAGCATCGCAGGCATTGAACTTCCCAATAATGGATACAGTCCAAAACTGACTATAGACGCTACAATTTGTGGTAGACAAATACTTGTATTAAATAACCCTAAATATGCCCCCGAATTTTCTCCATCGATTGCTTCAGTTAATAATGTAAATGGTTGTGTATTCATCGTTAAATTATTAATACCAATCAATATAAATGAAAAAATGAGTAACCATTGATTATGGATAAAGAATATTGAAATAAGACCTATTCCACCGAAAAGCAATCCAAAGCTATACCAAAATTTTCTTTGGGATGGTTTAGATCTTGCAATGACAAAACCAAAAATAACTGAACTCAAAAATTGTATACAGTATAATACGCCATACCAATTTCCCGCTGCTTGATATCCGGCTGAAGAAGGGTCTGTCACATTCCAAACATTTTTTGCTATTGCACCTGTTGAATATGTCCAAAGATACATCAATGCAAACCAGTTAAAAAATTGAACTACACTAATTTGCCAAAATTGTTTAGGGGCTTTTTTTAATAACTGTAATAAGTTTAATTTATTATTTCTATTCTTCTCATTGATTCCATGATAATAATTATAAGTTTTAGGCTCATATTCCCTAACAGAGATAACTGTCCATATAGAAGCAATTAATAATACTGCTGCAGCAATATAATAAGCTAATTTTACAGTCATTGGTACTTCACCTTTAGGTGCTACATTACTCATTCCCAACATTGTTAATAAAAATGGTAATACCGTAGCAATAATACCACCTAAATTTGAAAAAATTTGTTGCCAAGACCATGCCATATCTCTTTGTTTTTCGTTTACCATATCGCCAATAATCATTTTGTATGGTTGCATACATGCATTTGAAGTCAAATCCATAAGTAAAGTCATCACCGCACCAAAGGATAAAGCCATGAGTGAAGCATATCCAAAATTAAATGAGCCTGCATTAGGTAATAAGACTAATACGATGGCTCCAATCGGACCAGCTATCAACAGATACGGCATACGACGTCCAAATCTAGTCCAAGTTCTGTCAGAGTAGTATCCAATAAGGGGTTGAACAATCATTCCTACTAAAGGTGGCAAAATAAAAAACCATCCTAAATTATTAGGATTAGCTCCTAACGTTTGGAATATTCTCCCCATCATTGCTGATTGAAGTGCAAAAGCCATATTTACACCAAAGAAACCAAAAGTAATTGAAAAAATAACTGCTTTTTTTAAATAAGGTAGTGTAATATCTTGTTCTAACTTATTTTCCTTATGTGTTCTATCTGTATCGTTCATTTCTATCTCTCCCATTTATTACTCGATATAGTTAATTAATTCAATGATTAACTACCTATAGCAAACAACAATCCATTGGAACCGTTTTCAATTATAATTTTAACACTCCTCAATTTTTAAGCAAGCTTTGATACCTTTTTTGAATAAATTTTATTTTTTACTTGAATTTATCGACATCAACATTTTAAAGCAATCAGTTATCGGGGATATAGTTGGTAGTGATATTCCGGTTAATAGAGCCGTACACTTTAATATGGGAACACAGAATAATATTTCTTAAGGTGTCTTTCTAGTCATATATAATACAAAGTCTGTTAAGAATGAATGTTTTGGTCATGACTCACTATCCTCGCTAGGAGTAAATTGTACACCATCTGAAAAAAAGATATTCTCTTCTTTATTTTCTATAAAAGTAAATTCTAAACTTTTGGAACCTATAGATGAGCCTTTTAAGTCACCATCTCCTTTTAACAATAATTTAGGGGCTTGGTTGGTGGGAATATCATATCTTTTTCGTAATTGTTTTACATTATAGTCATTATTACTCAATTGATATTTTGCAGAATAACTAGGTACATTAGGATTGTATGAAATGTCACCATCTTTATAATCCTTTAAGTTTTTAAAATCTCCATATTGTACAAAAAATTTGAAGTTTTCTATTTCTTTTTTTAGTTTGTCATTAGGTATTGGCTTCGTTGGAATAATTTTATTGTGTTCCATTTTTACAGGATATCTCTTTTCATCATCTTTTAGTCTACCTTTACTGTCATCTGTTGTTTTCCTCACATAATAATAACCTTTAGTTGTTCTAGTATTGCGATTAATATATAGAAACATACCTCTAGATTCCATGTACTTGCCTTTTGGTTCAATTGTCATGGTAGATCCAACTATCCATGTCCCTTTATCCTTTTTATCAAACTCTTCATCTCGATAGCCTTCTTTATCATAAAAGTCTTCTAGATTTTT
>NZ_KV838748.1:37261-37912 GCF_001838765.1 Staphylococcus sp. HMSC34G04
TTAAAGTTTTGTTTGATTTCCGTTTCTTTACCGTTTCCACAACCACTTACCAAAATTAATAAACTTATGTATATCGTTACTTTCTTGAGATAACGCATTGGCTCACATCTTTCCGATTTTACTTTATTTATACTTTTACAAAATGCATCACTTTAATACGCTTATAAATTAATTAGTCCATATTATTCTTTAAATTATTACTTATTGAATCCAATTCAAAGATTTTAAAAACTACCAAATCGTCTTTAGTTAAACTTTTAAAATTTTTACTGAAAGCGTGGTAGTGTCTCATTGTTTATGTTAGCAGTGCTTTTCTACAGCTTTCATCTCATTTATTATTCGCATATTCTATTTCATAACTTGTTTCTTCAGAGGTACTTTTTATATTGCTTGGTTTTATTTTATATTCAGTTTGGCTCATGATTCATTATCCTCGCTAGGGCTAAATAGTACAGAATCTGTAAAATAGATATTCTCTTCTTTATTTTCTATAAAAGTAAATTCTAGATTTTTAGAACCTACGGATGAACCTTTTAAATCCCCATCACCTTTCAACAATAGTTTAGGTACTTTTTTAGTTGGGATGTCATATCTTTTTCTTAATTGTTGTACGTTATATTCATTATTACTCAATTGATATTTTGCAGAATA
>NZ_KV838748.1:38012-38533 GCF_001838765.1 Staphylococcus sp. HMSC34G04
AGGATTGTATGAAATGTCACCATCTTTATAATTTTTAATATCTTTAAAATTGCCATATTGTACAAAAAATTTAAAGTTTTCAATTTCTTTTTTTAATTTATCATTAGATATTGGTTTGGTTGGAATAATTTTATTATTTTTCATTTTTACAGGATATTTCTTTTTATTATTAATGGGTCTTCCTTTTCTATCCTTTTCTATTTCATTGACTATAAAATAGCCTTTTGATGTTCTAGTATTGCGATTGATAAAGAGAACCATCCCTCTAGATTCCATGTTTTTGCCTTTTGGTTCAATAACCATTTTAGAATGAACTATCCATGTTCCTTTGTCATCCTTATCAAACTCTTCATCTCGATAGCCCTCTTTATCATAAAAGTTTTCTAGATTTTTAGTGGGATACACGTTTAACATTTTATTAAAGTTTTGTTTGATTTCCGTTTCTTTACCATCGTCTTTATTCATAAATCCACATCCACCAATAAAAAACGTTATTAATAAAAAACTGATGCATAAAAGTA
>NZ_KV838748.1:38633-42552 GCF_001838765.1 Staphylococcus sp. HMSC34G04
ATATAGTATAAAAACCACATAGTCATCTTTTTTTATAACTACGTGGTTCCTCAATTATTTTTCTTCTAAGTTGTTTTATGATTTTTAGTAATCATTTCTAAAGACAATCTCTCAATACCGTAATAATGACATTTATTAACTACTTTAGAATGGTATAGCATTATTGCTTTGCCTAAACGGCCACTCGTGTTAATAGAATAGCTTATATCGAAGGATTCGATAAATTCATTTTGATCATAGTCTGATATGGCGTATTCTAAATCTTTCCACGTTCCTATGCAGTTACTGATTAACGACAAATTATTCAGCATCACTTTTAACATTACAATTTTTAGATGATTGAGGGTATTTTCATCTTTATATTTGGAAAAATAGGGATGCTGATTCTTATAACCGCATATTTTAATAGTCATGTTGTTTCACAATGATTTACCCTTGCTTGGATTAAAATTAATACTATCGGTAAAATAAATATTTTCCTCATTATTCTTAACAAATGTAAATTCAAGATTTTTATAACCTACAGAAGATCCTTTTGGATCTCCAGCGCCTCTCATTAATAATCTAGGAGTTTTTTTCGTTTTAATATCATATCTTTTTCTTAATTGTTTAATATTATAGTCATCATTACTTAAATGATATTGTGCAGAATAATTTGGTGCATTAGGATTGTATTCAATATCCCCTTCTTTATAATCATCTGAATTTTTAAAGCTTCCGTATTGTACAAAGAACTTAAAGTTTTCTATTTCATTCTTCAATTTATTGTCATTAATTTTTTGAGTTGGAATTATCTTGTTATTTACCATCTTTATAGGATATTTCTTTTCTTCATCATCAATTTCACTTTTATTATCTTCAGAAATTTTCCTAATAACGTAATAACCAGTTGTACTTCTAGTATTTCTATTCATATGTAACACCATACCTTTTGAAGTCATAATCTTACCTTTTGGCTGTTTTGTCATTTCAGATCTAATAATCCATGTTCCTTTGTCATCCTTATCAAACTCTTCATCACGATAACCCTCTTTATCATAAAAGTCTTCTAGATTTTTAGTTGGATACACATTTAACATTTTATTAAAGTTTTGTTTGATTTCCGTTTCTTTGCTGTCTCCACAACCACTCACCAAAATTAATAAACTTATGTATATAGTTACTTTCTTTAGATAGTGCATTAGCTCACATCTTTCTGATTTTACTCCATATATACTTTTACAAAAATGCACATTATAAAAAACGCATCACTTTGATACGTTTCTAAATTAATTAGTCCATAATATTCTTTAGATTATTACTTATTTTATCCAATTCAGAGATTGCACTATCTACCCAATCGCCTTTAGCTGAACTTTTAAAATTTTTGCTAAAAGCGTGACAATGTTTCATTGTTTGTGTTATCAGTGCTTTTTCTTCAGCTTTCATCTCATTTTCATGATCATGGTGCTTTTTAAAATGCTCTGGAGCAATTACACCGGTAATTTTCTTTTTCTCTATTTCCTTTTTTACTTTATCTATACTTTCATCATCTAAGATAGGATTCGGCATTAACATATTTTATTCAGCCTCCATTATCTTTTCAGTTTGCTTTAAATATTCTTTTCTTACTTCATATTTATAATTTTCCAACTTTCTCTCTTTATGATGAATATAATCATTTATTTCTCGATCACATTGATCAATAATATTCATCATTCTAGTATTAGAATCGTCACTATAATTCATTTTACTTTTTAAATATAAAAACGCTTCGTAACTTTGGTCATTTTCTCTTCTTAATTGATATCTTTGTTCATTAAGGTTTTGGAATTCAATATCAATTTTCTTTTTCTCTGTGTCGTAGGCATCTTCTAAGTCCTCTATCTTCTTATACTTTGAAAACATCACATCAAGCTCCCTATTTGACTGGCTAACATTTGGTCTTTATTCACTATTTCATTGATACTATTTTTGATTTTAGATACATATATACTATATTGTGAAGAAATATTTGATAATTCACGTAATTTAATAGAAATTTCATTTTGAGGCGCAGTAACAAGTTTATATTCATTAACATTTCCAGCATCTAAAGCGCTTAATACTTCGTCACTAGAAAGATGTTTTCCTATCTCATTTCCAGATTCTTGAGCTTCTTCCCAGTTTTTTTCAAATTTTTTATCCATCTCATTGTACATTTTTTTCAAACGTCGGAATTCTTCTTCAACTAATTGATTTAGTCCCTCAGCCATTGAAAGTGCAGTTAAATATTTTAATAACTTTTGTTGGGAAGAAGATAGTGCTCCTCCACTTGCTTGGAGTAGATTTGCTCTAACTTCATCAACTTTTCCTAGTTTATTTTCAGTTTGCTTTTTCGCATTTATATATGTTTTATCATTTGCCTCTTGATATTTTTCTATTTTTTTAATCACTTTTCTTATTATTTTTTGTTCATCTGATGACATAAAACCATCCATCGCATGGCCTTTGCCATTTTTTAGAATCAACTCATCCCCTGCTAATACATAATTATAATGTTTAACCCTTTTATTTAACTCATCTTTATCTGAAACAATTCTAAGAATATTTCCATCATAATTTTTCAACAATTCATCTACCTCATCATCTTTTTTGCATCAAAATAACTACTTAATAACAATGATGAAGGTTTTTTAAATAATCGGGTTTCTTTTATTGCCAATGGAGCTGGATTATAGACAACAATTTTCTTAATACCATTACTTGTGCCTATAATTATTGCATCTCTACCTCCTAAAGAATGACCTGTAATTATATCTATATCATACTCTTTCTGCAATTTTTCAATAAATTGTTGTGTATTTTTAAAGTGAGCATCTTTATTGGTTACTGAACGCATTCCAATATTTGCATCTGATTTAAGATCTTTTAGTGTCTCGGCTGTATCCTTATAATCTTGCTTAGATGCTTTGACCTGTGAATCAACTAAGCTAGCAAGTACCCTTTTATTTGTTTACCATGAACATTAGTTCCTGTCATACCAACAGTAAGTTTACCTGTATCTTTATTCAAAAAAGCTGTTGTTGTAGTTCCTGTTTTCGGGTCGGTATAACTGTCTACGTAGTCTAAATTTTTTGGAAAATTGTTCTTTGATCTTAATTCATCTATTTGAGATTTAATTTTACTGTTATCTAAACCATTGTCATTAGCGTTTTCTATTTCATAGCTAATCATAGATACTGCGCTTGTTTCTTCTGTGTTATTTTTTATATTCTTTTGTTTTATTTGGTAGTCAGTCTGACTCATTATTTATCATCCCCACTTGGAGTGTATTCAACGCTGTCAGTAAAATAAATATTTTCTCCTTTTTTCTCTACAAAAGTAAATTCAATATTTTTAGAACCTGTGGATGAACCTTTTAAATCACCTGTACCTTTTAATAACAACTTAGGGGCTTGTTCGGTTGGAATATCATATCTTTTTCTTATTTGTTTTACATTATAATCATTATTACTGAGTTGATATTTAGCTGAATAATTAGGCGCATTAGGATTATAAGATACCTCACCGTCTTTATAATCTTTTAAATCTTTAAAATTGCCATATTGTGAGAAAAACTTAAAGTTTTCTATTTCTTTTTTTATTTTTTCATCTTTTATTTGTTTAGATGGAATGAATTTATTATCAATCAATTTGACTGGATATTCTTTCTTTCGAGTCTGAAATCCTATATCACTTTTTTCTTTTACTTCAGTTATCATGAACTTACCTTTGGACGTTCTTGTATTTCGATTCATAAATAAAACCATTCGTCTAGTTTTTAAACCTTCCCCCTTTTGTTGAATATTAATACTAGAAGTTATTACCCATGTTCCTTTGTCATTTTTATTAAATTCTTCATCTCGATACCCCTCTTTATCGTATAGATCTTCTAAGTTTTTAATAGGATACATACTTA
>NZ_KV838748.1:42652-55017 GCF_001838765.1 Staphylococcus sp. HMSC34G04
TTATTAAAACTTTTTTTGATTTCCGTTTCTTTGCTATCGTCTTTATTTATAAATCCACATCCACTAATAAAAATCGTTATTAATAAAAAACTGATGCATAAAAGTAACTTTTTCGAATGTTTCACATTTTCACATCTCTCTGTTTTTGAATTCTTTTTTTAATTATGGTATATACATATAAATATTGAGTTATAATGCAAATCTCTATTTCATATTATCAAACAATAAACACCCATTCATTTTAATTTGTTTTTGTATATTCTTGTTATGTTTATATAGTATAAGAACCACATAGTCATCTTTTTGTACAACTATGTGGTTCTTGTATTTGGATCTATGTAACTATCAACCTATTCAAGGTTAGAAGGAAATTTATTATCGTCTTTCAACTTCTCAGTTTGGGCCATAATTCTATTTCTAGGTAAAACATTATTATTGGCATTTTCTATTTCATAACTAATATTCGAAATTGAACTAGTTTCTTCTGAATAATTAGTCATACTTTTCGATTTTATTTTATATTCAGCTGAGCTCATATTTAATGACCCTCACTTGGTTTATAGTCTAAACTGTCAGAAAAATATATGTTCTTTTTAGGTTTTTCTATAAAAGTAAATTCAATATCTTTAGACCCAATAGAAGAACCTTTTAAGTCACCTGTACCTTTCAACAATAATTTAGGTGCTTGTTGGGTAGGAATATCATATCTCTTTCTTAATTGTTTTACATTGTAGTCACTATTTTCTAAATCATACTCTGCTGAATAGCTAGGAACTTTCGGATTGGTTGCTATATCTCCATTTTTATAATCTTTTAAAGAGTTAAAATTTGCATATTGAGCGAAGAATTTAAATTCATCTATTTCTCTCTTTATCTTACTATCTTCAATTTTTTTAATAGGGATTATTTTATTATTTTCCATTTTTACAGGGAATTTTTTTTGAGTATTTCGACTAACCCCTTTACTATCCGTAGATATTTTATTTATTATATAATTTCCTTTTGATGTCCTTGTATTTCGATTTACTTTCAAAATCATACCTCTCGTTACAAGATCATCACCTTTACGTTGTATAACCATTTCAGAATACAATATCCAGGTTCCTTTATCACCCTCATCAAATTCTTCATCTCGATAACCTTCTTTATCGTATAGGTCCTCAAGATTTTTGATAGGATACATACCTAATGTTTTCTCAAAACCCTTTTTAATTTTTTCTTCTTTATTATCTTCTTTTGTCATACTTCCACATCCACTAATAAAAACCGTTATTAATAAAAAACTGATGCATAAAAGTAACTTTTTCGAATGTTTCACATTTTCACATCTCTCTGTTTTTGAATTCTTTTCTAAAATCATGTTTTCTTCATATAAATATTAAGTTATAATTCAAATCTCTCTTTTATATTATCAAACAATAAACAGCCATTCATTTTAATTTGTTTTTTGTATATTATTGTTACGTTTATATAGTATAAAAACCACATAGTCATCTTTTTGTATAACTACGTGGTTCCTCAATTATATTTACTTATTATACGCTTCACCCTATCAGTAATATTGCTAAAAAGATATTCAATAATGTCATTTTATTACTTAGTAAAACCTTTTTCTTGTATACCTATCATAAATAAGGATTTGATTATGCTTCTCATAATAAATTCTTTAATAACATTAAAATTACTAGTGATTTACACTCACCTTTATGATTTTCATCACCATATTTCAATGTAATAATTGGTATTTTTCTTAGTTAAAGTTCATACCATGTTTTCTAGTGCAAAATACATTCTTCCAATAATTTTCTCTATTGATTATAGTGTTTGCTTTAGTCTTTGTATCAAAAATCTCTAAAATTGAATATTGAAAATTATTTATGATGTAATCTTTTCCTTTATCTAATTTAATTTCATTTAATAATTTATTACCACCTGTTAGATTTTCTATATTGGCATAGTCCGACCATCGTTGCCATATTCCATCTGTATTACCTGATGCTGATCCTATGTATAATTTGCCATTACTTAAGTCGGTTATAACATAAACACCTTTTACATTCATTAAAGCTTGTTTCCAACTAGGTTCATTTCTTGATATAATTTGTTGCATTTGTGGGTGGGATAACGTTACATTCTGATAACCAGGAAAATGTCCTAATTTAGTATTAGGCGCAATTTCATAAACTTCAGGTTCTAAAGTATCTTGAATATTTTTATATAATCTATTATATAAATCTCTACCTATAGGTTTTTTTAATTTAACGATAAGTCTTTTTCTGTATTCCTTATAATCATCCATTAAAGTTAATTCATAACCTACCTCATCAAAAACTTCAGGTTCAATCTTTTTGATTTTATATAATCCCCCAAAAATAAAATATTCTGGACCATATGGATAATATTGAGCAAAAGCTAGTAAGTAATCTGCATGATTCAAATTGTTATTTGGATGTTTCGTTTTCCATGCATTAATTTGTTCCCATTCAGTTTCATCTTCTTTAAAAAGTAAATCCCAAGCTTTTATTTCAGCATTTCCTGCATTCATATTAAATTTTATTTTAGTTTTATTTAAATCCGGTACTTTTATAAATTTGTTAAGTTCAATCATAATTTTTCTATCCCCTCATTTTTAAATATCATTAATTAGCCAATTTTTGATAATATATTTAATCCCCGTTTCTTTACACCTTATCTAAAGTTGAGGATATCTTTCACGTAAAATAGACTAACAGCCGACACAGCCCCCATGTGAAATTTTTATAGTCTTCATATACTACCTCATCTTTCGGAAAGTAACTTAATCATTAGTAAAATGTTTCGATATTAACCAATGAAATATCTAAAGTTATTATTTAAACAATTTACCTACACATCTTCCAGATACTTCAAATAAAGTAACTTTAATATTCTAAACAATATCAATTATAAAAATGGTACAACTGTTATAAAAATCTTGATTACAAATCTCTACTTAACACTATGAAAATAATCTTTCCAGAAATATATTTAATAAAAAATTACAAAATGGTAGAGATACCCATCTTCCTAAACTCATGTCTTGAGAACTAGGAATACCTGATAATATTGAGATACGTATGATAGTTTATCAAATCAAATATATTTTTTAATATTTGCTACTACGCTAAAAATACTCGTCCCCTTTTCTACGGGGGGTTATCAAATAATGAAGAAGCTATGAATAGCTTACCAACTGACAGCGAGTTCTCGTCCCCTTTTATGCGGGGGGTTATCGAATATCTAGATAAGGTATACGAGTACTGGTTAAACGGGGTTCTCGTCCCTTTTTCGGCGGGGTGGTTATCGAATCCATTTGAATTTGAAGCACCTGAGGAATTTGAATTTGTGTTCTCGTCCCCTTTTATGCGGGGTGGTTATCGAATAAATAAAAGCACCCAAAAGCGTAAAATGCTCAATCAAGTTCTCGTCCCCTTTTCGGCGGGGTGGTTATCGAATCATAGTTCTTTAAAGCCAATCACACCAATAGTTCGAAGACAAAATTTGCTGTCAAAAATAGTGACAAATCACCTTTACTATAGACGCTAAATGTCACATTTTTTGACAACTAAATTTTAACTATGTCTTAATTAAATTATACTATATTTTCCCATACCTAAGCTTGTTTTTATACCTGAACCTGAAAATTCGCCAAACTTTAATAAAAAATGAGTTAACTGTAGAAAAGGTAAGGGTCCTTTAATTTTAAATACTATTTCTCCTGTAAATGAAGGAATTTTAACTTTTTCCAAGTTAAAACGTGTACTTTTCAATTTGTAGTCAACAATATTAACATTCTTTTCTAGAAAATTTAATGTTTCTTTGTCGTACATTCTATATTCTTCAAAAAACGCGTCAAATTGTATCATAATACTTCTAAAAAAACGTTTAACATCAGGAAAAATCATGTAACTGTTCTGATATTTAAAAGACATAGGTGTTTGTATATTAAGACGTACATAACGACTTAGATCTTCTACTTGTAACAGTTGGTTCATCATGTTCTGAACATTTATCTTCTCAATTTGAAATGATTGAATGTCAATATTTGTTTGATAATATTTCAAAAGCAAACTATTTTTAGAACTAAATAGTTTAACAACCTCTTTAAATAAATTATCTGACATACATACAATTTCCCAAATGATTTTTTTATTTTTATGATATATTCTTTGTTTCAATGGGCTATAAGCAAATTCATGATGTAATTGGTCAGCAATATCATCAGATAGATAATCCATTAACACACCATGTAAAACACTTCCTAAATATTGAAACCGAATACTTTCTGGCAAGTCTAACTCTACTGTAATTTTATTTATCATAATAGCTCTTTAAATTCCTTATTTTTTTCTTCAAAATAATTATAGTCTTCTTCCTCTATCTCAGGAAATGAGATGTGTAACATATTCTTTATCGCTTCAACAGATAACATTATTTTCTTATAATTTTTATTTTTATCCAAATTTAATGTATCTAAATTATGGGCTATGGAATTTCTTAAACCATTTATATCGTTTACTGCATTGACTTCTTTTAATAGTTGAGAATTAGGTTCTAAAATTGTGAGTATATCAATGAATGCAGGAAGTCCCAAAATTCTTGAAACATCAAAATTTTGTTTTCTTTTTTCTAATAACAGATTATATTTATAAACAAAAGATAAATTATCTTCATCATTTAGATAAGGTTTACCATCTTTTTCAATTATTAAAGTAGGCCAATGAATCTCAATGTATGTTTTAAGTATAAACTCAGCAATAGATTTTACTCTAATTAACGTTTCAGCTACATCAAGACGATTATATCTCATATTTAACAGTAAATAATGAAATAGTGATTTTTTTAAAGCATCATCTCTGTACTTCTCATTAATTTCTGGAAAAACTTCATGTGTTTTAATTTGTTTTGTTAATGATAGTAGTTTTTTTCTTAATAATTTCCCATTGCGAAAAGATTTTTGATTACTTACTAAATTAAGAGCACCTTCATAATCATAATTATCTATTAAACCGAGAATTTGAGATCTAATCATTGCTTCTCTAAAGCTTAAAATGTTTATTTCTTTACAACGTTTTTCAGATTTCTTTTCTACTTCATTGACTATTTCAAATTCTTCTACTTTATCTTTAGGATTTGAATATTCGATACCTGCATTACTATCCTTAGTTGGCGTGCTCACTTGTACACACTTCTTATTTTCAGGATAGACGATATATTCTAAACATAATGTTGATTCCATTTGGGGTGTACCACTAGTGACATTCAAAATTATTTCACAATCTTCATAGCTATCTTCAATTATTTTTAAATACTTATGAAATTTCTCCTTGAAGACATCATAATCTTGAGCATTGTCTACATTTTCAATAATGATTTCTACTTCAGTATTTGGAGAAACAGTTTGGATAATTTTTTCCCATTCGTAAATTTTATGGCCTTTTCTATTTTCATTTCCTTCCCAAATAGTTCTAGTAAAATATAATACAACCTTATCTAAATTATAATGACGCACGATATGAAGCATCGCACCATCTCTATCATTTCTCCATGGATCTGAATTACCTATTGGACTAAATAATATTTTCATTATAGCACCTCATTATTTAACTCTTGAAAACTCACTTTACACATTCCTTGCTGATATGAAGTATGACGACTTTGATTAGTTGTTCCTTTTAAAGCAACTGGTACGTTAGAAGGTATTTCCTTCATTTTCCCATAAGTTCCTCGGAATTTTTTAGTTAAAATCTCAAAAGAATCTTGTTTAGCTTGTTTTCGATTTTTTAATTGATAGTGTGTTGTTTTACTAACAAATCCTGTCCCAGCACCTAAGAACAAAATATTCTGATTTAGGACATCTGGTATACCGCCCTCTAATGCAAATCGTCTTCCACCTTTTGTTTCTTTGAATCCGACTAACCATTTATCATAATAGTTTTTGTAAAAATCTTGGATACTTTGTTCAATTTCATTAATAGAATAAATTTCATCTTCAATTGTTAACTTAAATTTTATTTCGGTATTTACATCTATGCACTCTCTATATAAAGGCATTGATTTTTCACTTTTATTAATGTCTATTTTTTGATAAATCGCTAAATTACTTTCATCAATAGGTTTTGAATCGCTGACTTTAATTTTGCTATAAATGTCTTTGTTTTTTTCATTATTATATTTTGACACGAGAGTTGTTTTGATAGCACCTTTGATTGAACTACCTGGAAGATACACTTTATTTTGACCGTCTCTTACCATTAAGTGTAAATCATTTAGCGGTTTAGGACGTGTGTTACCATATTTCTTACCTTGATTGACCTTTTCAGAATAACTCACAAATGCTTCCCATTCACTTTGCTTAACATTTTGAGCGTCTAAATAGTCTTTAAGTCCATTTTCTCTTGGATTTTTTGGTGGGTATCTCAAAAAGTTTTGATATGTATAAAGTAAATTTTTTCTTTTTAAAAATTTAACTAGTTTATTTCCATTAATCATATAAACTTTAGAATTATAAAAGTCATAAATGTAATCTTGCTTCTTCATAACTTGACCACTACCAATATGAATTGGACCTAAAGTTTTAATAACGACTTCATAATTTTTTATTGTCATACTTATACCTCCAACCATAAAGGTTTTGCATAGCGATAGACTGGGTGTTTACCATTATGGCCAACATTAAAAATATCACCATTAAAGATATTTTTAAAAACTGAACCCGAAGAAAAGCTATAGAAATCACTTTTTTTAACTAGCATTTCAGAATAATTCGTTGATTGTACGAAACCAGAACGTTTAGTTAAAATGTATCTCGCCTCTTTTAAAGCACTCTCTATCTCTTCTTTTTTAGCCATTGCCGTTGATAAAAGAATAGAATGTTTTCCATTTTGATTCAGTAACTTAGATAGTTGTTGATTATTTATTATTTCATATTCAAATTGTCCGTATCCTGCATTACGTTTACCACCTAAACCTGAATACTGTAATGCAGTCATAATATTATTTAAATGGTCAAGCGTTTCTTCTGATCCTTTTGCAATAAAATATAAACCCGCTTCAGGTTCAAAAGTAAATGTTCCCACTGAATAAGGTTCACTATCAGCACTTGAATCAGTTTCTTGTGCTATTAATGAAACCTTTGTTTGTAGAGAAAAATACCCAATATTAAAAATATCATTTAAATCTGTCGCATCTTCAGCGCTTAACTCTCCATTTAAATATTGATTATAGTGATGAACCGGAACATATTTTAACTTTTTAAATGCTTTATGGTTATCTTCTTCTTTAGAGTCAATTTTTATCAAAGGTTTAGGAAGATAATAAAGCTCATTCTCATAAGGAAATGTATCACTAATGATTAAATCATTTAATAACCAATCGGTATCTTTACCCAATTGAAGTGTTTCAATAAATAAAGCACTAAACAAAGTATCAGCAGTGATTGTCATTTCACCATCTGACAACCGTTTTTTTCCAAAATGAACAGGAGTCTTAAAAGAAAGTTTAAATACTTTTGTTGCCAATGTCATTCACCTACTTAATTTTAAGATTTGTACTATCGTATTCTCCAACAACTGTCTCGATATTTGTATCTTTAAATTGAATACGTCCGTTACCTCTAGTTCCGCCGCCACCAAGATAGTCATTCTCTAATAAGTGAATCGCTTTTTCAATATTCTCAAAATCATCCTCAACTTGCGACTCTTCATCGACATTGTAAATAAATACAAAGTCAAACTCAGATCCTCTTGTTACTCTTTCAATTTGTCTTGGGTTTGCAACTGCAGTTAAACGATTAATTGTATTCTCAAATTTCGTTTCTGTATAGGCAATATCATTTTGCGCAAAATGCTCTTTTGTCTTTTCAGAAAAGAATGCATCAGAAATTTGTAGACGAGCTCTTTGGATATTTCCTTTTTCACTTGAGCCAAATAATCTTAATACACGTTCATCATCTTGGTTATGACTCTCTTGTTTCATTTTCAAGCCAAAATGTTTTGCTAATAAATTTCTCATTTTTCCTTTGATTGAACTGCCAGGTATGATAGGTAATTTGGTTTGCAAATCTCTAACTACAGGAGAATCAATTGCTCCAATCATACTAGATTCACCGCCTCCGCCGATGTGTAAACCAGTAACTACTTCAATTGTTCCTGAAATTTTAATTTTTGAATACATATTAATCCTCCTTTTGATAATATTTAGCGTATGCAACTAAAGCTTCAAAGTATTTACAATAATCTAAGAAAAATTTTTTTGATTCTTTTTTTATCACTCTATCAATAATTGGAAACATCAATGTTTTTTTTAAAAATTCATCAACGCTTTTTTCTCGTCCTGCTTCATAATAAAATTTAATTTTTAAATATTCTAATTCATCAATGAATTCTTCATTCAATTGATCCTCATTCGAATTAAATGCAATAGTATAAAGTCTATTTACCTGCTCCATTAAATTTCTTAACTTGCTTGTTGTAAGCCCGTTAAATAAAACTTGTTTTTCTTTGCCTTTTCTATCTTTAACATTTTTTACATTACTTTTTACGACCTCATGTGCAAAAGTCAAATCTATCGTTTTACCACTTTTAGTTTTAGCTAATATCATACTCAATCAGCCTCCCTTATTTGATAAATATAATACTCTAACGCTGTAATTAATTGATTTTTATCTTTGTCGTTTTGAGCCCAATTAAAAATTTTAGACGTAAAATCCTCATTCATCTTGCTTCTTGCTAATAAGTAAGCTAAACGAGCAATATTAATAGCTTCATTATTTCTCAGTAAAGCGAGCATTTTATAAATGAAGGCTTTCCCGTGTTCATCTGTTTGAGAAAACCCCTGTTGTAAAACGAGAAGTTTTTCTTCTAAGATATTCTTTTTAAACTCATCCCAGTTATATACTTTTTCTTGTAACCAAAGAGATATCTGATTTTTTTCACCAGTCTTAGCCGCTTCTTCAAGTCGTCCTGTCTCAAAAGCCATTTTAGAAACTGGGTACTTACCACTAAACATTCCAACCCCGGCAGACAATGTTAGTTTATCAAGAGTAAACTCTTTAAATTTGTCATTTATATAAATGCTTGCTTCTATAATGTCATCCCATGCACCGATTAAAAATAAATCGTCACCGCCTGAATATATAGCAGTAATTTGATAATTTTCTAATAAATGATTTAATTCGTATTTAAAAAATAATGATAATTGACGAGACAATGTAGCTGTTCTTGAAATTGAATTATATTTTTCTGGAATTCCAGATATAAATGTAGCACCGAGATTATCTATATCGGCACGTACCACGCCTAAACGCTTAACCCCTTCTTCTCTATCTACATAACTTCCAATACCTTTTTCTCTCATATCTTGATTTTGACTAGCATAGTCGTAATCACACATCCATAAATTTGTTGATATTCCTATGCCTATATATGGTTTATTTTTACTGTAAATACGAACTTGATTATTATTTTGTACTAACATTTCTGCCTCTTCATAATCAATAACCGATATAAATTTATTGAATGGCATTTTTAATTTTCCAGTTTCTGACAGTACAAAGAATGATTTATCTCTTAAATCATTTGATATATTAATAATTCCTTCACATATACTACATAGTCCATCATCATTAATATCTATGTCACTTCTTAAACATTCTTTACATTCCCGATCTCCATACGAATGAAAATGATTTAATTTTAATATATCTTCCGCGGAATATTTATGCGCTTTAATATCAGAAAGTTTGCTGCTAACATTACGCCAAATAGTTCTATAATTACCACTTGTATTCATTAAATCATCGCCACTACATTTTTCAAAAGCCATTGATAATGAAAGATCTGTAGTAAATTCTGACATAAACCATTTTTTTAATTCATTATTAAATTGAGTTATTTTTTTCTTCACTTTATCAGTATTAGACACTAATAAATAAGCATGGCCACCACCTGTATACAAAAGATTTGCTCGTGCTAATTCTAATCTTTCTAATAATTGATCAACGATTACTTCAAGCATGAGTTCTAAATAAAAACTACGAGATCTTAGACTCTTTAATGCTTTAGAACCGCTTATATTGTAAATAAAATCTTGAATACCACTCATATCCATACTAAGTAGTAAAAAAGCTTCTTTTTGATAAAATGATTTGGTATTTTCATACTTTGAGAACAATTCATCTTTGTAATTATGTATGTTATTTTCATTTAAATAATCAAATATACAACTGGCGATGGCACATGTAATACGACTATGATCATAAAGAGAAATATCAATTAATTGGTTTTTATTTGTCGAACTAGGTACATATTGCCATAGACTTTCCGTCCATTGTAATAATGAAGGAAATGTACCTTCTTTAATACTTAATTTGTGCTCTAAATCATGACTCATATCTTTCATTAATGTTGTATAATTTCCACTTGAATATTGAATGTTTTCAGTTTTAGGATATTCAATATTACTTTCATTAGAAAATTTAAACTTCCCGTTTGTTTGTTTCAATTTTTCAGAATTCACAATATTAAACACACTATATAGCGGTGTATATTTATCAAAATTAAATAGTTGTTTTTCGTATTCTTCATCGCCTTCTTCTATAATATCTCTTCTATCAATACCACTCGCAATATTATCCGCAATATAGGTAATATAAGCTGTATTATCATTATCTAAATTAGCTTTTGCGAGTTCTTTGTAATGATGATAAGCAACGTTATCAAGCACTTCGTTGTCTTTAAATTCTGAAAATTGGGACAAAAATTGATGACCTAATTTTGAATGCGTACCTCTTGAAAATGTATGATCACCACTTCGATATATAATTTTCCCTATATCATGTAATAAAGAGCCATACATTAATATATTTTTTTTATTCATTTTAACCTCCATTTATATAAAGATTAGTTTTGGTTCTTTGTTGACAGCAAGCTTTACTTCTTTTCCTAATATAGTAATCTGATTACTATTCACTTCATCAGGCAATATGTATAAGGTAATACTTCCAGTATCAGGTATTTCCTGCTTTAATATTTCTAAGATTTTATCTTTCTTTTGAACATTACTGACATATCTCTCGTATAAACTAAATTGCTTCATACTAAATCCAAGTTCTATTAATCTAAGACGATATTTACTAGCAATTCGACGTTCTAGTTTAGTATCTCGAGGTAAATCAAAACTAACTAACAAATACATTAGTTTCCCACCTCTATCATCTTAGGTAGTAATAAATAAGTAGGTGTATTTTCTTCATAACATCTAATTAGCGATTGAATAACTATCTTCACACTATCAAGTAATCGCACTACTTTTTTATCTATAATGCACCTTTCATACAAAACATTTAATAATAATTTCTTTTCGTTTATATCAAATGTATCAATATTTTTCTTAAAAACTATCTCGTACACTATATTATCTACAAAAGGACGAAAAACTTCAATGATATCATCTGCTAAATTAAATGGATTTTCTTTTGACTGATGTTTAATACCTAGGCTCATTTCAAATCCATGAATAGCTAACTCTTTGTTGATAAAAGATCTGAGAATTGAATAACCATAATTCAATCCTGAATTGATAACATCATTATAGCGTCCACGTTTAAATTATTTGCCAAATAAATCTTTAAAATAAATACGAGTAGCATGTGCTTCTTTATTACTTTTGTCTCCTGAACTCACTTCTTTTGCAAAACCTAACATCAGCTTAACATTTTCATTATGTAAATTATTTTCAAGACATCGTGTTTGGTTAAAAATTTTATTTATAACAATCTTTTTCCAAATTCTATCTTTTGTTCTTCCCGATAACTGAAATTGACTTTGAATTCTTTTAAGACGATTAACCATGCCATATGAAGAAATGAGCTGTGTAACTGGAGAATGCTTTTTGTCACAAAATATAATCGCAATATCATTCTCTATACATTTAATTACCAATTTATGTGAAAAATAGCTTTTATAATGATCAAAAATAATAGCTTCAATTTCTTCAAACAAATAAAATTTTTCACTTTTATCTATGACATTTCTAAATTTAATGCTATTTTCCTTCGCAGTAACAAAGTAATGATTTTCTACATAAATAACATCTTTCATTTTTCCATCCCCTAGAAATTAATCAATGCGTATTTTATTCAAAATCTACAATTTTTTAGAGTGTTGTTAGATTTACACTCTGCCCCCTTTTCTTCGGGGTGGCTATCGATCAGAGAATCAAGAAAAAATGTTCACGACCGTACTAGTTCTCGTCCCCTTTTCTTCGGGGTGGGTATCGATCAAAAAATTATTATGTATTAGAAAATGGATTTATTGGTTCTCGTCCCCTTTTCTTCGGGGTGGGTA
>NZ_KV838748.1:55117-58705 GCF_001838765.1 Staphylococcus sp. HMSC34G04
GTCCCCTTTTCTTCGGGGTGGGTATCGATCATGATGTAGCTTTAACTTTAGAAACTGAAGAAGAGGTTCTCGTCCCCTTTTCTTCGGGGTGGGTATCGATCGCAAATAATGATGAAACTAAAGGGAATACGATAGAGTTCTCGTCCCCTTTTCTTCGGGGTGGGTATCGATCCGATACTTTAACAAATGCCATCACAACTATATTTCAAGCATCATTTTTGCTGTCAAAAAATATGACAATCACTAGTACAAGATTATATGATATGTCACTTTTTTTGACAAATTTTATAATAATTACATTTATATTAATAGTATACTACATTTAAGATGGTTTAGCCTATTCATTTAATAAAATTAATATTAATTTAACCTTTCATTTCTTTTTATATTTCGAATAAAAATTAGACGTTCCCTCACTACAAGAAGAAAAATACTTAAACATCTATTTTAATAATTGATTTTGTTTGATAATGTGCAAGTATGAAATGTAAAAACTAAATTGGACTTGAAGCCCCAGCGTAAATACATTATTTCTCAGTAAACCTACTCCTCAGGTCGTACCTCATTTCATAGAAATTAAGATGAGGAACCGCATGAAACTTACAATTTTTCATTATACTTAATTTTTTGTCGGATTAATTGCATATCATAAGAAACGAAAATCTATTTTTTGGAATACATACTTTTGTAACTGAATTTGATAGTGAAACTACTTTTAGATTTATCAACCATCAATTATTATAGTTAATTGATACTACCAAAATAACAACTAAAACTAAGAAACCTAAAAATAGAATCAACCTTTAAATATTACAAAAATCTTGCTTCAATTATTCATACTTTTCTTCGAAACAATCTGATATATACTTTAAAAAGATTAAACCCAAAGCTATATTTTTATACTCATCAGCATCCATATTTCCTCTTAATTTATCGTCAGCTTGCCATAACTTTTCTTCAAAACCTATAGTTGCCATTAATAACACTTCCTTGATTACTATTTATTTAAATATATAAAAATATTACATTTAATTGTTATACAATAAATATTAAAACAAATATCCTTTTTTATTTATATTAATTACATATCTAATCATCCTCGCTTGGCATAAAGTTCATACTATCAGAAAAATAAATGTTCTCTTGCTTGCCTTTAACAAAGGTAAATTCTACATCTTTCGTACCAATTGAAGAACCTTTTAAGTCACCTGTACCTTTCAATAATAATTTTGGTGCTTGTTTCGTTGGAATATCATATCTTTCCCTTAATTGTTTTACATTATAATCGGTATTTTCTAAATCATATTCTGCTGAGTAACTAGGTACATTGGGATTGTATGATATATTTCCATTCTTATAATCTTTTAATTCTTTAAAATTTGCATATTGAGCGAAGAATTTAAATTCATCTATTTCTCTCTTTATCTTACTATCTTCAATTTTTTTAATAGGGATTATTTTATTGTTTTCCATTTTGACTGGATATTTTTTCTTATTACTTTGAGGTCTTCCTTTATTATCGTATGTAATTTTATTGGTTATATAATCACCTTTAGATGTTTGTGTATTTCTATTTATTTTTAACACCATACCTCTAGTTTCTAAATCTTCTCCCTTACGTTGTATAGCCATTTCCGAGTGAAGTAACCATGTTCCTTTATCATCCTTATCAAATTCTTCATCTCGATATCCTTCTTTATCGTATAAATCTTCTAAGTTTTTAATAGGATACATACTTAACGTTTTATTAAAACTTTTTTTGATTTCCGTTTCTTTACTATCGTCTTTATTCATAAATCCACATCCACTAATAAAAAACGTTATTAATAAAAAACTGATACATAAAAGTAACTTTTTAGAATGTTTCATATATTCACATCTTTCTATTTATCGTATATTTGAAAACACTATATAAATCAAATTCTTAAATTTCTATATATTACTCTTTCATATTACCAAACAATAAATACTTAAGATGTAATTCAAATTTAATTTTTCACTTTATAATTAATAAATAAAACCGCATCACTTACGATACCCTTCTGCGTATCAGATAGTGATGCGATTTTTTAATTATCCATTCCATCTATTAAAACAAAACGGCTTCCAAAATTAAATTTTGACATTTAAAAAATTTAAAATAGCAAAGTGTATTTACCATTGTAAATTACTTTGCTATTTATGTAGTTCGTCCTTATAAACAATACTAAAGTTCCTTTAAAGTCATTTTACTTTCTTTATTTTTTGTTATTTTCAACAGAATTTAGACTGTCAGTAGTCTTATAAATATCATTTTGAACTTTACCATTCAATTGATTTGTTGAACTGTTTTTCTTTTGGCGTCGCTTGTTGATTGTTTATTTTACTCTCGACTACAAAGACCGTCTATGCCACAATTAGTGCAAAACTTGTCACTCTCATTTACAATTTCATGACCACGATATTGGCAGAATTTATCATCCCGATTTACATTACCCCCCCACAAGCTAAACATTCCATTAAATTGCGCTCTTTATTTTTAATTATTATTAATACAAATATTCTAATTTATTTGACCTTAAAACACTATATAAATTTAAAGTTTTTTAAATATTTACAATAAATAGTTAAATCGAGACATTGCAACATCTGTAGTACAATAAAATTCTAAAAATAAGCTAACAAGAATAGCCCACATACAAATTGGAATATCACTATGCAAACTATGTAAAAAATAAAAATACATTACCTAAAAAGTCTACGTCATTCGTGAAGATGACGTGGACGCTTTTTATTATGTGATGCTTTTACCAGAAGAATACTAAAAGGAGTAACAAATATGAATACAATAAAAAGTACGACACACACAGAAGCTATATTTAGCGATGATGAACAACACCGCTACTTACTCAAAAAGACTTGGAATGAAAAGAAACCCGCATGTACAGTGATAACGATGTATCCTCATTTAGATGGTGTATTATCACTCGATCTTACAACTGTTCTCATTCTCAACCAATTAGCGAATTCTGAACAATATGGCGCTGTATATCTTGTAAATCTATTTTCAAATATTAAAACTCCAGAAAACCTTAAACATATCAAAGAGCCTTATGACGAGCACACAGATATCCACTTGATGAAAGCGATTAGCGAAAGTGACACAGTCATTCTAGCCTATGGAGCTTATGCGAAGCGGCCTGTTGTTATTGAACGTGTTGAACAAGTGTTAGAAATGTTAAAACCTCACAAAAAGAAAGTCAAAAAGCTTATTAATCCAGCAACAAATGAAATCATGCATCCACTTAACCCTAAAGCACGTCAAAAATGGACATTGAAATAAAAGGAGGATTATATATGAACCATGACACTACACAATCAGATTGGCGAACAGTTACTAGTTGTTTAGCCTCACAGAATTATATTTCGATATTAAAAGGTCTAGTTCACCATTTCACAGCCATCGATGATGAGGAAATACTTGATAAAATCTATGATGATTTTATGAATAATGACTCTATAACAACGGTACTTAACAATGATTTACAGATGATTATTAACCCATACCTATCAAAATGGGTTCTGTTGCAAAGTTGAATTTATAGTATA
>NZ_KV838749.1:0-3064 GCF_001838765.1 Staphylococcus sp. HMSC34G04
ACAAAGCCATGATGCTCCATATTAATACCGTCTAAACTTCCCCCTGAGATGTCTAATTCTTCTAAAATATGGATATTTTTACCTTTCATTTGACCGTCACGAATTAAAAAACATGCTGCTGCTAGCGAAGCTAAACCTGATCCAATTAAATATGCTGATTTTTTATCAACATTTTCAGGTTTTTTCGGACGTGCAAAAGCTTCATAATTACTATTAGTATAGTACATAAAAAACACCACCCTATTAATAAGTGAATTTTCTCAATATTCCAACTCCTTACACTTTTAGTATACGCTTATGGAAATTAAATTTCAAAAAATAATACATTTTACCTTTTTAATTCTATTTTGTAATTTTTGTTTTTTTAGGTTATATAGTTGTAATTTGTAAACAAAAGAGTATATTATTGCTTTATAGATTTAATTAAGGGGGAGTTAATGATGAGTTTCAAAAAAATCATGATTGTTGATGGGGGAACAAAAGGAAGTCAAATCTCTTTTCAAATTGCTTTCTCTGGTTTTGATGTAGCACTTTATGAAACGAATCCTAAAGATATTCAATCTATTAAAAGATATTTAAACATTTTAAAAAGTTATTATAAGGATGAATTAAAAGCAACTCAGTCACACATAGATGAAGCCTACAACATGATTACATTCGTACATTCTATTGATGAAGGAATCAAAGATGCTGATTTAGTAATTGAATCTATGTCAGAAAGCAAAGGTAGTCAAAATAATTTTTACCAAGAAATAGATAAAAAAGCTAATCATGAAACAATTTTTGCAACGACACATTCTAATTTATTATCAAGTGATGTCTTAAATACTATCAATCATAAAGATAAATGTATTGCAGTAAACTTTTTAAGTGAACCATGGTTACGTAATATCGTTGAAGTGATAGGAACACCAGGTACAGATTTATCTGCATATGATAGAGTCCTTCATTTTTTAGAATCTATAAAAATGATAACGATACCTGTTCGTCAAAATGAACCTTATTCAATATTAAATTCATTATTGGTACCATTTATCAGTGCAGCAAGCTATTTGATAGGAAATGATGTCGCAGATGTTATTACAATTGATAAAACTTGGATGAAAGCAACAGGCGATTTACAAGGGCCTTTCGGATTACAAGATATTATAGGTCTAGATACAACACTCGATATTTTAAAATTAAAAAATGAAACGAACAAAGATATGTGGAAGCAAAATTATATTGATATCGTAAATGCTATGATTAAAGATGGAAAACTAGGTAAGTTAAGTGGGCAAGGCTTTTATAAGTATCCTAATCCAATTTTCGAGAAAAACAATTTTTTTGATGCTCCAACATATATTCAAAATCTTACACATGGGTTTAAAAATATAACGATTGCTGGTGGTGGCGTGCTTGGTAGTCAAGTTGCTTTTCAAGTTGCTTCCGGGGGATTTGAAGTTAACTTATATGATATTAATGAAAATGCACTAAATAAAGCCAAAGAGCGTATAGATAATATAAAAGTTCAATATGAAAAAGATATGGGAGTGTCAAAAAATGAAGTCAATTCGATAGCACACAATATTAATTATTATTCAAACCTGTTTGAAGCTACTAACAATTCAGACTTAATTATAGAGGTGGTACCTGAAAATCATGAGGTGAAAGAAAAATTCTATAAACAATTAGCACAAGTGATGCCAGAAAAAACATATGTTGTAACTAATTCATCAACATTAAGACCTAGTGATTTTGAAGCATACACAGGACGTCCTAAAAAATTTGCTGCGTTACATTTCGCCAATCATGTGTGGATTAATAATACTGGTGAAGTAATGGTAGCTCATGAAACGTCAGAAGAAACTTTTAATAAGATATTGGCTTTTGCTCATGATATCAACCTTACTGTGTTACCAATAAAGAAAGAACAGCCAGGTTACATTCTCAATACGTTATTAGTTCCTTTATTAACAGCAGCACAACGTTTATTAGCACTGGGTATAACTGACTTTAAAATGATTGATAAGGCCTGGATGATTGCTACTCAATCTAAAAAGGGACCTTTTGCTATTCTTGATATAGTTGGTTTAAATACTGCTTATAATATTGCATTAGATTCATATAAACGAACTCAAAGCCCAATAGATAAAAGAATTTTAGACATTTTAAAAGAAAAAGTAAATAACAATGAATTAGGCATAGGTGTTGGCAAAGGGTTTTACGACTATACTAATGGTGTCCCCTATGAATCCAAATCTTTCCTAAAATAATTTTTAACATGCATAGATATTGATCAACAATAAATCATTTAAGAAGCTTAAATATATAATTGAAGATATTTACAGAGTATAGCCTATAATCTAAATAAAAAGAACGGATGCTAGTAAATGAGCGTTCGTTCTTTGTTTTTATCAGGTTAGCAACACTGACTTTATAAAGGTTTTCAATCAAAGTTAGGGTAGAGAATTAAATTAAAAAACGTTATCCAGATTAATTTACTAGATAACGTTAGAATACTGAGTTTAAGTTGTTACCATTGAAAAGTACCAACCAAGTATATAAAGATAAGAGACAGTATACAAGGCTTAATAAGCCTATTTACTTAATCCCCTTATTTTTAAAAAAACAAACATTTAATTTGTTGAAAATTAAATAAAAAGTGCTAGCTAGCATGTGATAATTAAAAGAACATATATTGAGTAAAATGCTAAAAAATAACATATTTAATAAGATACGAAAACCCATGAAGCAGAACAAATAGAGAACGTTTAGCATAAGCATACCCTAATATATTAATATTTTTCTATATCTTTATATTATATTGCTTATATGTAGGATTTTTTGTCTTATCTGTCAATAAATATAGAGAAAAGGTAGAATCAATGATTCTACCTTTGAACATTCAAGATTGTTGAGACTATCTTGAAAGGAGCTGTGATTGGTATTAAGTTCTGACTATAATAAATAAGGTTTATCTTTTCTATCTATTATTAATATAACATATATTGAAATTTTTGAACATATTGAAAACAGTGATTTAATGAGATACTTTAAAAGGTTCTGTTGCAAAGTTAAAAAA
>NZ_KV838750.1:0-365 GCF_001838765.1 Staphylococcus sp. HMSC34G04
ACATTATGGAAAAATTTAGCTAATCAAAGTCCGGAATTTGGAAGACCTGAAAAATTCTGTGATCACATTCCAGATAAAAGTTGGCTCGTATCTGCAACCACAACAACTAATAATAAAAAAGTAATTTCTTATATTGAAAAATTAAGTAAACGTGATGTGTTATCTGGACGTACCGTTACTGGGGGTATTGTAACGGTAGCAGATTCAAGTTGGCAACTTAGTTTTACAGTCAATCGTCAACAACAATTTAAAGAGCAACCTAAAGATCAAGTAAGTGTATGGATATATGCATTATACTCTGATGTTAAAGGAGATTTCATTAAAAAACCAATCACTGAGTGTACAGGTAGTGAAATCTGTCAAGA
>NZ_KV838751.1:0-12615 GCF_001838765.1 Staphylococcus sp. HMSC34G04
TATACTATAAATTCAACTTTGCAACAGAACCACTCAAACGCAAAAAAATAATCTAAATGACTTATTCGATGATTTTATGGAAGACTCTTTAAATAGAAAGTATTACATTGATACTGATGAAGAACCTAAACACATTTTATCTGAAATCAATACAATGGAAAAAAATTCTGAGAGTTTAAATAATATAAGTAATAGGTTTGCTGAAAAGTTATTAGAAGAAGAACTGGTTGAAGATAAAGAAAAAAATATAAGACGAAATAAAACAATAAAAAACGGTATTTTAATCTTTAAAGTTACTGAAAACACTCTGACCCTTATGAAATTAGAAGAAATTAACACAATAGATAAAAATGATTTTTCTAAAAAACCAACTTATGGAGCTGAAAAAAATTATTTTAAAATTGCTGTTATGGATTTTCAAAACAGAAATACAAAGAGACTAGATATTGATATATATGATACTGGAACTAAGATAGCAAAATATTGGAGTGAAGGCTTTTTATCAATTTACCCATTGAGAGATAGTGAATTAAATACTAATGATATTATTGACTCTTTAAAAGAAAATACTCTGTTTAATAAATTACCTAATATAACAGAAAGTGATCTTAATCAATCTACTACTGATTTTTTAAGTGATAATAGAGAATTTTCATTTATAAAATTAAGAGATCATATTAATCAACACTTTGAAACAGACTTTGAAAAAGATGAACTATTTAAAGATGATCACTTAAATCGCATAGACGCAGAATTTAATTTAGAACCAAAAGTTGTAGATAAATATTTAAAGAAAAAAATAAAAATTAACGACGTAATCAGCTTAGATATTAATAATATCAGTAAAGCAACAAAAGCAGGTCTAATGAAAGTTTCTAATGATGGAAGGTACTTAAAAATACGTCTCGAAACAAATATTACAGCAGATCTTCCCGATATTCAGCAGGAAGGAGATTAATAAATGAGTTATTATTGGTATTATGAAAGTTTAAAATTTGATAATGATTTAAATAATTATTTCTATAATGAAGACTTACAAGCTTTTTCTACTAAAGAACTTTCAAATGAAGAAGAAAATGAATTATATTTACAAGGTTCAGAAATATTTATTGATGATGATTCTAAAATTAAACACTCAGAAAGTATTAAAGATGTATATGATTACTATTATAATAAATTTAGTAAGTTAGAAAATTCTAAGACTGATTTTTTTATATTTGAAGAAAGTAAAAAGTTGTTTAAAAAATTGAAGTATTTATTAAACATAACACGATACCAGGAGAATATATTGAAGATATTACTGTCAGAAATATAAATAGCAATATTCTGCAAATTAATCCTTACTTTTTCAATGAAATGCTAACTATATATATAACACATGAAAAAGAATGTAATAATATAAGAAAATTACGTAATTTGCAATCTGCAATTATTTTATCTGATAAAATTTCACTTGATAACGATATTATTACATTATACTTTCACGATTCAGATAATGAAGAAGATAAGTTCCAAAAGAATAAGATTGGTTTTCTAAACTCAAATGTATCTTCATTATATTTTTATGTTTTTGATTGGATAGATATTGAAAACGACAATCTAGAAATTGTGGATTTAAAATATAAAGTAGCAAAAATTTATTTTTCTAAATTTGAAAAGATGTCTAATGACGAAAAAATAAAGAAAAAAGAAATACATCATGACTTAAGTGTTATGTATAATTTAATACTTCAAAAAAATCGCAAAAATATTATGAATATAACAAAATAATAAGAGATCATAAAATAGAAATTATTCAACAAAAAATAGAATTAAAAAATGAACTTAATAAAAAATTAATGAGTATGATGGTATTTATTCCTGTAACAATTTATGGCTTTTATATAACAATCCAACGAAGCGAAGAATCACTAAATATTTTTAATAATGACTTTAATATTATTTATTCCAGTTCTCTAATTGCACTTATATTTGTAATAGCATCTTTAAAAAATGATGTGAAATCTATGAGAAGCGATTATGAAACAATTATTTCAGAAATCATAAATACATATAAAATAAACAAAAATAAGGACGATTTTGGACATAACATAAGTTTATGTGACTTTAAATTCTCTTTATATTGGATTCTTGTAATGATTTTAGCTCTTATAATTCTTATTTTATTTTAGTAAAAATCCATACTTTGCATTCCTACCCTATATGATGCTATACTATATTTAACAAAGAGAGTTCCATAGGTACACCAATCCCCTCACTACCGGAAATAGTGAGGGGATTTTTTGGTGCAGCTATGTCGCCTTATTACTTGTTACGATTGTTTAGCCAAAACGTGAAAATCGCAACAATGCATCCTGAAATCACAGGTGCAATTATACTAACAAAGAGAATTGCCATAGGTCTCACCTCCTTCCATAGTAATTTCGTCTATGGAAGTTAAGGCGACTCTAATATTATACCATCTGTGAATCTACAAGCATATGTACTTTCCATAAGTCATTTTATGTCTTTTAAAATTTCAAAAAGCAAGAATAACAATCTTGATTTTAGTACTATATATAACTTCAAAATTTACTTAATCATACTAAAGATATAATTTTATGTCTAAAATTGGTTATATTCATAATCTACCTAAAAGTGAATCCATTGAATTACAGTTACTTAAACTAAGAAGTTATGATTGTAAAAAATTTTCTAAGTGTATTAATAACCTTTTAAAAAATCGGTGGTAAATACCTTAATAACAGTGTTTATAGTAAAATTTTTAAAGGAACGATAATATTAAGAAAGTAAATGAAATAAGAAAGATCAAAATTACTTGAATACATCAAGTATTTCATTAAAAATTAACAAAAAATGTAACCGTTAGACTCTAAATTAGAAGAACAAAGACAATTTAATTATTCTGCTAATAAGAGACAAGACATTTAAGTTCCAGAAACAATGGATATTTTAGATTTCAAAAAGATTATTTCTAATAGAGAAGAAGAAGAAAATAGTTTCTCAGTATAGTGATGTAAGTAAAGATAAATAAAAGTACATACAACAAAATAATGAATTGCAATAAGGCGATAAATTAAATGATGATCAAAAAGAAGATATAATAAACAAAAATCATTCAAAAAAGTTTTGGAAACCGATTATTCGGTAATTAAAGATGAATGTAAAATGTATATAAATCCTTGATACCCCTTTTATAATGACGGAACTTGTGATAAACATGACTTAAGTTAACTCAATCCGTAACTATCTTTTTGTTTAATAGTCCCACGTTTAATATCTTCATCCAAATTACCCATCATCTCTTTAAATAATTCTTGAAATCTTGTTTCATCTTGATCAGAATAGCCTTCAAAAATAACGTTATCAATATTCTCTTCATTGAAATAGTATATTTGATCTTCTACAACACCAACTGGGTATTTACATGCTGAATAATCGAACAAATACTTTTGACCCTCAATTTCTACAATTGGTCCACGATTAATAATCATTAATTTTTGAGAACCTTCTTTTAAATATATAATGCAAAAAATCTATACAATAGGATGTAGTTTGGTATTTTTATTTCTTCGTTTAGTTATAGATATTTGAGCAGTTTAAATTACTAAAAAGCACAAAGGTTTGCAAAATTAAAAAGTGCCAGACGTGTCATTGCCATTGACCATGTTGAGCATAGATTAGCTCATACCGAGAAATATAACGGTGCTGAGGTTTATAATTTTTCAAAAGAAGATGACGTAGGAAAACTATTACATGAAACAACACGCGGTGGTGCAGATGTTGTTATAGATTGTGTCGGAATAGATGAACAAGTAGTTCAAGATGACTTAGAAGTTAGCTCAAATTCAATACAGAGAGGAAATATCAGCCCAATTGTTACGGCAACAGAATCAGTGAGAAAATATGGAACAATCCAATTGATAGGTGTCTATGGAACTGCAGCTGATAACTCCCAATTAGACTTAATATTTAATAGAAATGTTCAAGTGAAAAGTGGACAAGCGCCAGTTATTCATATGATGCCAAAACTTTATGACATGATTAAAATAAAGTCTTTGATCCAACAGAAATTATCACTCATATTATGCCTTTAAAATATGTAAAAGAAGTTATGATATCTTTGATCAGAAAAAAGATAATAATGTTAAAGTCATTTTAAAACCACAATAACATATAGATAAAGACGCCTTACTTTGAATAACTCATTCAAAGTTGAGGCGTCTTTTACATATATATTTAAATTTTAACATTTTTATATTTAGAAATTTTTTCCAGAAATTCATCCCCCCAATCACAAATTGCATAAACTACTTTATCTAGTGTTTTCCTATGTTCGTTAACTTATACTCAACTTTTTGTGGAACTACTGGATTGACAATTCTTTCAATAATTTCATCATGTTCTAATTCTCTAAGCTGTCTAATAAGCATTCTTTAATTAATCTCAGGCAACAATTTTTCAATAACACTAAGTCGTAAAACTTCTGTTTGTAATAACTGATATATGATAGGTGTTTTCCATTTTCCTCAAATAACAGATAAAGCTAAATCTTTAGATGTATAAAATTTCTTGTTATGATGTTCAACATTTTTATATTGAAAGAACCTAGGATGAGAAAAGAGTTGATTGAATATAATAAATATAAACTCATCCAACTCTTCTATTTTTACTGTTTGATATAGCGTTTCAAGTGTTTAGATGTCAATGTTTCTGAACTATCAATGAAGTTTTTAGGTGTTCCACTAAATTGGACCTTTCCGCCATCCAACCCTGGGCCTGGGCCGACATCGATGATCCAATCTGCTTCACACATAATCGATAAATTATGTTCAATCAAAATAACAGTATTGTTTTGATCAATTAACTCATCAAAACACTCCATCAATATAGGGATATCCGATTCATGTAGGCCTGTAGTTGGTTCGTCAAAAATAAAAATACTATTCTTTATCTCTTCATCTAAATGTTGTCCTAGTTTCACGCGTTGAATCTCTCCACCAGACAAAGTGGATAAAGGTTGTCCTAGTGACATATAATTCAAACCTGTCTTACTTACAGATTGTAATTTTGACTTAATATCATTCTTTTTATCAAAGAAAATGATACCTTCGTCAACCGTCAAATTGAGAACATCGGCAATTGAATACCCGTCTATGGTAGCATCTAATACTTCTTGTTTATAACGTTTGCCATGACAAACTTCACATGTCTGTGAAAAATCACCCATAAAAGCAAGTTCCGTTTTAATATAGCCCTTTCCACCACAATTTGGACAGGCACCTTTTGAATTATAACTAAACATAGCTTTATTTAAGCCTGTTTCTTTACTGAAATAGCTTCTTACACTATCAAAAACACCTAAATACGTTAATAGATTAGATCTATTAGATCCTTGAACTGCTTTTTGATCAATAAAGATTGTATGGTCATTATTTTCAAAACCTGCTTTAACAAGGGTACTCTTACCTGAACCAGCAACACCTGTTAAGACTGTTAATACGTGTTTAGGTATAGACGTTTTTACGTTATTTAAATTGTTTTGTGTCACAGGACCGATATTATAAAAGTGGTTAGCTTCACGAATATTCTCTTTTAAATTATGTTTGTTACGTAATGCGTTACCTGTCGAAGTATTTGAAGATAGTAATTCATTATATGTTCCTTCAAATGTGATTTCACCGCCGTTTTTTCCTGAACCTGGCCCCATATCTATGATATAGTCTCCTTCTTTAATGACATCGGGATCATGTTCAACAATTAACACAGTATTACCTTTTTCTTTTAATGATTTTAAAATTTCATTGATTTTAGCTATATCTTCCGGATGCAAGCCAACACTTGGTTCATCTATAATGTAAACTAAATCCGATAAAGAACTATTTAAATGACGTATTAATTTAAGCCGTTGCGCTTCACCGCCTGATAATGTCGTTGTTACACGGTTAAGCGTTAAATAACTTAATCCAATATATTCTAGTGCTTCTAACTGCTTTTTGAGAGGATCAATAATATATTTGGCTGTTGGATCCTCTAATTTATTAAGAAACTCTAAATTTTCCTTAATTGTCATTTGTGTGAAATCAGAAATATTTTTACTCATAATTTTAGAACTTAATATTTTCGAGTTTAGACGTTGACCTTTACATGTTGGACAGATTTTATTATTTACTACATTTTTAAGATGTTTGGCGTAGCGTTTCTTATTAAATTCTTTATCACCTAAAAATATTCTACTGAATCTAGGTATTAGTCCTACATATTTAGCTGACTTTCTCCATTCTTTAGGAGGATTTTTTAATGTCATTGGCTCTTGATATAAAAACAATTCTAATTCATCTTTTGTATAATCTTTCAATTTTTTATTATTATCAAATAAACCACTATCTCGATAGGCTTTACCACGCTCTTTGTCTGGTCCAAAAGAAGGAAAGTCTATTGCACCTTCATTTAAAGACTTATCCCAATCTAGCAATTCATCTAAGTTAATGTCTTCAATATATCCTAATCCCTCACAAGTTTTACACATGCCCTTAGGACTATTGAAGGAATATGCATCTGAATAACCAACAAACGGTTCGCCTATTCTAGACCACAGTAATCTAACAGAGGCATATATATCCGAAACTGTTCCTACCGTGGAGCGAGAATTCCCATTGAATCTTTTCTGATTAATCGTCATTGCTACAGGAAGATTTTTAATTTTCTTTACTTTCGGTCTGGGTTGTTGATTTAAATGAAATTGAATATAACTAGAATAACTTTCATTTAGTAGCTGTTCAGACTCCGCAGCAACAGTATTAAACACTAAAGATGATTTCCCTGAACCAGAACGACCTGTAAATACCGTTACTAAGTGTTTTGGGATATTTACATCTATGTTTTTCAAGTTATTTTGTGAAGCACCTGTAATATTAATAAAATCCATTAATTGTCCTCCCTTTATAAACTTTATAACATTGATTATTGCATATTAATTAAGGATTAACTACTCATTCAAAACACTACAACTTTAGGTCTTTTATATTACAAATTATTCCATCAATTCAATCCGTCTTCACTAAGTAATTTTTCACTTTCTTTAGGCCCATAGCATCCAGAGGCATAATTAGGAAACTGTGGCTGTTCTTGTTTCCATACATTTTCAATATCATCAATAAATTTCCAAGAATTTTTAATTTTTCCCAATGCGTAAATTTTGTTTGTTCTCCAATTAATGTATCGTAAATAAGATTTTCATATGCATCAACTGTGTTCATTTTATCTTTAATCGGCATAGTATAAGAAAGCTTCACTTTTTGCATTTCATTATTTTGATTACTTTTCTTACCATTCACACATAAAGAAAATCCTTCATTAGGTTGTACGTTGATGACTAATAAGTTTGATGCATTCTGTTCACAATTAATATAATAAAATTGCATTGGATTTTTTAAACTCTATAACGATTTGGATAGATTTTTTTCATTCTTTTTTCTGTACGAATATAAAATGTAACACTAGCCCATATAGAGTTTTCAATTTCTATTTTACCTGCCACAAAAGTTTCAGTATTAGATTGTGAATTTACATTAGGTTCATTTCTATATGCAGGAACGAACTCATTATTCATCATTCCCCCATCATATTGACCACGTACGAAACTTTCTTTAATTTCATTTGGATTAAAACATTTCAAGGATTTTAAGACTTGAACTTTTTCTTTTCTTATATCACTACTTTTTCTACTAATTGGAGGTTCTATTGCAAGTAATTAAACCATTTGTAATAAATGATTTTGAACCATGAATTTTAGGGCGCCGCTTGATTCGTAGTAAGCACCACGATCTTCTATACTAATCGTTTCTGAAGAAGTTGCTTGTATATTGGAAATATACTTATTATTCCAAAATGGTTCAAATATAGTGTTTCAAAATCGTAGACGTTCAATATTTTGAATCATATCTTTACCTAAATAGTGACCAATTCCAAATATTTCTTCTTTAAAAGACTTTCTTATTTGATTATTTAATTTTTTTGCAGATTTTAAATCATCACCAAATGGTTTTTCTATAATTATTCGCATTAACCCTTTTACGTTCGTTAATCCAGACTCTTTCAAGTGGTTTGTTGCAACTCCAAAAAATTTAGGGGACATTGCAAGATAGAACAATCGATTTTCTTTTAGGTCAAACTTATCATCTAGTTCTAAACTCATTTCCAAAAATTTTTGGTAGCTATCTTTACTATTAGCGTCCTGTTGTTTATAAAATAAACGTTTTAAAAACGCACCAATTTCCTTTGAGTTTTCAATATTATTTTGAATAGCATTTTTGACTTTTTCTCTAAATTCATCAGTAGTTAACTCATTTAAACCACTGCCAATAATTGTTAGTGAATTTTCAAAGTATCCTTTTTGAAACAAATTATAAATAGATGGGAAAAATTTTCGATAGCTTAAATCACCTGTTGCTCCAAAATAAAGAGCTTCTTATTCAGTAGAAACAAAGTATAAAGCCGTTGAAATGAAAGCAGCAGGATTTTCAACAAAAGAAATTTTGAAAGTATTAAATGTTAGAAATAGAACACAAGTAAAAACTTGGTGGCTATGGTATCAAAATGAGGAAAGTATGTTTGTTTCATATCTTTATCCTCAGTCATTAATTATTTGTCTATCTTTGCATTTCTCTACTAACCAGTGTTATAATCTAGATAATGAAAATGATTAGCAATTAATGCACCAACCCCCACACTACTGCAATAGTGTGGGGATTTTTATGTGTGTCTATGGTTGCCTATTTATTATTGCAATTACATAGCCAATGAGTAAATAATGCAATAATACAACTACTGAGGACTGTGGTCGTGATGTGAACGAAAATGATTAGCAATTAATGCACCTCCTCTCTTCGTCAATTGACGCCTGAGAGATAGGCGACTCATATATTATATCATCTCTGAATATTCGATAATAGATAACTTCTGATAATCATGACTTATGTTAAATCAATCCGTAACTATCTTTTTTGTTGAAAAGTACCACGTTGAACATCTTCATCCAAATTATCCATCATCTCTTTAAATAATTCTTGAAATCTTGTTTCATCTTGATCAGAATAGCCTTCAAAAATAACGTTATCAATATTCTCTTCATTGAAATAGTATATTTGATCTTCTACAACACCAACTGGGTATTTACATGCTGAATAATCGAACAAATACTTTTGACCCTCAATTTCTACAATTGGTCCACGATTAATAATCATTAATTTTTGAGAACCTTCTTTTAAATATATAATGCTTCCTATTGTTTCCATTTTATTTCACCTTCTTTGTCTGAGAACATTTTAAATTGATTTAAGGTTTACTTTTAACCTTACCAATTTTACCTGAAATTTCTGTTTGAGCGTATAACAACACATTTTGAAATAAGATTGTTGCTAATAATAATGATATTGCTATCAAATAAATAAAATTAGATTCTTTTTGAAATATAAACCCACAAATCATAGCAACAAATAAAAAAGTAACAATAAAGTTTAAAAGTATGTTTTTCACAACTTCCTTATTGTTTGGTAACACGTGTGCTCTAAATGTATCATTTTTTAAATATAATTGTAATTTGAACTTCTTATTTTTATTAACAACGCCTTTAATGAGCAATATAGGCACAATCGCAATTAAAATTAATATAATGTTTAATGTATATGTTGTTGAAAAATCCAAATAATTACCTAAAGATTTTACTAAATAACCTATAAGTACAGATGCACCAATACTCAAACTAGTAATCGCATTTTTGGTCTTATTTTTTTCAAACTGTCAGTCTTAACTTTACTAATTTCATTTTTATCAATCTCAATCAATACTTGTTTCATCAAATAATTCAACAATGGGAATATATATGTTAATTTATTTCGATTTAAATCAATAATAAAGTATCTATTTTCATAATGTATCAGTTTAAATTTACTATTTTTTTCGATAGTTTCTATTGTTATTTTATCGATGATGAATCACATTCTTTCTAATTTAAAATATTTTTAAAAAGCTTTCATTGGATTCAAAGAATTAGTAACTGCAGTAATTGATTGACCTACTTTTTTCTAACATATTTTTATTATTGTCACTTTATCTCTTCTATCATTATGTATGAATATTTTGAATTGATTTAAGGTTGATATAATTATTTACTCTGATTGACTTAGCTTACTTATAATTACCTCTTCGTTGTCAAATGCAATTATATTCATTATAGAAAAAAAGAAGAAAAAAGTTAGACTGCATAGACACATTAATATATTGATTTTTTCTAAAAATATCAATGGAAACATAAATATAGACAACACTAAAAACAATAAGTATGCTCCGGTAGCAACAATCATGTACTTGAAAGTTGGTCTCATTTTACAATTCATTCTAGGATTATTTTCTTTTAGTTTTAAATCCCATTTTTTTCTTAAATAAATTCTAATTGAGATTACAGAAAACACAAGGATTATAAAAATAATTATATTGATATATATATTAGAAGGTACATCTAGTAAATCCATAAAAGGTCTCATTAGTAAAGCTATTAAAACCCCTACACCACCAGATATCCATCTTATATTTTGGGATCGTTCTTTATTAGTTTTGTTGTCATATTCAATTTCATTTAATTTATCATTTGTAATTTCTATTAAATCTTTTTTTAATATCCAGTTCAACATAGGAAACAAATAGAAGAAATAATTCGCTTCCAAATCTATAAGTATTTCTTTTGGTTTAATTCAATCAATTTATATCTAGGATTTTTATGTATTTGATACATGTTCACGCTGAATTTGTTGTTATCCTTTAAATCATTCATATACAATGTCATCCCTCACTTTTATTTTTTACATTTAAAATTTCTCCATTTCACCTTCTTATTTCGAACAATCTACCAACCTTTCATAGGATTCAAACTTTTCCTCACATTATTAATAGACTGTCCCACGTGTTCCTTAACATGATGAGATGTATCTTTCACTGTATCAGAAACTTGATTTATCGTTTTTTTAGTCTTTTTAATAGTTTGGTTTGTTTTAACCTGATAATCTTTTATGGTTGATTCTGTATTACCTTTAATCTTATTAACTTTAGACATACCAGCATTCATTCCGTTCATAACTGATGGGACTATATCGTCTTTCATTATTTTTTTACCATGATTTTTCACTTTATTGTATCCTTCACTGATTAAAATATTCCCAATTTCTAGTTTTCCCTTTTCAATAGAGTAAATATGTTTCACTCTATCAAATGCTGGGTCTAATACATTTTCACCCATCCAGTCTGTTCCATCCTTTAATCCAAATATATTATTTTTGTACAAATAATCAGTACCATATGAAGCTAAACTACCAATAGCAATACCAGCTAGAATACCCCATCCTCCCGGGTTCAATCCTAGAGCTGCTATTGTCAAACCAGCTGTTGCAGTAGCACCTGTACCTAGTGTTAATCCATTATGCATCACAACTTCTCCGGCTGTTTTATGATCCTGTGTAATGTCTGAATAAACCCCTGTACCAAAACCAATGCCTCCCATTACATTACTACCATACATAACAGCTCTTGTAATACCGACACCTTAATCTTTAAGCATTTTACCATTAATCGTTAGTCCAGGATTATTTTCTAGATATTTACCATATTCCTCTAAGAGTGTAGTTGTTCCATCAACTGTTAAATCTTTTGAAATATCATTTGTATTTTCATCCATATACTTTTTGATATTTTCTATTGTTCTAAACTACTAATCATTTGGTTATTCCCAAATAATAAAATACTAATTTTTAGCGAATTGGTGTTTAAGTGACGTATTCATCGCTTCTAACTGAATAAGATGCTTTTTTAATTTACCAATTTCGTCTATTAATTCAGATACTTTTGAGTTATTGCTATCGACTTCTGATTGATGTTTACCCACAAAGTTATTACAAGCTTGTTCAGTCAATTTATCAACATTTTGTATGTTTTTACTAGCTTTTTCAATAACTTCAGCTACGATTTATTCATTTTGATTAAATCATAATTAACATTAGAACATTTTATCTAGTAATGAAAATATTGAAACATACAATTAATTATTGAACATAAAATTTTGAAAAAGAATCAATTAAAGCGAAATATCGATTTGGTGAATTAGAATGAAAACTACAAAAAATGTATATATTGGTAATCATGAACATAAAATTTAAAAATAATATAAGAAAAATTCATCTTCTAATAGATCAAGAATAAGTTTAGCAACTAAAAAAGTAATTGTTATACACCAAACTATCTAAAAATAATAAAATAACAAAAAAACTATCTTGAAAAACAAATGATACAATTTATAAGAAATTCTATATTAAAAATGTTTATTGTGCTATGGTTTAAAGTAATAGAGACTACTATGCTTTAAAGATAATAAGTAACGATAATGTAATGAAAGGTTTTAGAAAATATAACAATACCAAAAATATCAATAGATAATATAGATAAAAAAACAATTAATCTAATAGCAACGATATTTAATAAAAGTTGTGATAATATTATATTGATAAAAGGAAGGTGTATATTATGGAGGTAAATTTACAAAAAAAATCAATAGAATCAATTCAACAT
>NZ_KV838751.1:12715-14817 GCF_001838765.1 Staphylococcus sp. HMSC34G04
ATGCCATTATATATGAAAATATATTTAATAGTGTCATTATTATTATGGCTGATTCTTTATTTACAAGAACGTGAGTATATTTTTAAGAATTATAATCGGAAAAATTATAAGTTCAGAGTTGCAACATATATGAGCATCAATTTACTTTCAGGATACAACATTCCATTTTTAATTAGTTCTGCTTATGCTTTTTATTTTGCAGATTCTAGAGACGATACTTTTACATATTGGTTGTTAATTTGTGGGCTCATAATAGTCTCTGCTATAGGTCTATTCTTATTTTGTCTAGGTGAATTTGAGATGTTCGGTATCCAAAACGGTAGTTTTATTAGAATGATTGGAATTTTAACTATTTTATTATCATTTGGACTATTGTTGTATGTATCATTAATTCTTCCTGTTGATTCTGAAGAAAATAGTACGATTTGGATGGGAATGATAATGTTATTTTGTAGCCATTTGCTTATTGGACGAACATATTTTTACTTAGGTCTGTTAAATTATGACATTAGTGAAGATGGGCTGAAATTATAATAGAATTAGTTATGTTTATCATGCCCTATTGTGTAAAAATAACATTTGAAATTGATAAAGAAGTAAACTGATTAGAAAATTTAGATACGGTAAATGAATTTTTATTGATAAAAATATATACCTACACTACTTATAATATTTCAAAAAGACTTTTTTGTATTAGTGAGTATAAATATATAATTTTTATTTTTTAAATGAAAGATTACAATATATATGAATTAAACGTATAATATTTTAGAAATGTAGTATAGAATTAAAACAAATGTATATGAGAATGATTAGTCAATGTAAAATAATTACATATAAAGTATTTTAGAGTGAAGGCAAAACAAACATCAAATATACAACACTGCAAGGACATGTGTATTTGATGGATTACAAAGACTGAATTAAAGAGGTATATGTGGAAGATCGATTACTTAAAAATGGCGCATGTAATCCATATGAACAATGAACAGTTGGAAGAGAATACTAATTACAAGATGATGATGGAGGTCATTTAATTATCCAGATATTTGGAGATTCTAAATACTTTAACAATCGCCTGCTATAAAGCAAGTATATTAATTAAACAAAAACTGTATTTTCATAGGAGTTTTGTATAATGAATAAAGAAAATTTACAAGTTTTAAGTATAAACAATATTAAAAATTCTTATTTAATAGGTTTTGCATTAGTAAATTTTATAATATTTGCATTTTATATATTTTTATATTGCTTTATTGGTATGGAGGGAACAGTCCCTAATTATATGAAAATATATTTAGCCATATCATTATTTTTATGGCTCATATTATATTTACAAGAAAAAGGAAAAATATTGGCAGATTTTAATAGAAATAACTATAAGAAAAGAGTATGTGTCTATATGCTAATTAATATCTTAGCCGGATATAATATTCCTTTTTTGATAAGTTCAGCTGATATTTTTTATTACTCAGGTGTAGACGTAGAAGCTTTTAAATATTGGATTATAATTGCAAGTATAATTCTAATTTCTATGACAGGGTTATTTATATTTTGCTATTCAGAATTTGAAATGTTTGGAAATAAGCAATATATAGTATTAAAAATTTCAGGAGTTTTTTTAATATTATTATCATTTATTGCTTTGATATATATTTCATTTATTTCTCCTAGTGACTCAGGTAAAAGTATAGTTATTTGGGTAGGCTGCTTCTTTTTATTTGGCGTACACATAATAATGGGACGAGTATATTTCTATTTAGCAGTTTTAATGAATGATATTAGAGAAGACGGGCTGAAATTATAATGGAATTAGGTATGCTTATCATGCCCTATTATGTCAAAATAACATTTGAAATTAATAAAGAAAAACTGATTAGAAAATTTAGATATGGTAAATGAATTTTTATTGATAAAGATATATACCCACACTACTTATAATATCTCAAAAAGACTTTGTTTGTATTAATGAGTATCAGTATTTTTTTAAAATGGAAGATTACAACATATATGAATTGAACATATAATATTTTAGAAATTTAGTGTGAAATCAAAGCAAAGGTATATGATAATGATTAAGGATGTGTAAATATTGGTTTATT
>NZ_KV838752.1:0-29872 GCF_001838765.1 Staphylococcus sp. HMSC34G04
TAGCGATTTTTTTCATTGTTAAATATCCTCCTAAAAATTTAAATAATTAATTTCATATAATGAATAGTCATGTGACTAAAATATTTACTTTGTTATCCTTGGCTTCGTTCTTTATTAACGACAAGCATTACTTTATCAGAAAAATGTACGTTTGTGTGCGGTGTTATCATTTTGTAATGTTTACATAGAGTTGTTTTGTTAAATGAAGTCTGTAAATAGCGTAACGAAAGCATGTAACTAACAATATTTCATGTAACGTTTTAGAATTGTTATATTCTTGTAATAATAAATTTTGCTCTTATTACAACTTTAACTATGATGAGTTTAGTCTTTCTTTTAAATATTTAGTCAATAAAGAATATTTACTTGATGTAAATTTAATCTTAGATAACGCTAAGGTTATTCATAAAATTGATAAAAAATGAGGTGAGATAGAATTCGTATCGAATTCGTTATCCCACCCCATCACAATGGTGAACTATAATAATAAATACCATATAACCCTTTTTGACTTAATTGTTTTTGTCATCTCACTAAATCATGACTAAGGAAACACATTGAATCTCATTCTAATTTCTAGTGATATATAGCGCTCTTATTTTTATTTTTGAACATTATTTTTCATTAACTTCTTTCATTTTTTTAATGATTTCATTAGATAATGCTTTAACACCACTGTATTCCAAGTGAATACCATCATATGCAAAATACTCAGAATGACCCTCAGATGCTTTATACCAATCAACAATATGAACATTTTTATGCTTCTTGGCTACTTGTTCCATAATTTTATTATTAGTCGACTCGTAGTCTCTCGGTACTCTTACCTTAATTAAGTAAATATCTGCTTCACCTAAAGAATCAATTAATTCATTCATTTGATCTTTCGTAAACTCACCGTTCGTACCAAGTTCTATCACAACACTCTGACCTTTTTTAGTATAATCTTGGTACTTCTGATTGATTAAATCTTTGCCCTCAATTAACTGTCGTCCAACTTTTCCATCAATATTAGCATGTGGCACTTTTTCACTAAAGACCTGACCGATATCTACCATTACTGAATCTCCCAGCAATAATGGAGACGCTTCTTTAGGATTAAAATGTTGTTGTGAAGACTTATCTTGATTATTTTCATCTGGCTTTTTAGGTTTTGCTTTCTGGTTCGTTTTAAAAGATTTTTGTTTCGCAGCTTGTTGTTTATCATGCTCTTTACCCAAACTATCATAGGCACCAAATACTATGAGTGCAGAAGGAACAAGCAAGATTAATACAATGATCGTTCTTGAAAATCTTGTTAAATTTTTCGGCATCACTGTGAATGCTTTGAATCCATTTTTTCTAATAGGCGTTTCAATAAATTTATAAGATACTTCAGCCATGACAAACATAAGTATCACTTCACAAATATATACAAACCAAGGAATCTGACCTTGTACGAAATAACTATTCATAAAAATAATGATAGGATAGTGCCATAAATATAAACTATACGATCTCTTGCCTATATAAATAAATAACTTGAAACTTAGTATTTTCTTTAAGACACTTGATGGATGCACAACGCTTGCAATGACAAACAGTGTCAAGAACGAGATAGCATAAAATCCTCCACTATATATCCATTTATCTTGATCACTAACCACTACAAACAAATAAATGAGCACTGCCATTCCGACTATGCCTATTGCACTTATACTTGCTTTAGCACCTTTAGATATATCCTTTCTAAAAGAAAACGGTGGCCAAATAAATGCTAGTAAGCATCCTAATAACAACGTTTGTAAACGTGTGTCAGTTCCGAAATAAACTCTAGAATTGTTACCTGTATACATATGTATCGTTATCATTGCAGTTAATGATAATAAAGAGATGATTAATAGAATAATCATTGTAGTTCGCTTTTTGAAAAACTTTAATAACCCTAAAAGTATAAATGGAAAGAATAGATAGAATTGTTCTTCAATAGCTAATGACCATAAATGCTTTAATGGCGCTACAGCAAATTGATTAAAATAGTCTACGTCTTGTATGATATACCACCAGTTCGAAACATAGAAAAGTGCTGCTATAGCATCATGTTTTATACTAATAATTAATTCAGGTTTAAATAGTAATGTATATATTAAAACAACCGTGACAACAAACATCATTGCTGGTATTAATCGTTTAAATCTTCTAAGCCAAAAATTAACTAAATTAATAGAATTATTTCTATAGTACTCACTTAATAATAAACTAGTTATGAGATAACCAGAAATGACAAAAAAAGTATCTACTCCAAGGAATCCACCAGATAACCATTTCGTGTTTAAATGATAAATGATTATCCCAATAACTGCTATAGCTCTTAAACCATCTAAACCAGGCAAATAGTGCGGTTTATAAGTTTTGTTGAGACGTCTATAATTGTTCTCATTCATTCAATTACACTCCGTTTAATTTTTAAAATACTTGCTCTTAATATTATCACAATTACATCCTCAATTGCATTGACATATCATCTTTCTACTTAAATATTATACTTTAACAAATTAAATAGGCATACATTTATTAAAACATCTTCATATAAGTTGTGTAGGTAAGCAATTTAAATGTATCTATATATGATATTAAACACACCATTTATATAACCATATCTTTTAAATAAATACAAACATAATATCATTTAACTTTATTATACTTTTCAGTCTAGATGTTATATTTTCACTTTGTTAACATCACTTAGTTATATAAATCATTTTAATTAGACTTTCAAACAAAAAAGAGCCTAGAACACAAAGCGATGTGTCCTAGGCTTTTTAATTTATTGCCTCGATAACTAAAATTAAAACTTACTTATATATAAGAGAGTCAATTTTAGTCCTCGTTGCTGAGAGGACAACGAATGTTGTCCCACTTTTCTAATTATATTATTAGATTTGGATTACATACCCCAAGCAGATAAACCTTGTGCTTTATATGCTTTATAAGCTGCATTGATTTGATCATTTACTGAACCAGTTGAACCCCAACCTGGCATAGTTTGGAATAATCCAGCTGCACCTGAAGCATTACGTGCATGTAATTGACCATTTGATTCTCTAGCAATGATGTGTTCCCATGTTGAAGCAGATACACCAGTACGTGCAGCCATTTGAGCAGCAGCATATGAACCTACTGAACCAGCAGTATTACCATTTGATAATCTTACTGAACTACTGTGAGAGCTGTAGTTATGGCTTGGTGCTGAGTATGAAGTAGTTGATGTGCTGTAGCTACGACTTTCTGAAGAAGTTGGAGCTGAAACAGCTTGTACATTTGTGTTACTAGATTGTGCATTTTCACTTACTTCTTGGTTTGATGATGATTCTGTATAATCAGCATCTGAACCTGCTACAGTGTAGCTCCATGACCATTCAGAACCATTTGAAGTGAAGTTGTATTGGTATCCATTGTCTACGAAATGAATATCGTAAGCACCAGCTTGAACTGGTTTAGCATTTAATTCTTCAGGATTATGTTGTGCTAAATCTACTAAGTGTGCTTTATCAACGTTAGTAGTTTCTGAAGCGTGTGCTTCATGTCCTGATAAACCATAACCTGCAATTCCTAAAGATACTGCTAATGTAGAAGCGATAACTGTTTTTTTCATGATATATAAATCCTCCAGATATAAATTTAAAATTTGTTTGTTTTGTTATTTAAATGTTTTAAATTCGTTGTGCTATATTGAAAATGTTTTTTGTTAACTTTTGACGTTACCCACTATATCATAAAAATCGCCTTTGTATATTACACGTTCCTTACAAAAGGTTACAATATCAACACTCTTTTGTAATCTTAAAACAGATATATTTCAGTTTGTAACATATAATTTCTTAATATTAGTTTCATATTCCATCTTAATTTAAGTAATTACATCGTGTTTCAAGCTGAAATACCATTATATTAAGTTATCTGTAAAATTACAGATTGCAATGTTGTTACATAAATGAAATAATTCTAACTATTTGATTCTAAGTATTATCATTTTTTATGAAGATTTGTTCATTTTAATGAGATTACTTTTTAACTTTTATTCTTTAATAAACAAAATATAACGCTATGTATCAATTTGGAACTCAAAATATCTTTTGTATTAAACGACGTTACCTTTTTCTATATAGGTGAGTTATCCTTTTAGAATATATAATAGAAGAAACACAGTATTTTCATTCATAAACATTTCATTATATTAAAAAAGAGAGTCAGACCAATGAATAATGCTTTATCCACGGTCTCACTCCCGAGATTTTTATTTGAAATTAATACGTTTTAACTCCCCATAGTACTTCTTCACATTTCCTAATAATTGTTTTAAGTACTTCAATCCGACCCGTTTTTTTATGATCTGCCGGGACAATATACCAAGGGGCATATGAAGTGTTTGTAGATTCAATCATATCTTGACTTGCTTCTAAATATTCATCCCATTTTTCTCTATTACGCCAATCTTCTTCAGTAATCTTCCATTGTTTATCAGGATTATTTTCACGGTCTTTAAAACGTTTTAGCTGCTCATCTTTATCTAAGCTCAAGAAGAATTTTAAAATGATTGTACCTTCATCTGTCCACATCTTTTCAAATTGATTAATTTCATCAGATGCACGTTGCCATTCATTTTGGCTTGCAAAACCTTCTACACGTTCAACTAGTACACGACCATACCAACTACGATCAAATATTTCTATATGACCTGATTTTGGCATCTTTTTAGCAAATCTCCACAAATAATGATGATTAAGTTCGACATCCGTAGGTGCACTAATACCATTCACTTCATACCCTGTTGGATCTAGTTTTTCTCTAATACGTTTAATATTGCCACCTTTACCGGCAGCATCCATACCTTCGAAAACCAAAACAAGAGGAATCTTTCTTTCATATAAAGCAAATTGGATTTCTCTCATTCTCTGTTGCAATTCAACAATGAGATTTTTATACGTTTTTTTGTCTACTTTCTCAAGATTATTATCAAATAAAGAAGTCGTGAAGCTTGATGTGAACTTACCGTTAACTTTAGTCGTTTGTTGTTCGACTTTTTTTATAACTTGCTCAAGTCTATCTATTAAATGTAAGTACATTTTTTCAAAAGCATGCTCACGCTCTGTGTAATCGATGACTTTCCAATCTTTATCCTTGTTGATGAATTGATGCATTTGATTTAGATAACTTTCTTGAGGTATAACATTTTCATATTCTTGAACTTTCCATCTAGTTAATGGATTATCTTTTGTCTGTTGAATATGTTCATTGCGTTTTTCTTCATTTATTTCTATGAAAAATTTTATAATTTCATAGTTATCATCCTTTAACATCGATTCAAAATGATAAATTTGATTGACTAAAACATCATAATTTTTATATTGATCATGCTTAATTTTATTTTCTTTATAATCTAAAAAGTGTGAATACCAACTTCTAAAATAAATATTTATATTACCCTTTTGCGGTAACGTATTCCAATATTTTTGTAAAAATTGATAACGTAAATCGTTTGATTCTGGCGATTTAGTAGCTATAAATTGCGAATATTTGGCATCTAGGTGCAATAGTAATTCATTTGATAAACGTGTCTTCCCTGAAGCAGGAATCCCCTCAAATAACACCATAATTGGAATACCTAATTCATGAGTACGTCGACTTAATCGAGCTAATTTCAATTGTAATTCTTCTAGTTTCCCTGACATCGTTTCACCCTCTATTTATGTTAAAGTTAGATGCTATATTATTATATTTTAACATAGAAAAATCTCTTCAACGTTCTAAACGTCGAAGAGAAATGACGGTTTATCCCATAAATTTAAAAATATCATTCTCATACAAATGAATAAATCTTCTAAGTATTAAATCTAAAATCCATGCAACTAGAAACGGCACAACAAAAAAGGCAATGACAATAAGTAATAAACTTAACCATGCAGAATCAACATGCATAAATTTGAAGGCATTAATAGGTCCAACCATTCCGATAAAACCAAATCCGGCTGATTCTTTTGTTCCTGAAATACCAATAATTCCAGAAGCAATACCAGATATTGCCGCTGTCAAGAAAATCGGAATCATAATGACAGGGTATTTAACCATATTTGGCATCATCATTTTCACCCCACCGAAAAATATTGATAAAGGAATACCTACATGATTAACTTTGCTGGTACCAATCAATAATACAGCTTCTGTTGCTGCTATACCTATTGAAGCAGATCCTGCAGCAATACCTGATAATCCAATAGCAATAGCTATGGCAACAGTTGACAATGGCGATATGATTATAAAACTAAACACCATAGAGATTAACATACTCATAAACACTGGTTGTAATTCAGTAAAGCTATTAACCATGTTACCAATTCCCGTAGTAATTAACCTTACATATGGTAAAGTAAATACGCCGATTGTAGCTGCTAAACCACCAACAACTGTCGGAAAAACAATTAAAGCCATACTACCAACACGTTCTTCTATTAATAAAATAAGTAACACGGCGATGGACGCAGTTAACATCGTATTAATTAAATCACCAATTCCCGTAATTACCCATGTACCTTGTTTAAATTGAGCTGCACCACTCCCAACATATGAAGCACTTGATACTACAGCTATTGCTAATGGTGTCATATTGAACTTCATAGCTATCAATGCTCCAATAAGCGCTGGCACTGTAAATTGGATGGCTTGAACGACCCCTAATAAAGTTTTGAAAATAGGATGATATTGCATAAAGTATTTAAAAATTTCTCCCAAAATCGCATTTGGAACGAGTCCGGCTACTATTCCAATTGCTACCCCTGATAACACTCTAAAAATAAAATCCTTTGATCCATCGATATTTTTTATCGTCGACATAAGTTAAACCTCCCAATGTGCTAAGTAAAATTATGTATAAAAAGAGTCTCGAAGCCTATATATGATTCAATTAAATCTTTCTTAGATGCTGTAACTTAGAGGGATAATTAGTGAAATGCATATATGACATTCAAGACTATGCTCAATAGTATACCATATTTTTCTGAAAATTAAGATAACTTATTTGCCATTTAATTCAAAACATTAATTTTTTAATTAAAATACACTTCATAACCTTTAGTTTAAATACTAACGTTATGAAGTGTTACCTAACTCACCCTATTTGAAATAATAAGTGCTTTACTCTTCCTCAGTTTCAATTTTAGCTTTGCGAGATTCTTTTTTATATTTTTGATACATCAATAGCATGATAACAAACCATACGGGTGCAGAAAGTACGGCATAACGCGTTGCACTATTAATCAATAATATAATAAAAATAAATGCAAAGAACCCTAAAATACTGTAAGCCATGTATTTTCCGCCCCACATTTTATAGTTACTCTCTTTATGCTGTTTCGGATCATGTCTTAAATAACCTAGATACGCAATCATAATAATTGTCCAAATCATAATATTTAAAACAGTTGAAAATGTTGTAATTTGTACAAACACTTTAGTCGCATCTTTAAAAATTGCATTTAACACGACTGAAATACTTAATAAGCCACATGTCACTAAAATAGCATAATGTGGTACACCGTGCTTATTGGTTCTATGTAAGAATGCTGGACCCTGCTTTCTTCCAGCTAATCCAAACATCGTACGGCTATTAGCGAATATACCACTATTACAAGAAGACGCTGCGGCTGTGAGCACAACAAAGTTAATAATACCTGCTGCAAAAGGGATTCCAACTAATCCAAACATTTTAACGTATGGACTGTCAGCAGGATTTAATTGTTGCCATGGTACAACAGACATGATAACTGCTAACGATCCTACATAAAATAATAATATTCTAAACGGTACATTATTAATTGCTTGAGGAATTGTTTTGTGAGGGTCTTTAGTCTCTCCTGCAGTTATTCCAATCAACTCAATACCAATAAATGAGAAAATTGCCATTTGGAATGACATGAAGAAACCTTGTGTACCATTAGGGAAAATGCCTCCGTCTTTCCATATATTCGTCACCGTTGCAGGGCCATAGCTTGTCTTCATTCCAAATACAATCATAACAACACCAACAGCTATCAAAGCTAAAATAGTCAAAACTTTAATAATAGAAAGCCAAAATTCTAATTCTCCAAATAATTTAGCACTAAATAGATTTAAAGCAACTAAAACTAAAATCGTCGCTGCAGCTGTTAACCAGTTTGGAATTGTTGGATACCAGAAGGAAACATACTTGGCAACAGCAGTCACTTCTGCCATTCCTGAAATAATCCATGTTAGCCAATATGTCCAGCCCACCATAAAACCTGCCATAGAACCAATATGATGATGGGCAATATCTCCAAACGATTTAAATCCTAAATTGGATAACAGTAATTCTCCCATAGCTCTCATGAACATAAAGAGAACAAAACCTACTATTATGTATGTTAATAAGATAGATGGTCCTGCTAAATGAATAGATTGGCCAGCACCAAGAAATAAACCTGTTCCAATAGCCCCGCCAATCGCAATTAATTGTATATGTCTATTGCTTAATTCTCTTTGCAGTTTATCTGCCATAATCTTTTCTTCTCCATTTCATAGAGTAAATCACTGACTGAAAATGATGTCGTACGTCATACCCCTTGTTTTATAATAAATTTCTTTTAATTATAGAAAAATAGTATTACAAATTTAAATATACCCTATTTTAACAATTTTCAATCAATCTTATTTTTAAAAACCTCACTAAAGCTCGTTGATATCTTTAGTGAGGTCGATGTTCTTTATTCTAAAATGATTTTCATAGAGCGTTGTACACTATCAGCATACATACCTCCAAATTTAAGTAAATGTATCATAAGTAAATATAATCTATAAAATTCTATACGCTTTTGTGATCCCTTGGCTAATGGTAGCTGTTGATTATATTCGTCATAGAACTCTTGTGTAAATCCACCAAACACAGTAGTGATTCCTATATCAAACTCTCTATCGCCGTAAAGTGGTGCAGGATCAAACAAAGCAGGTTGGCCATTTGTTAAGAACATATAGTTACCTCCCCATAAATCACCATGTAACAGAGAAGGTTTACTAGTATGATTTGATAGCTCGTCAACAATAACTTTTCTTACACGTTCATACATCTTTTTATCTTCTTGTTTCCACAATCCTACACGTAATAACTCATCTTGTAAGTGATCCATTCTACGATCTATAAAAATCTCTTTCCATGTCTCAGTCCATGAATTATCAAATGAAATATCTGCACCTTCATGCGGTAAACGGAATCCAAATTTATTATCTTGTTGGTATTGGCTATGCATTCTAGCAACTAATCGAGCAAGTTCTCTTTGACTCCCTTGACTACCTTCTTCAAGAAAACTTAATAATAAATATGCATCTCCATTTATCTCTCCACTTGCAATTACTCTTGGCGCTGTTATACCTGCATTTTCAAATTCATTTAGTCCTGCAATTTCTGCGGCATAAAAGGCTTCTGATCGTTGACGTTGAACGAGTAGAAAAAAAGTATCTTCTTCAACTGTAGTGACTTTAAATGCTTCATTTACATCGCCTCCACTTACTGGAGAAATGTCTTTCACATTGTCAAGCGGCAATGCGCTCATCCATTGTTCATTCATTTTCTCACCCTCTTAACTTTATATTATATCTACATTATTATATTACCTATAATGAAAACATTAATCTTAACTTCTTTATATTATTAAATTAAGTCAATTTTTTAACTTTCTAATATTTAACTATGAAATTTTACATGAAAATGCTAGTCTATTAAAAGAATGAATTTCAAACATATTAACTGGGGATAGTAAGCCTCAAATATATTGAAATAGGAGCATTTATATGTACAAATTAGTTAAACCTTTATTATTCAAATTAGATCCTGAACGAGCACATGGTTTGACCATCAATGCGTTGAAGTGTGTTCAAAAATGTTCACCCATTTTACCTATCGTTAATAAGTTATTTTCTTATAACAATCCAATATTAACGCAACACATTCACGGCATTTCTTTTGATAATCCTATCGGGTTAGCTGCAGGTTTTGATAAATCTTGTGAAGTTCCAAAAGCACTTGAAAACATTGGCTTCGGTGCAATTGAACTCGGCGGTATAACACCTATGCCTCAACCAGGTAATCCAAAACCACGCATGTATCGTTTACTAGAAGATGATGCACTCATCAATCGTATGGGATTCAATAATAAGGGTATGAATAAAGCATTAAGTAATTTACGTAATCATTCATGCTCAATACCAGTAGGATTAAATGTTGGTGTCAATAAATCAACTTCCTATGAAAATCGCTATCAAGATTACATTAAAGTGATCGATACATTTAAAAATGATGTCTCATTCTTTACAGTGAATATTAGCTCCCCAAATACAGAAAATCTCCAAAACTTTCACGACGAAGATGAATTTTCGATGTTATGTGATGCTTTAAAAACATTTAAAGCTAAGAACAATATTAATGTACCTATCTTTTTAAAGTTAACATCTGATATGGAATTAGATGGTTTTAAAAAAATCTTGCCTTCAATTACAGATACATTCGATGGGGCTGTGTTGGCAAATACAACACGACAACGCGATGGATTAAATTCAAAAAATAAAATACAAGAAGGTGGTTTGAGTGGCAGACCATTATTCGAAAGAAACTTACAGCTGGTTAAATATGCCTATCAACAAACACAAGGTAACTTCTTAATTATTGGAACTGGTGGTATATTCAGTTCTGAAGATGCTATCAAAATGTTAAGAAACGGTGCGTCATTACTACAAATATACTCTTCATTAGTCATTGAAGGACCAGGTTTGACTAAGAAAATGAATAAAGAAATCGCGCATTATTTAACTCGACATGGTTATGCAAATGTAAGTGATATTATTGGTTTAGATGCATAAATTACAATTACGAAGTTGCCTTTTAAATAATGAATAATTTAATAAATAACGTATAAAAGTTTAAGAATGCTATTATTCATTGGAGGTCCTATCATGGATAAAATAAACAAAGAAGATACCGATACTAAAAAAGATAGTAATAACAATTATAAACATCAAAATGACCATATAGATAGACAAGGTTTAAATGGTTATCAAAAAACTGATTTGGATCTTGAGATAGAACGAGAACTACAGGAAATGATGGAAAATGGAGAATCTAATAAAGAAACAAAAAGTAAGCATTTCAAAATCTTATCTTTCGTTTCAATGATTGTCATTGCAGTGATAGCCATCATACGATTCATCCAAAAAACGATATAAATATACAAATGCCTACTCATATGAGTAGGCACATTTTATATTTTTAAAATTGTTGTAAAAATGCTTGAGCATCTTTATTTATTTGTTTAAAATCTATACCTTGCTTCATCGCTGCAAATACACAGCCACAATAACATTGTCTAAAAATATTATAATCATTACACATTTCGATAGAACGTTCATACCCTTTATTCTTTTTAAAATCACTTGGTAAATATTTTACATTATATATATTTTGTACATCCATACCTAGTTCATTGATTAATTGGGCATTTTTCTTTGGAGAGAGTGTGATTGCACTACCAAAATAATCGTAACCATGTTCTAAAGCAGCTTTTGCAACAATTTCTAATCGCATCTCGAAACAAGCCGTACACCTTAGTCCACCTTCCGGCTCTTCAGTTAAACCTTTATCTTTTGCCATTTTCATAAATTTATGCGGTTCATATTCGGCTTCAATATACTTTACATTTGCACCTGTTTTATTATTAAAATCATTTACAAATTGTTCTTGAACTTTAGCACGTCTTAAATATTCACTTTTGGGATGTATATTAGGATTCGCAAAATAAATTGCTATATCCGCATATTGTGTTAAAAACTCTAACGTATATGTACTACAAGGTGCACAACAACTATGAAGTAAGATTTTAGGACGTTCTCCATCACGTTCCCATTGAGAAATTATCTTTCTTAATACTTTATCATAGTTGATTTTTTGATTTTTCATTTTAGCTAAAATTTGATTCGCTTCAATCACAATATGACCTCTCTTTCATCTACATAACACATTATTTAATAATATTATATATTACTGAATATATAAAGGAAATATTGAACGTACAAGACAATTCGACTTTAACTCTTAAAAAATTTAAAAAAGCGACCGAATTCGAATTGCGTGTATTGCCACATTTTAACAACAAGTCCTAAAAATAAAAATTTGTTACATAGCTACTTTAAAATTAGTCATCAATTTCCACTACAATAAAACACCTGAGACAATTATTTTTGCCTCAGGTTCTTGCATTAAATATTAATAACCAGATCCAACTTCTTCACCATCTTCGTCATATTCTGTAACATAACCGTCGTCAATGTCTACCGTATACGATCCAGCTAAATCTCCATCTTTATCTAAGAATGAAAAACCCCATTTACCATCACCGGTTTTTTCAGGTTCTTTATACGTATACGTATCAGTATCTAGTGTATGTCCTTCATATGACTCTACTTTATCAATTACATTTTCACGCGTTACTTCACCACTACTTGAATCGTTATCTGACTCGTCATCTGCATCATCATCGTATTTTTCACCTGATTTTTTATCGACATACTGATCAATAGCTTCTTCATCGAATTTGACTGTGACATCTGTCACGCCACCATCTTTTTCGCTTGCACCTGCTACATTGACCGAATTTGATTTAAAAGTTTTTCCTTCGTATGAACCTTCAGCGTGAACGATAACTTCTTCATCCGGATCATAAGGACCATATGTTTCTGATGAAAAACCATCGCCTATTTCTTTACCATTAGCATATATTTTTACATTATCTAATATATATCCGCCTTCAGTATCAACATTAAAACGTTTTTGTTTAAACGATTCATATGCAATACTATCACTTTCACTCATATCAATTGTAATAGCGCCTTTAAAATTTTTACCTTCCATGTCTTTTGATGCTTTTAAATTATAATCACCGATAGGAAATGTTCCTAATTCTTTATCGTCATCTTCTTCTACAGAAATATGATGTTTATCCCCGTTAAATTCATAAGTAATTTCACCACTATCACTTGAAACGAGCGTAATTGTTTTTTGAGGAACATTAAATTGATAGTTATCAAAAAAAACATATTTTTTTCCGTCTTTAGATATATTTAAAATATTATTACCATTTGCATCTACAGATAAATTGTTATAGTGATTATTTTTAATATCTTTGGTGTTTTCTTCAACTTTGTCAGCAACATACTTTAAATCATTTTCTGCTTTAATATACTTTAAGTACGCACGTGCTTCTTCTTCACTTAAACGATGATTGTTTGATGTTAATTGCTTAGATAACGATTTAGCATCGTCTTTTTTGATAGCATGTGCAATGTGAGTCGCTTGTTTTTCTGGTGACATTTGATTTTTAGCTATAGTAAAGATTACTACCAAAGCAATGATAATAGCTAACACTATAGTAACAATCAACCAAGTTTTTTTATTACTCTTATTGGAACGTGGTTGCTGATGAGAATAACGTTGTTCTGAATGTTTATAATTAGGTCCATCATTTCTCACAGGTGTACCACAATTTGTACACACCTTTACACCTTCTCGAAGAGGTTGACCACAATGACTGCAATATTTCATATTTTAATAAGTTCCTCCTTCAAATAAATCCCCTAGTTCTTCTATAAAATCACCAAATATTTGATGGAAAAATGCCTCCCCAAAAATACGAATAAATAAGAACAAAATAATGATATAAATAATCACACCATAAAAGCTGGATATTCTTGTTTGATTACCCGTGCTATATTTCGCAATTAGATAAATACCAGAAGCAATAAATAATAATAAAGACAATAATGCTATACTTCCGCCAAAGCTGTATGATTCTGCTAATGTTAAAATTACAGAAATAATTAAAATTGCTAACGAAACACTATTAATTAACACATAGTCTGATAATACTTTTTTAAAAGTAATAGGTTGTCTAACTACTAAACGTGTAAGTCCAAATATTGCACCTACTATGACAACCAAAAATAGAATAATACCGAAAATGATACTCGTTACCAAACTACCTCTTGTAGTACCGAAAATACCAATCTCAACTGGTATTACGGAAGCGAGTAAAATTGCTAATACAATAAAACCGATTACTAATAATGATAATAATAATTTAAAACTGAAAACATGATTAGTTTGAATGATTTTATCAGGTGCAGTAAATGCACTTTTAAAGAACCCTTTACTTTCATTTGTTACTTGTTTAGCTTGTTGACCTATTTGACTTTGTTGTTGATTGTGATTGTGTTGATTTTGAGGAATTTCTCGATGTTGAGGTCTTTGGTGGTATGTAGAGAGATTTGATTGTTGGATATCATTATGTGACTGCTTAGATTGTAATGTTGAATCTGCTACGTCATTTTCATTTGATCTAGTCTCATCATGAGATGTTGAATCAACATTTTGATGAGTCGCTACGTTGTTTTCTTTATTATTTGATGTTATGTTTTGTTCTTCATCATTCTTTTCAGCTTTTGTTATTTCACTTTCTGCATTTCTGACTGACTGTGGATGTCGACTTATTTTATGCCCACATTCACCACAGAATAAATCATCATCTTCTATTGGATTACCGCAATTCGGACAATGCATATAAAACCCTCCTACAATAAATATTTTGTAATCTTTTAAATTATATCATTTTATTTATATTGTTTTCTATAAAAATCCTAAAAATCTTATTTATTTAATCGGGTATAGTGAATTGTGGTACATAGATTTCATATAAAGGAGTATATATTTTCCGCCACTTTTTCAACTCATATATTCTCAAATTGACTTATAGTAATAGCATGACATTTTACTTCATTATTACTATTTAGACATTTATTTCAAAACAATATCATTGAAATATAAAAAAGAGTCTGGACATCCATATACCTTGTGTCCAGACTCTTAATCATCCTCTTAGTAATTTATTGGTTCAATCATCATCTTATTTATAACTTTTCAGTTTTTTGATTTTAAAATCGATAATGAACCTATCAATTGAGAATGAATTCCATCTCATCTCTTATACATTTGATATCGTATTTTCTTTCTCATTTATCATTTCTATAATTTCATTATTTTCATTTAACACAGCTACTTTTGGTGAGTGATTTACCATTTCATCTTCATTTAATTGTGCATATGTCATAATAATAATGACGTCTCCAACTTCAACTAGCCTTGAAGCCGCGCCATTTAAACACATCTTTCCACTACCACGTTCTCCAGCAATGACATATGTTTCAAATCGAGCACCGTTATTATTATTAACAATAGCAACCTTTTCATTGGGTAAAATATCAACCGCATCTAATATATTGGCATCTATTGTTATACTTCCAACGTAATTTAAATTAGATTCTGTAACTCTAGCCCTATGGATTTTTGAGTTCATAAATGTTCTAATCAATATAGTCATCTCCAATAATTATATTATCTATCAATCTTGCTTTAGAAAATTTAACTGCCAATGATATGAATATTCGTCCATGAATCTCTGATTGTTGTATAAGATTTGGATAACTATAAATACCCAAATCATCAATATGTCCACTAATATTTTTGTTTAAATACGCAGCGATTTGACTTATAATCTCATTGCTATCTCGTTCACCCGCTTCATACAAATTCTTTGCTAAGCGTAGACTTTGATATAAATGTTTTGCCTCTCTTCGTTCTTCAGAGGTCAAGTAAATATTTCTAGAACTTTTGGCTAAACCATCTTTTTCTCTTACGATATCAATGCCAATAACGTGTACAGGAAGATTAAAGTCTTTAACCATTTTTTCAACAATAGCTAATTGTTGCGCATCCTTTTTCCCGAAATAGGCATAATCTGGTTGCACAATATTAAATAATTTGTTGACCACGGTCACAACACCTTCGAAGTGTCCAGGTCTTTGTGCTCCCTCTAATACTTGTGCTAAGTGTCCAACTTTGAGATGAACACCTAATTCTTCTGGATACATTTCATCTACACTTGGATGGAAAACATAGTCCACGTTTAACTTTTTTACTGCATCCACATCATCATCGAGTTGACGTGGATAAGCGTCAAAATCCTCATTTGGACCAAACTGTAAGGGATTCACAAATATGCTAATAACCGTGAGATCATTTTCGTTTACAGATTGCTTCATCATGGTTAAATGACCATCATGTAAAGCTCCCATTGTCGGAACGAATCCTATTGTTTTACCTTCACGTTGATATTGTTTAACAATAGATTGCATTTCATTAATTTTTGTAATTACTTTAGTCATGTTGCTCTACCTCATCCATAATACGTTTTTTATAAGTATGCTTTTCAGAAGGAAACGCCCCGGCTTTAACCTCTTCATTATATTGCCTTAATCCATCAATACCGCTTGAAAAGTCTGCAAATTGTTTAACAAACTTAGCGTGTCGATCAACACCATAATTTAACATATCATGATAAACTAATACTTGCCCGTCAGTATCTTTACCTGCCCCTATACCTATAACTGGAATAGTGAGTTGCTGACTAATTTCTCGAGCTAAATCACTAGGTATGGCTTCTAAAACCAGTACTACTGCACCAGCAGTTTCCATAGCTTTAGCATCTTTGATAAGTTGCATAGCGGCTGCCTTTGTATCCCCTTGAAGTTTATACCCCATTACACCTACACTTTGAGGTGTAAGACCTAAGTGAGAAACAACAGGTATACCCATTTTAGTTGCTTTTTGAATAAATGATGTAAGATGAGCCCCTTCTACTTTGACAGCGTTAGCATTCGTGTTTTGATAAAGCTTAAGTGCATTTTTTAAATCTTCTTCATCACTTAAACCAACAGTCCCTATAGGCATATCAACAACTATAAATGTATCCGGAGCACCTCTTTTAACAGCCTTACCATGATGAATCATATCGTTCAATGTTACTTGAACAGTACTATCATATCCTAACACTGTCATTCCTAAAGAATCTCCTACTAAAATCATGTCAATTTCAGCTTGTTGTGCTTGCTTAGCACTAGGATAATCATAAGCTGTAACCATAGAAATCTTTTGCTGTGATGCCTTCATTTTGTTTAAATGATTTAAAGTTTTCAATTCATTTCACCCTCAATTTCCTTTATTATTAGCAATAGTATAATGAATCGTAAAAAGAAAGGAAAGAATAAAGTTATGACAATTGCCATTATAGGTTCAGGTGCAGTGGGTACAACGTTAGCTGTTGAATTAAAAAAAGTTCTACCAGATACGGAACTCATCGGCCGGCAAAATAAATTAATGACCTATTTCCCAGAAAATACTTCAAATGGATGTCATATTAAAGTGACTTCATTTAATCATATTAATCATACTTTTGATGTCATTATCATAGCTGTTAAAACACATCAATTGGATGACGTCATTAAACAATTACCTAAAATCACTCATGATAATTCGCTCATTATCTTAGCACAAAATGGCTATGGACAGCTTAATAAACTTCCATATCAACATGTCTTTCAAGCAGTCGTCTATATTAGCGGGCAAAAAGTCAACAACAAGGTTCAACATTTCAGAGATTACCAACTATGTATTCAAGATAGCACACTAACTCGTCAATTCAAGCAAATGGTTCGTCCTTCCAAAATAGAGGTGGTTTTACAAGAAAATATTGAAAAAAGCATTTGGTATAAATTATTAGTGAATTTAGGTATAAATACCATCACTGCTATTGGACATCAACCAGCTAAAATTTTAAAATCTCCTCATATTGAGTCGATATGTCGTCGTATATTAGTTGATGGTCTTAAAGTTGCTAGAGCTGAACAAATTAACTTTGAAGATCATATCATTGATGATATTTTAAATATCTATAATGGTTATCCAGACGAAATGGGAACAAGTATGTATTACGATGTCATTAACAAGCATCCTCTTGAAGTCGAGGCCATACAGGGTTATATATATAAATGTGCAAAAAAACATCATTTAGAAACACCCTATCTAGATATGGCTTATACATTTTTATACGCTTATCACCTCGAAAACACCCAACCAGATTGATATCTTAGGTGAATCATTCATTAAAGAATATGACTTTTTCTCAAAGAAATGTCTTTATTCTACAAATAAACAGCCTCATATTTGAAATGCGTTTACTTTATAAATTCTAACCATCATAAACATATAACAAAGCCTAGAACACAAATTCATGTCCTAGGCTTTGTTAACGTACAGACAATCTATACTTGAATTGAAGATGTTGTTTATATCAAACTTTTTCAATTGTAGTATAAGAACCCCCAACATAGAGAGGTTCATTCAGAAATTCTCTATGTTGGGGTTCGTTACCAGGATAGGACAATATATTCAATACATATTTTATCCTATCCCTCATCTATTTAGTATACAAATCATCTTAGTCTATAATGTTTGGAGTTAAGGTACATCTAGCTAACAATTATTCAGCTTCTCTGATTTCATCAGCTATATCTTTATAGTCAATATCAGCATCAGTAAATGATTTAGCATCTACTGGGAAGTGTTGTTCAAATGTTTCAAAGTTTTGTATTTCAACAGTCACATCATCCACTTCAAAGTCTAAAATATGACCACCGAAATCACGATCATCATTTGCAAAGTGAATATGGAAACCTGCAGAACCAATACCATGGAATAATTCTGGAGTGAAGAAACCTACGATTGAACCTTTGATATTTTCACGTGTTTCTTCAGGTTGTCTACGAGCTGAATCAATTAAACGTGTGTATGGAGGTTCTTGACCAGGCATCATACGTACATGCATTTTTTTAAACGTTCCTGAAATTTTAACTGCTGAGAACATATTTTCACTTGTCATTTGTTTTTTAACTTCATCGAATACTTCTTCTTGATTTTTATTTGAAGTTTTAAAACTTGAGTCTGCTTTGAATTTTGTAACTGTTGCATATGGTGTCATTTCGTCGCCTGTCAATTCTATAAACTCTTTATGTTCATTTGCATGATAAGCTTTACCATCAACAAAAATTACTTCTCCATCAGAACCTGTAAGCGTAGCAATACCTAAATCACCATGTTCTAATAAGTCATTAATTGAAGCAGTTCCTTCTAATAAACCTGCCATTAAAGTTCCTAATGTTCCGTGTTGATACAATACATTAGTCATTCATAATCACTCCTATTAATATTCATTACTTGAAGAAACGCATCCTAAGGTAGCCTTTCAACCTTAGAGTGCGTTCTATTAAAATTCAACTTAGTATCATTGATTAATATATTAATTTAAAGCATTGGGTAACATATTTGTAGATAATTTAACATTATCTGCATAGTTAACTGGGATATCAATTAATACTGGTCCATCAGTTTCGTAACCCTCTTTAAGTGCTGCCTCTAATTCTTCTTGATTAGTCACACGTAATCCTTTAGCGCCAAATGATTCTGCATATTTTACATAATCAACTGGTCCAAATTCTACACCTGCAGAGCGTTTGTATTTCATTTCTTCTTGGAATTCAACCATGTTATAACGACCATCATTCCAAATTAATTGAATGATATTTAAGTTTTTACGTACTGCAGTTTCTAATTCTTGTCCTGAGAATAGGAAACCACCGTCTCCAGCTACAGAAACAACTTGTGTATTTGGACGTACAAGTGCAGCTGAAATAGCCCATGGAAGTGCAACACCTAAAGTTTGCATACCGTTACTGAATAGTAAATGTCTAGGATTGTAACTTCTGTATTTACGAGCCATCCAAATGTAATGGCTTCCCACATCTACAGTTACAGTAGTATCATCAGTTAAAACTTTTTGCATTGTTTCAATGATTTCAACTGGGTGCATCACACCTTCTTTGTGAGTTGCTTTAATTCCAGTTGCTTCTATGATTTCGCCTCTTAATTTTTCAAGTTCATCTAAATGATCTTGATTAATAAATGGTTCATTTACATGTTCAGAAATCATATCGATTGTACTTGCAATGTTTCCAATTAACTCTTTAACTGGTTGCATGTAATTTGTGATTTCAGCATGTTCTTCGTCGACATTGATGATTTTAGTATCTAATTCTTTATTCCAGTTACTTGCTTCATATTCAATAGGGTCATAACCGATTGTGATAACTAAATCACTTTTTCTAAGTAATTCGTCACCCACTTGGTTTCTAAATAAACCAACACGACCGAAGAAGTGATTTTCTAATTCGCGACTAATTACGCCGGCACCTTGGAATGTTTCAACAACAGGTAAATTTGTTTTTTGAACTAAACGGCGAATAGCTTCTGTTTCAGCTTGGCTTGAACTTCTCATTCCAGCTAATAATACTGGGAATTTAGAATTTTTAATAGCCTCAATCACTTCATTAATTTCTTGTTCTGAAGGTACACCAAGATGTGGTTTTTGACATAATGAAATTGCATCAGCTTTGACAGGTGATGAAATAACATCTTGTGGAATACTGATAAAGCTCGCTCCATTTTTACCTGAAGTAGCTGTACGCATTGCATTCGTAATAACCTCTGATAGTGATTCTGGATCTTGTACTTCTGCACTATATTTAGTTGAGGATCTAAGTAATGATGCATTATCAATACTTTGATGTGTTAAACGTAATAAGTCATTTCTTTTAACTTGACCACCGATAGCTAATACAGGGTCACCTTCAGAAGTTGCAGTTAATAAACCAGTAGTTAAGTTACTTACCCCTGGGCCACTTGTAGTAATAGCCACACCTGGTTTTCCTGTTAAACGACCAATACCTTGTGCAATCATCGCTGCATTTTGTTCATGACGCGTAACGACTAATTCAAGATCGTCATCCTCTAGTGCATTAAATAAGTAGTCGATTTTTGCACCTGGAATACCAAATACATACTCAACTCCATTATTTTTTAAAGTATCAATTACCATTTGTGCTGCAGAATATTGTTTTTCCGCCATTTATATTCATTTCCTTTCAAAAATTAAGTTCATTCAAAACATCTTCGTCATTCTTATAAGTTTTAAACTAAATGTTTTATAGAATCATAAGTGTCTTCTAAAGTTTTCACTGATTTTTCTAGTAATTGTAGTTCGTTATCATTTAATGGTGTTTCATAAATTTTAACTGCACCATTTTGATTGATAAGTGTTGGTAAGCCAAGATAAACATCTTTAAATCCATATTGACCATTAAGTTGACTAGAAACTGTCAAAATACTATTTTCATTATTTAATAAAGCTTTAGAAATACGTAATAGTGCTAGAGCTATACCATAATACGTAGATCCTTTAGCTTGAATGATGTCGTAAGCAGCATCTCTTGTATTAATATAAATTTCATTCGCTTTAGCATCGCTACCAGTTTCTTCTTTCAATGTATCATACACTGAAATACCTCCAACGTTTGCTTGAGACCAAACTGCAAGTTCAGAGTCACCATGTTCACCTATAATGCTAGCGTGAACACTACTTGCAGTAACACCTAATTCTTTACTTATTAAATATCTGAATCTTGCACTATCAAGCACTGTACCAGAACCAATAACACGTTCAGCTGGTAAACCTGTAACTTCTTTAACATAACGTGTTAAAATATCAACTGGGTTTGCAGCAATTAAGAAGAAACCATCAAAGCCACTATCCATGACACTAGTTACGATACTTTTCATGATTTTAGTATTTTTCTCAACAAGTTGTAAACGCGTTTCACCCGGTTTTTGAGGTGCACCTGCTGTAATAACAACTAAATCTGCATCTTTACAATCTTCATATTCTCCTGCTTTTACAGTCACTGGTGAAGCACTGTAAAGTGCACCATGGTTTAAATCTTTAACGTCTGCTTCCACTTTATCTTTTGCAATATCAATAATTACAAATTCATCTGCAATTCCTTGAGTCACCATAGCAAATGCATAACTTGAACCTACGGAACCGTCTCCTACTAGAACAACTTTTTTCCCAAATTTTTTCATTTTAACGAACTCCTTCATAATAAAGTTACACAAATAACTGTGTTAGCTTATTTGTATAATATTTCTATTAAAATAACTAGAATTTTACTTCAGTTCAGATATAAAAAATTCATTTTAATGACAATTTTTCAACACTTTTCTGAAGTAATCAACTCAGCGACTAACTTTATTACGTTTATTATTATAGTACGTGACAAAGTATTAATAAAATACATAATAACGATGTTAACCATTCATAAAAGGAATAGGTTTCCTATAGAAAAATGTAATACTTTGTTTGTTCATATATGAAACAAACGAATGTGAGTTAATCGCGGTCTTTTTTCGACAATAAAGACATCAATTCAATGCCTTTATTAAAAGACTACCTACTAGGCCATACCCACCTCTATGTATAAACTAACAATTAAATACAGTGAATTCCAAATATTTATCAATAAATATAACGTCAAAGCATCAAAAAATCGTAATTGATTAAAATATCTACCGTCCCATACTTTTTCAAGAATTTATAATATAAAGGTTTAACATCGGCACATTTTAAATTCAGCTATCAACTTCCAATACACAAACACCTGAGACAAATATCGATGTCTCAGGCTCAGTTATTTAAGTATAAACACCTACTTGAAAAGCACACTTCAATTTATGTACTAGTCATTTTAATTTTTAAATAGTGGAGCAAGAACTATTAGTGTACCTTAATGAATTTTAAGTGCATATGTACAATACATTAAAAATGTGTTCGTGCCTCTAACATATCTTTGACGTTATTAAAAATAGACAAGTTGTTATATCGACTTTGATATAAAATCCTTTACTAAGTATTAACCTATGTTGGTTTCATCTCAGAAATAAATTCGATCCATTTGCGAGTTACATGATTGAGATAAGCATCTTTTCGCCATATCACGCCAAGATGCCATGATAATTCAACATTCTCTAATTGAATGGACGTTACGTTATTCCCCATTAAATTAACTAAACTTTCTGGAACGATACTTATTCCAATTCCTTGTTGAATCATGTTAGCGATAAAGCTAATTTGAGAAATATTAGCAACAGTTTTAGGGTAATAGCCTAGCCTTTTACAATTCTCTATAATTTGATCTTTTAAATAATAATCATCATGAAATAAAACAAACTCTTCATCTTTCAAATCTGCCATGTCTACTTTATTTAAATGTGCTAAGTGGTGGTCATTACTTACTACTAATAGTAATTCCTCGTTATACAAAGAAGTTGAATGAAATTCACTGTGATCTACAGGTAGTGTAGTAATACCAATATCCACATCATCATTAGATGTTAAGTTCTCAACAATTTTACCACCACCCTCAATCACTTCATATGTCACATTAGGATAGAGTCTGTGAAACTGATTCAATGCATTTGTAAACATTTGAACATTCATCATTGGTGATAATCCTATTTTAATATGACCTTTTTGAACGTTCACAATGTCATTCATTTCTAAAGATAATTTCTCGAATAAAGCTAAAAATTCTAAACTATTATCATAAAATGTTTGACCTATATCTGTTAGTTTTATTTGTTTTTGTGACCGGTCAAACAATGTAATATCATATTCATTTTCAATATTTTTAATCGCTTTGCTAATCGTTGACTGCGCAATGTATAAGTGTTCAGATGCTTGCGTCATACCACCTTGTCGTACAACTTCTACGAAATATTTAATTTGTTTAATTTCCATTTATATTCATCCTTAATTATCAACATTTGATTGATAGATATTTCTTCACATAGAACCATCGTTTGATATCTAGCATTTTTTCATCGACATAACTTCTTCAATTATTCATTTACACTAACACTGATTAAACAATAAATCCTTGTATATATTTGTTTCAATTGGCTAATACCGATTATTTTTCATCAGTATCACGATGCTCTCTTTTACGATAACATGTTTTACAAATATAGGTACTTTACTAATTTATAAATCATGTGAAGAAATACATGACAAATACCATAATTTAAAACTCCTGTGATATTAACATTCAATTTATATCTTTTTTGTCCCTATTGAAATTTAACTATATTAACTTAATCACTGTGAAAATAATTTTTATTAATTTTTCAGAATTTTTAGACAAAATATTTATCTTCTGTGCTATTATATTAATTATCAGAATCAGCCAACTCATTTATCTACATGTAGATGATTTTTAATACGTATTGTTAAGGAATGTTTGCTGACTCATGTTAATAGTAAGTTGATGTTATGGAGGTTTGTTATGGGAAGTTTTTTTAATCGGATGACTCGGAAAGAGAATCCTACTATTTATCAAAATAAAGATGGGCATCTTAAACGCACGCTACGTGTACGCGACTTTCTTGCACTAGGTGTTGGTACAATTGTTTCTACATCTATCTTCACTTTACCAGGTGTTGTCGCGGCTGAGCATGCCGGACCTGCTGTTTCGTTGTCATTCTTATTAGCTGCTATTGTGGCAGGTCTTGTAGCCTTTACTTATGCAGAAATGGCATCTACAATGCCTTTTGCAGGATCAGCTTATTCATGGATTAATGTACTTTTTGGTGAATTATTCGGATGGGTTGCCGGTTGGGCGCTTTTAGCAGAATACTTTATTGCTGTTGCTTTCGTTGCTTCCGGCTTTTCTGCTAACTTAAGAGGTCTTATTGCACCATTAGGTATTTCTTTACCTAAATCATTATCTAATCCATTTGGAAGTAACGGTGGTGTCATTGATATCATTGCTGCTGTGGTGATTATTTTAACTGCATTACTATTATCACGCGGAATGAACGAAGCTGCTCGTATGGAAAATATATTGGTTATTCTAAAGGTGTTAGCCATCATTTTATTTGTGATTGTAGGGCTCACTGCGATAAATTTCAGTAACTATATACCATTTATTCCAGAACATAAGGTTACTGATACTGGTGACTTTGGAGGTTGGCAAGGTATTTATGCTGGAGTTTCAATGATTTTCTTAGCTTATATTGGTTTTGACTCTATTGCTGCTAATTCAGCTGAAGCGATTAATCCACAGAAGACAATGCCTAGAGGAATCTTAGGATCACTCATAGTAGCTATTGTATTGTTTGTTGCCGTAGCACTTGTTCTTGTTGGCATGTTCCACTACTCTCAATATGCTGATAATGCAGAGCCAGTAGGTTGGGCATTACGAGAAAGTGGTCATGGTATTATTGCTGCAATTGTTCAAGCAATTTCTGTTATCGGTATGTTCACTGCATTAATTGGTATGATGCTTGCAGGTTCACGTCTATTATATTCATTTGGACGAGATGGTTTACTCCCTTCTTGGTTAAGTCAATTAAATCACAAACATTTACCTAATCGAGCACTTGTCTTACTTACAATCATTGGTGTAGTTATCGGATCAATGTTCCCGTTTGCTTTCTTAGCACAATTGATTTCCGCAGGTACCCTTGTTGCATTCATGTTTGTGTCACTAGCCATGTATCGATTAAGAAAACGCGAAGGGAAAGATTTACCTAAGCCAGAATTTAAATTACCTTTATATCCTATTTTGCCTGCAATTACATTTATATTAGTATTGCTAGTATTTTGGGGATTAAGTTTTGAAGCTAAATTGTATACACTGATATGGTTTATTGTAGGTATAATTATATATTTAATTTATGGAATTAGACATTCCAAAAAGAATGATGAAGAAGCGTATCAAGTACCTAGAGAATAAATGAAAGACTTATAGATTAAATTAAAATATAGGGAGTAGGACAACGAACTCGTTATGAATTCTGTCCCACTCCCTATATTAATATTGTTATTTAGTATCGAGGCTTTGCTATTCATCTACTTATTCTTACCAACCTTGACCACTAATGTCATACTGATTTAATTCTCCTCTTTCCAACTTTTCAAGCGCCTGTTCTATTGTATCTAATGCTTTATCAAGTTGCTTATAGGTAATCACAAGTGGTGGTTGAAATCTTAAGACATTACCCGCAACTGCTATGATAATCACACCATTTTCAAAGCAGTAATTACATATCTTTAATGCTGCTTCAGAATCTCTAGTTTTCTCAATTTTATTTGATACTATGTCTATTCCAATTGATAATCCAATACCTCGAACATCACCTACATATTGGTAACGTTCTATCCATGGGTCTATTCTTTTTCTAACATAATTCCCTTTTTTCCATGAGGCGTTTAGTAAATCTTCATCTTCAATCATCTTTATCGTTGCTAATGCTGCTTCACAACTTACAGGATTTGCACCAGTTGTAAATAAATGTGCAGGTGCTTCAAGACTTTCCATGATTTCTTTACGACCTACAATCGCAGACATTGGTAAACCTCCAGCTAATGACTTTCCAAATGTCATTAAATCTGGAGTAAAATGATAATGATCTACGGAACTCCACTTTCCCGTACGACCTAATCCTTGTTGGATATCATCAACTGCAATAAGAATATTGTGAGCTTGGCAAAGCTCTTGTAATGCTTCAAAATAACCTGGTACGGGTTCAAGTAAGCCACCGTCACCTTGAATTGTTTCAACCACAATACATGCCACTTCCTCCGCAGGGACGTATTTTACAAACATTTCTTTTAAAGGCGCTAAATATTCCTCAACCGTGTTAGGTTTAGCTTGATCAAACATCCCCCTATACTTATCGGGAAAAGGTATATGGTAAAATCCATTAAGTAATGGTCCATAATGCTTACGCATATTCAAACTAATTGAAGACATTGATAATGAACCAAATGTTGAACCATGGTATGCATTGGTAAAACTTATGATGTATGGACGTCCTGTATACGCACGTGCAAACTTTATAATCCCATCATTAGCATCAGAGCCACTTAATCCGAAAGTAACTCTCTTCTCATAATTTCCAGGAGCAATGTCACATAATTTTTTTGATAATCGCACTAACGGTTCATGATACATATATGCCGGTGTATAATGAATGAATTTCTCAGTTTGGTTCTTAATTGCTTCAACTACTGGCTTCGGAGCGTGACCCACATTTTGTGAACTTGCACTTGCTAATAAATCAATATAAGACTTACCCTCTATATCGATTAACGTGGCTCCATAACCATGATCAATAACTAGAGGATAATATTTAATCCGTCCAGAATGTGCAAAATAACGTTCATCTTCATCTATCAAATGACTAACTTTACTCATTGAGTTCCCTCCCAATAATGACTCTTTTTAATATAGCTATCTACATTTGAAGCTATAAAACTATCAACTGCTATCGTTTTAAAATAAATCAATACTAATAGGATAGTAATCAATATACTAACAATTTTCAGATTTGTAAATATTTTCTGATAATTAAAAATATTTTCGTTTCGATTCTTTTGTGATAAAGAAATATATGTCATTGAGTCTTAGATGATATGTTTAAAGGGAATATAGAATAAAATATTTTACGGAGGATATTAATATGAATGGGTTAAAAATATTTTATCATTTATTATACGCAACCACGATTAGCGTGCTATTACTTATTTTAACTATATTAATGGATGTGTTACTACAAAACACACACTTAACTCAGTTATTACTCAATATTGATTTTTTAATCAACCCTGATGAAGTGCCAACAATTATCGAAGTACTGATTCATTTAAGTATTGGAATATTGATTTATATCACCTTTTTAATTATCTATCATTATTCAAAATTCTTGTATCGTCTAGCATACTTACTTTTAGTATTAATATTTGCTTTGATGTATCCACTTCTCGTTTTTCTTGCGCAACGCTCAATTTTTTCCTTTAGTTGGAACGAATTTGCATGGTGGTTAGTTGCACATCTTTTTTTCGTCATTTTAATGGCGAGTTGTCTACCTATCATTTCGAAAAAAACTTTATGATTTTAAAACTCATTTCTCAATGTCTTTTACATATTATAAAATAAATATTGGCAGTAGAAACATCATAGATAATTAGACTATGATATCTCTACTGCCCTATTAGTTATTCTGGCTCTCCATCTTCATCATACTTCGTTACTTCTCCATCTTTATCGATAATATAAGATCCTTCTAAATGACCTTCTTTATCTGTAAACGAGAACCCCCAACTACCATCACTATCTTTTTCTGGTTCTTTGTAAATATATGTGTCTGTATCTAATTGATGCCCTTCGTAGTCCTCAACTATATCGATAACATTACTTCGTGTCACCGTTACTTCATCAGAACTGCTTGATTGATTTTCCGTTTCAGAAGTATCATCTTCATCTTTTAAATTATCGCCAACTGAAAATTGAGTCCTCATCATCTGACTTATCTTATTGATTTCACTTTCACTTGCGTTGTATAACTTAACTGTACGAGCATCATCTATAATGCGCTGAGATTCTCTTTTAGAGTAATCAGCGTCACGCCAACTCCCTTGAAAATGTGATGGTACATTATATATTGTAATTGTGCCATCTCCATTATTTTTATAATAAACTGAACCTGCTGCAGTAACACTTGCTGTTAACAATTCTGTTCCTTCAGGTAGTTTAGCTGATTCGTCTGGGTGATAGGGATCTAAAACTTTATTAGAAATATTTTGATGTACAATTTCTAAATCGTCAAAAGGAAGGTCACTATCACCTCTATAGCTATCTAAAGCAGTTAACCAAACTTGAGCATAGTATTTATTCGAATGGGTATCTTGTTGTGTGTCTTGCTGATTACCTCCTGTTTGATTTCTACTTGTACTTGATTTTGAATCTCTGTTATTTTTATCCCCTGATTGTTGATCATCATTTATCGTTGAGCTTCCTTTATTATCACTATCTCCAAGACCACAACCGGCTAATATTAATACTGTAAACGCACATATCACTGCTAATTTCTTCAATTCAAATACTCCCCTACATTCTAATCTATTTAACACAACAAAATAAACCACTTTATAAAATAATTATAAACTAACTATTTTTAAAAATGTACAACAATTTAACAGATTATTAAAAATTCGCTATTTACTAAGCAATACTTGACGTCTTTTTTACTGCTGTATCATCAGCAATGATTTATAATTATTAAGATTTTTAACGTATCTTAAAATTTGTGTTTGAATTCTTTTAAACCACTATTATCTCGCAATCAAGGTGCTAAACTATAATCGTAAAGTAATTTAAATACATCATATATCATCAATTCGAAATGGGGTTATCAATGTGAAAAAGATTTCTCTAATTGCAACGACTGTATTAACAGGATTATTATTATTTCCAAGTGTCAATGACACAACGACACATGCAGCCGAAGTAACATCTCATGATGCACAAGCTGTAGCAATTCAAGCTATGAAAAATAGTGGTGGCAATCCGGACTTACAAAATTTCAAAAAAGTTAAGGATAAAGGGGATTATTTCACAATTGATATCAATAATAAATCTGGTGCTGGTGTCGGTACTTATAAAGTATACAAAAATGGTGTGGTGCTATATAAAAGTGGAGATTATGGAGAATATAGTCAACTCAATACACCACAATGCTATGTTGCACAAGATATTGCTACAACATCTTCACAAGTAAAACAACACTCTACTCAACAGACACATGCAGTGGATAGCACACGTGAACTCAATTCATATTACGTAGGTCAAGTTCAATCTTCTGACTTACCACAACAAAGCTCATCTGATATGCTACCGAATACTGGTATGAAAGATAAAAATTTCAATACAAATGGTATAATAAGTCTATTTTTACTCACTGCTGGTTTCATTGCACTTTACCATCAACCTTTACGTAAAATGACATAGTTCTTTGAATATCATTTTGGGATAGTATGATGTTGCACCACGATGATGTCTGAATTCAGTCTTAGGAATTGTTTCTACAAAATCATTTGTGGGGATAAGAACTGAAGTATCCTTTGGTAAAGTAAGTTGAGTCATATTATAATCTTTA
>NZ_KV838752.1:29972-93175 GCF_001838765.1 Staphylococcus sp. HMSC34G04
AGGACAAGCTGAAGACTACAGGATGAAGCTGTTCCCTAAGAAAGCAATCCAACAATACGAACTATTGTAAATAAAGGAGCCAGTAAATGAATTTATAAAAAACTCATTTACTGGTTATTTTGCTAGAAATTATGTGCCAATCTCTCCTTTTAATTTCAATATTTGTAAAATATTTTGAACACACTCTCCTACCAATAACATAAATATTGAAACAAGCTTGATAATAGCGCATTTTAATCCACTATCGACTACCCATATGTAAAAATCCTTGAGTCAATGACTTAAGTTTCATATTAATCGAACATGAACGAACCTCCAATTCTTTTACAAAATTTTGAAATATATATCACTTTTTCAATAACGTTGAATAGAATTTAACTACCTGGGTAAACATCATAATGTAATTGCTAAAACTAACGTAATCTATACGTTTTTATAAATAAAAGGAGGACATCATAATGAAATATATTGTGGTAGGTACATCTCATTCAGGATATGAAGTAATCCAAACATTGCTTAAAGAAGATGAAAATGCTGATATTCAAGTTTTTGAAAGTGCAGATCAACCGTCCTTTTTATCTTGTGGTATTCAAAGTTATCTTGAAGACATCTCATCATCACTAGATGATTTACATTACGCATCCGTTGACTCTTATAAGGCACAAGGTGTAAACATTCATACGAATAGCACAGTCACAGATTTAGATACTGACAATAAGACTGTTACAGTTGAACACCAAGGTCAAACATCAACTTATTCTTATGATAAATTGTTCCTAAGTCCCGGCGGTAAACCTGTTACACCTCCAGTCGATGGAATTGAAAAATATAAACATGTATTATTTATGCGTGGACGCGATTGGGCAAATCAAATTAAAGAACGCATGAAAGATGCCAAAAAGGCTGTTGTAGTCGGAGGTGGCTATATAGGTATTGAAGCTGCTGAAGCTTTTGCTAAAGCAGGCATAGATACTACAATCGTAGATGTCGCTGATCGTATATTAAACACTTACTTAGATAAAGAGTTTACAGACGTATTAGAAACAAATGCACAGCAACACGGTCTTCATTTTAAAGGTGGCGAAACAGTACAATCACTTTCAGGAAATCAAAATGGCGAAGTAACTACTGTAGTTACCGACAAAAATGAATATGACGCAGATACTGTCTTATTTGCTGTAGGTGTCGAACCGGCTACCGAGTGGCTAAAAGATAAAATAGATTTAGGTAAAAAAGGAATTATAAACATTAATCACCAACAACAAACATCTGCTAAAGATGTCTATGCAGGTGGCGATGCGACATTAGTTCCTTTTGCACCAGTATCTGAGGATCGTTATATTGCATTAGCAACAAATTCAAGACGTCAAGGCGTTGTCGCAGCAAAAAACATGTTGGGTAAAGAAATGACAATGCCGCGCGTTTCTGGTACTTCAGGTTTACAATTATTTGATTATAAATTTGGACAGACTGGCATTCATGGTACAGAAATCGATAATTATGATGGCAATTTAGGTCAAACATACGTAGAAGAATTGATTCGTCCTCAATTTATGCAAGATGATACGAAAATTCATATGAAAATTATTTATGATAAAGACACTCACCGTATACTTGGTGGTCAAGTCATGTCAAAAGAAGATATTACTGCTTCTATTAATACAATTTCAGTAGTAATATCTGCTGGATTCACACTTGAACAGCTCGCTGTCCAAGATTTCTTCTTCCAACCTGATTATGATAGACCATGGCATTACCTTAATGTTTTAGCTCAACAAGCATTGGGAGATACATTTGGTAGCGATAAGATGTTATTCTAAATCTCTTAATCTGATATAGGATAAAGTACTTATAAGCCTAGGATATCTAATGTTGTCCTAGGTTGATTTAACCTTTATCAGTTGATAATTAAATTGCACCAGTTAAACTTTTTCAATTCTATTCATCGGTGTTTCTGACGAAATGATGTATTTAAGGAAAATCATTGTTACGATTTATTAACATTTTACACATCTAAATCATAGTTAATTACAACAATTATGTGATTTTTCATCATTTTTAAGTAGAAAAACTTGAGATAAAAAGTAATTTTTATCATACTGTATATGAAAGTTATATTAAGGAGTGGAAAGTATGAATAAAGAACAATTAGAAAAAATGACTCATGGTAAAGGATTCATTGCTGCATTAGACCAAAGTGGTGGTAGTACACCTAAAGCACTTAAAGAATATGGTGTGAATGAAGACCAATACAGTAATGAAGACGAAATGTTCCAACTTGTTCACGATATGCGTACACGTGTTGTAACTTCACCTTCATTTTCACCTGATAAAATTTTAGGTGCGATTTTATTCGAACAAACTATGGATCGCGAAGTTGAAGGTAAATACACTGGAGACTATTTAGCGGACAAAGGCGTTGTTCCTTTCTTAAAAGTCGACAAAGGTCTTGCTGAAGAGAAAAATGGCGTACAATTAATGAAACCAATTGATGATTTAGATGAAACTTTAGATCGTGCAAATGAACGTCATATCTTCGGTACTAAAATGCGTTCTAACATCCTTGAACTTAATGAACAAGGAATCAAAGATGTTGTTGAACAACAATTTGAATTCGCTAAAAAAATCATCGCTAAAGGTTTAGTACCTATTATCGAACCAGAAGTTAATATTAACGCTAAAGATAAATCTGAAATTGAGAAAGTTTTAAAAGCTGAAATCAAAAAAGGTTTAGATTCATTAAACGATGATCAATTAGTTATGCTAAAATTAACTATTCCTACTGAAGCTAACTTATATAAAGAATTAGCTGACCACCCTAATGTTGTACGTGTAGTAGTATTATCAGGTGGTTACAGCCGAGATGAAGCTAACAAATTGTTAAAAGATAACGATGAATTAATTGCAAGCTTCTCACGTGCATTAGCAAGTGACTTACGTGCTAGCCAATCACAAGAAGAATTCGATAAAGCATTAGGCGATGCTGTAGATTCAATCTATGATGCGTCAGTAAATAAAAACTAATTATTTATCAGTTCATAACGAACAATGTTTTCTCTTAACAACATCACATTGTCTAGAGAAATATTAAAACCGTGTGGTAGATTAATCTGACCACACGGTTTTTTTATATTTTACACACATTTTGTCCTTTGATTATTCATCGAATGACATACTACTTTCGATAATTTTTTTAAATACACCAAGTTGATAAGATGAAAAATCGTTTTGAGCACTTAAGAATGGCGCTGATGCAACTTCAACGTATTTATGATTATCGTCACTATCTAATTCCGTTGGTGAAAATAGATAATAAGCTAATATGGCTGAGGAAATATCATTCTCTTCATCAGAGTCACTGCCTAATATTGAAACTTGAGTGTATGGTTTCCCTTTATATTTCGTCTGTAAAATACCATATGATGTCGCTTTAGGATTTTTCAAACGCGTTAAATCTTCCAATGTCTTAACTTCTTCTAAGTCTTTAGCTTTAACCATTTTCTTTTTATCTAAAGCAAAAAATCCAGGTTGAATATTTGTAGCTACTAATTTACCTTCTTTAAATGTTGCAAGTATTTGAGCGTAGGACATAGGTTGCTTATTTTTACCTGTTTTTTTACCATCTGGATCTACATACATATAATTGATATGCTTAATATTTTTTTCCTTACTTTTCATTCGTTTAATCTCTACACCTTTTTTATCTTTAAAGAACTTATTAACTTCTTCAATGGATGATCCTTTAGATTCTTTTGTGTATTTATAATCTGCAAGTGTTACCTTATCCATTAATTTTTTATAGTCTTCCCAGCCTTGCAATCCCTTTTTGTTTGTAAAACCTTTTTCTGTAATAAGTGCATCAATTTCATTAAGAACTGGCTTTTGTTTAAGATCCTTAGCTTCTTTTTCTAGTTCTTTATATTCATCCTCTTTTGTATATTCAGTCGCCACGTCCGTTTTTTTCTCCGAGCTTTTTGATGATGACTTTTCATTAGAAGATTGATCTGAATCATTGCTATTTGAACATCCCACAAGAGCAATTGACATCACAATTAATAAAATTCCCAAAAATTTTTTCATATTCTATCTCCTTTTAATTTTTATATACAGAGAAATAACAATTAAATATTCATTATTTTTAAATTGCTATTTATAACTTTATAATACACTATTTAAGGTTTTGGATATATAGTTACCTATACATATTTTTATTTATTAATTTTAAAAAACGAATTTTCATTAATTATCTATCAATTAAAGAAAAGATATGAAATATACTTTGTATTGAATTTTTTCGCTGCCTTATCAAAAGATATGATAGTTCACAATCTTGATTTAAATCCCTTTCATCTGCAAATTAACCATCGACTGTTAATATATAAAAATGCCTGAGACACTCATTGTCTCAGGCATTTAAAATATTAAATACAGCAACTTTACCTAACAAGGATTAATAGATAACGCTATATATTTTTATTTTGCTTTATTATAGAATCCTAATTCAAGATCTTTAGATGTTTGTTTACGTATTTTTCTCATTAATTGAACATCATCAATAAGTGATTCACCATATGAAGGAATCATTTTCTTGATTTTAGGTTCCCAGTCTTTCGCATATTCAGGGAAGTTTTTCTCTAAAACTTCTAGTGCTACTGATACTGAAGTTGATGCTCCTGGTGATTCGCCTAGTAATGCAATAACTGAGTGGTCTTCAGAATTAACCACTTCAGTACCAAATTGGATAAATCCTTTACCATTCTCTTCAGTATCTTTAATAACTTGTACACGTTTACCAGCTGTGTAAACTTGCCAATCTTCATCACGTGCTTCAGGATAGAACGTACGTAAATGGTTCATACAACCTTCTTTTGTCATAATGACTTGGTCAAATGAATACTTAATTAATGGTAAGTTTTTAACTGCAGAAGCAAGTAAAGTCGTAATGTTATATGGTTTAATTGATTTGAATAAATCCAAGTTAGAACCATGTTTTAGGAACTTAGGCCCCACGTTTGCAAATGGCCCAAATAATAATGTTCTTTCACCATCAATGTAACGTGTATCTAAGTGAGGTACCGTCATTGGTGGTGTACCAGGTGGTTCTTTACCATAAACTTTAGCATCGTGTTGTTCAATAACTTGTGGATTTGTACAAGCAATAAATTGTCCACTGATTGGGAATCCACCTAAATGTTTACTTTCTGGAATGCCAGTTTTTTGTAATAGTGGAATTGCGCCACCACCAGCACCGATAAACACATAATCAGTTTGATGTTCGAATACTTGTCCATTATTTAGATTTTTAATTTTAACTGACCATTTACCATTAGACAAACGTTCAAAATCAACAACTTCATGTTTGTATTGCACTTCAACGTTTGGTGAGTTTTTAAGATTTTGAGCCATTTTACGAGTTAATTCACCGTAGTTTACGTCAGTGCCTTCGTCTATTTTACTCGCTGCCATGTAGCCCTTATCTTCACGGCCTTTCATCATTAATGGAATCCATTTTCTCATTTCTTCAATATCTTCAGTATATTCGATATTATCGAACATAGGGAATTGCTTCATCGCTTCATAACGATCTTTTAAGAATTTAACGTTATTTTTACCACGAACAAAACTAATATGAGGTAATGGATTAATAAATTCTTTAGGATTTTGAATTTCTCCTGATTTAACTAAATGCCCCCAGAATTGTTTAGAAATTTCAAATTGTTCATTAATTTCTTTAGCTTTTTCAATATCAATTGAACCATCAGGTTGTTGTACAGTATAGTTCAATTCACATAAAGCTGCATGCCCTGTTCCTGCATTGTTACGTTCATTTGAACTTTCAATACCAGGACGATCTAGACGTTCATATAAATGAATGTCCCAATCAGGTGCAATCGTTTTCAACATAGAACCAAATGTAGTACTTAGTACACCGGCACCGATTAACACGACGTCTTTTTTGTCAGACATAGCCATAATGTTCACCTCTTGTGTAGTAGTTATCAAATTGCTTTCCAGCTAATTAGACGTCATCATTCTTGTTATATTACTTTATAACCTCAAAACCTTAGAAAAGAATCAAATCTAATAGCTTTTACATATATATGTTAAAGCAAGCACTTTGAAAAGTAAATTGTTAATAGTAAATTTATGACAATTTTATGATATATATTTTTATGAAAATTTAACGTTTAGCTAAAAACTTTTCAATATAAAATGCCGATTCCTCTATCGATTTATATTCTGTATTAATTACCGTTGCATTTAATTTTCTAAAAACTTCTTCAGCATAAGATAATTCTTTTTTGATACGCTCTAAACTATTGTAATTAGATTCTGAAGATAGTCCTAATGTTTCTGCACGATTACGTCGTATATTTGCGATATAATTGGGACTTGCTGTTAATCCAAATACCTTTAAATTCTTTTGTTGAAATACATTATCTGGAATAGCCACTTCAGGGACCAAAGGAATATTTGCAATCTTATATCCTTTATTAGCTAAGTACATACTTAATGGCGTTTTAGAGGTACGTGATACACCTACTATTAAAGCATCCGCTTCTCCAATATCTGTAAAATGCTTACCATCATCATATTTCACTGAATACTCAATTGCTTCTATACGCTTAAAATACTCATCATTAAGCTTACGCAACGCACCACTTTCCATTAATGGTTTAGCGTGTGTATGTTTTTTAATTATACTAATTAACTCAGACATGTAATCTACATAGGGAATTTGATGTTCATTTGCAAACTGATGACCTAATGCATTAAATGACTCACTCACTAATGTTGTTGCAACAATTGCATTCTGTTCTTTAGCTAATTGTAAGACATTTAAAAATTCTTGTTCGTCCTTAATATACGGAAATTTCTTAATTTCTACTTGAGTTAAATCTGGAAACTGTGTCAACGTTGCATGAATCATCCGTTGCGCTGTTTCTCCTATTGAATCTGAAACTATAAATAACTTTAATACTTCATTATTATCCTTCACCTTATCGCTCGCTTTCCTCCGCTTGACTCTGAGCTGTAGCTAAAATTGCACCCGGAACTCTAAATGGTGAACATGAAACATAATCAATTCCCCATTGGTTAAATTGACGAATTGATTTTGCATCGCCACCAAGCTCACCACATACACCAATTTTAATCTCTGGATTGGTATTTTTAGCTTGTTCAACGGCTAATTGAATTAGTCGTCCTACACCTTCTCTATCTAAAGTTTGGAATGGGTCAAGCTGTAAAATGTTATTTTCAGTATACACATTTATGAATTTTCCTGCATCATCTCTAGAGAAACCAAATGTCAATTGTGTTAAATCATTAGTACCAAAACTGAAGAAATCACAATGTTTCGCAAGGTCATTCGCAATCAAGCATGCTCTAGGCGTTTCAATCATAGTACCTATCATATATTGTATATCTTGTTGAGATTCTTTTTCTAAATGTGTAATTGTATTAACTAATCGTTCTTTTAAAGTTGTAAATTCTTCTACTGTTGACACGAGAGGAATCATAATTTCTGGCAGGCACGTTATCCCCTCTTTTTGAAGCTTAATAACACTTTCAATGATAGCTTCAACTTGCATCTCATATAACTCTGGATAAGTCACAGCCAAACGACAACCACGATGACCAAGCATTGGATTGACCTCATTTAAGTCAACGATTCGCTTGCGTAAGAACTCAGAAGATACATTCAGCTGTTGAGAAACATTGTTTATATCTTCTTCAGATGATGGTAAGAACTCATGTAACGGTGGATCAAGTAAACGAACAATCGTAGGTCTATCTTGAGATAATCTAAAAATTGTTTCAAAATCTTCTATTTGGTATGTTTTAATTTTTTCTAAAGCTTGTACACGTTCGTCATGATTTGAAGCTAAGATAAAACGGCGCATTTCTATTAAACGTTCAGGGCCAAAGAACATGTGCTCAGTACGAACTAAACCTATTCCTTTAGAGCCAAAATTATATCCAGCTTTTATATCTTGTGGTGTTTCAGCATTCATTCTAACTTGCAGTCTTGCAATCTCTTCAGACCAAGTCATAAATTGATCGAACTCTTCACTATGTTCAGCATTGACTGTTTCAATTGCTCCTAAATATAAATCACCAGCTGAACCATCTACAGAAACGATATCCCCTTCATGTAATTCACCTTCAGGATAATATACTGTTTTGTTCACTGTATCTATCTCTACATTCGAACATCCTGTCACACAACATTTACCCATTCCTCTTGCTACAACAGCAGCGTGTGATGTCATACCACCATGAGTTGTTACGATTGCTTCACTTGCTACCATCCCCTCAATATCTTCAGGTGATGTTTCCGGTCGCATTAACACTACTTTATTACCATTTTCAGCTTGAAGTTTTGCTTCTTCAGCAGAGAAGACTACTTTTCCTGTTGCTGCACCGGGACTAGCTGGTAAGCCCATTTTAGAAACCACTGTCGCTTGCTTTAATGACTCTTCATTAAAATTAGGATGTAATAATTGGTCTATTGATTTTACTTCTACTTTTGATACTGCTTCTTCACGTGTAATTAATTGCTCGTGAACTAAATCCACAGCAATTTTTATTGCTGCTTTAGCAGTACGCTTTCCGTTACGTGTTTGTAATAAATAAAGTTTCCCATTTTCAATTGTAAATTCTATATCTTGCATATCTTTGTAATGCTTTTCAAGTTGTTTGGTTACATCAACGAACTCTTGATGCACGTCTGGCATTTGTTGTTTTAAAGTGTCAATATCCTTAGGGGTACGAATACCTGCAACAACATCTTCACCTTGAGCATTAAGTAAGTACTCCCCGAATAAATGATTTTCTCCGGTAACTGGATTTCTTGTAAATGCTACACCCGTACCACTATTTGCACCACTATTACCAAATACCATTTCCTGAATATTTACAGCTGTACCAATATCATGTGGAATATCATTTAAATCTCTATATACACGTGCACGATCATTGTCCCAAGATTTAAATACTGCTTCAATTGCTTCTTCTAATTGCTTTAACGGTTCTTGTGGAAAAGGTTTATATGCCTCTTCTACATAAATTTCTTTATATCTTTCACATATAGTTTGTAGTCCTTCTGCCGGAATTTCAGCATCATTTTGATAACGATGCTTCGTTTTAAAATCATTAAAATATGTATCGAAAGCTGTCATTGGAATACCGTAAACAACCTCTCCAAACATTTGTAGTAAACGACGGTAACAATCATATGCAAAGCGCGCATCATTTGTTTTGTCAACAAGCTTTTTTACATTATCATCGTTAAGTCCTAAATTAAGAATTGTATCCATCATTCCTGGCATGGAAATTTTTGCACCACTACGTACTGATACTAATAATAAGTTGTCATCAGAAGAAAATGCCTTTCCAGTTCGTTTAGAAAAAGCTGCTAAATGATCAATTAATTGTGTCTTTACTTCTGTAGGTAGTTCTTCATTTTGTTTTAAATAGGTAATACAAGCTTCAGTCGTAATTGTAAAACCATCAGGTACTGGTAGTCCGAGTCTCTTCATCTCTGAAAGATTGGCACCTTTACCACCAAGTAAGTCTTTCATAGCTATATTTCCTTCATTAAATGCATAAACGAATTGTGTCATTCTTGACCACCTCTTATTTTTATTATGTCATACTATTTATTTACAAGTATGTCATAATAAAAAAGGAATTACAACACTTTTAAGAAAAGGCTTTCATTAAATTTGTTCTAAATATGTCAAAAGTATTAATTTAATGCTTTTTTATTCATGATTCTATTTTTCAATTCATCATTGATGAGGTTATACTCATGTAATCGTAAAAAACAGGACAAAATTCATATTGAATTCCCTATCCCATGACATTAACTAAATTATACTAATGCATATTTCTAATATTAGTCTCTGATAATCAAAATAAAAAACCTGAGACATTGTATAAGTGTCCCAGGAAATATTTTCATTCATACTTAATGCGATGAATACTATTGTTTATATTTTTTAATTTCTGCATCACGTAATTCAACGCGACGTATCTTACCTGAATTTGTTTTTGGTAGATTTTCAACAAATTCAATTGCTCTTGGATATTTATACGGTGCTACTTCATTTTTACAGAATACTTGTAATTCTTGGATTAACTCATCACTTGCTTCATAATCATCTTGCAAGATGATAAATGCTTTAACAATATTTCCACGAATGTCATGCGGACTTGCTACAACAGCACATTCTTTAACAGCTGCATGATTTGTTAATGCATCTTCTACTTCAAAAGGTCCAATGGTATATCCTGAACTAATAATAATATCGTCACGGCGACCTTCGAACCAGAAATAACCATCATTATCAATATGAGCTTGGTCTCCAGTAACATAATAATCACCTGTTGAAGCTGCTTTTGTGCGTGCTTCATCTTTAAAATAACCTTTAAATAAGGCAGGTAAGTCTAAAGGCACGGCAATATTACCTTTTACATTTGGGCCAACCTCTTTACCATCATCATCAATGACAGTAACAAAACTACCAGGTATACCTTTACCCATTGAACCCATACGTGGTTCAGTATCTTTTAGAAATCCAATCAACAATGTACTTTCCGTTTGTCCATATCCATCTCGAACAGTAATATTAAAATGACGTTTAAATTGTTCAACAACTTCTCGATTTAAAGGTTCACCCGCAGACACCGCACTGTGTAAATGTTCTAAATTATACTGTTCTAAATGACTAAGTTTAGCCATCATACGATATTCTGTTGGTGTACAACATAGAACATTGATTTGATAATTTTGAAGTAACTCGAGATATGTTTCAGGGTGGAAACGACCGTTATAGACAAATGCTGTTGCTCCCATCCCTAAAACAGATAAGAATGGACTCCACACCCACTTTTGCCACCCTGGTGCTGCAGTTGCCCATACAAGATCATTCTCTTGTATGCATAACCAATGTTTTGGTGCCATTTGCAAATGGGCATACCCCCATCCATGTGAATGCGTTACTGCTTTTGGATTACCTGTTGTACCTGATGTATAAGAAAGAATCGCCAAATCATCTCGTGTTGTATCTGCGCCTTTAAGGTCATCACTTACTTTTTCTTTTTCATCTTCTATTGAAACCCAATCTTCTTTGTGACCAGCTACTATAAATTTCTTTAATTGGTCATATTCTTTAACGTTTTCGAATTCTTTAGTTAGAGAATCAAATGAAATAACTGCATCAATCTCACCGTGAGTAATTCGATATTGTAAATCTTTTGTTCGTAACATTTCCGAACTTGGAACAATCGCTATACCCAGTTTCAATGCTGCAATATATAATTCATATGTAACGATTGCACGTGGCATCATGATGAGAACTTTATCTCCCTTTTTTAGCCCATGATTGAGGAATACATTCCCTACTTTATTAGCATTACTGATAAGTTCTTTATAACTTACAGAAATATTTTCATGCTCGTTATCCTTGTAAATAATGGCTTTTTTATGATCTTCTGAAGCATATTTTTCTATTTCTGAAACAATATTATATTTCTCAGGTGCTAGTAAATTTGATTTATTCATACGTGTACTTCCTTTCAATATACTTTCATCTAAAAACTACCAAAGGTTTATAATCTATCAAACCTATTAAAAACATTCGTATCATTCATCATCAACTAACAAATTTTCAAATAAGAAAAACCTGAAAAATAAAATAATGTACAGGTTTATCATTAACTTTTTGATTGTTGACAATAACTTTTTGTTACATACATTCATTTATCTTATATTATTTGGGCAAGTCAAATAGACTTTTACGTGTGTACAATTCATTAAAAGTATTCTCAAACTTTTATTCTTAATAAATCCAATAAAATATTATACCGTTTTTATATTTTATCATTCATATATTCAACACAAATTTAGTTATTAAGACTTTCTAACTCTATTCTTATATTATAGGATAAATCTTTATTGACTATACGATGATCGACACCTTTTTGAGTTCCACGTTTTTTATGAGTTTGCGCATATGCTTTTGAATTTTGCCAATCATAGAAAGCTTGTCTACTGTTCCATAGCGTGATGATAATGTAATGTCTCCCTTTGACTACCGGTCTAAGAAATCTTAACGCTTTAAAACCAGGCACATCTTGCAAATGTTGATTTCTCTTTAAAAACCGTGACTCAAAAACCTCTTCATTACCTTCATTGACGAATAAGTGATTTAACACACAAAATGTATCATTAGATAAGCTGTTAATTGATTCTAATACTTCGTAGTGCTGTTGATTATTATTCCTTTCAATTATGAATGAATTACGAGTTTCTTCTATTATATATGTTTTATTTGTATCGCTAACTAACATAAGACATCCCTTCATTTCAATTTAATATTATAGGGCTACTTTACTTTGTTCATATAGTGATAGTGAGCGTTTTACAGTTTCAATACAATCGTCATCAAAATAATTTAACTGATTAAAATAGTTTAATATATTATGTGCTGTTGTTTCCTCCATAGGGAAATCTTCATCTTGGTTAATCCATGCGGCTAGTTTACCTAAAGGTGTTTCATCACCAACGAAATTTTGTATAAAATGATAAAAACTCACCTTATCACCTCTTCAATATGATATAAATACATACTACCATGATTTATTATATAAAACATTAAATCCAAACCGACACTCTATGTACTTAACTTATACATATATATTCTTAGTAACTTATCAAAGTAAGAGAAACTAAGTGATATAGTAGCTGAAAAGTGTTATTGACACATAAAAAACATAAACTTTTCATTGCTCTTATTTTCTCTAATTAATTAAACAGAATATCAAACCTACTACATATAGAAGTAAACATAATTATCTCTATGGCACCCAAAATGTGCGACTTGATTATCTTGTAAATATCTGAAGCAACATTTACTATTCAATTATTACTTTTCTAAATATAAGCATATATACTATTTATAAATTATGACCCCAAGTATGCATAATCACCTCATTTTCAGAAGGATAAAATAAGGCTAATTCTTTAATATTGATAGAGCGACAAAGACGTTACATATAACTATGTTTTAACAAAGATGGTGTCTTATGATTATAGATGTAATTTTATTAGCTCGTATACGCACCTCAATCAAACAATACTTGCCTTCATAAAAGTAAGTAATAGTAGTATTTCATTTCTCTTGAATAATAAGTACAGAGTCTTGTGTAAATAACGTCTGATTTCTACTTTTCTCTGTTTTTTCAAGATAACTTTGAACTAATGTTTGATGCATCTAAATACTCACTTTGAAAGCTCAATGAAATTTCATTTATAAATACTGTTATATATGTAAAAACCTGAGACAACGATTTGTCTCAGGTCATTTTATAAATAACGAATAAATGAGCTAAAAATATACATTTAATTAAATTTTTAACTTAACTTTTCATCTATCATTTTAATATTGATAGAATGGATCATCTTCCATTGCACCTGCTTTTTCATCATCAATACCATGTTTATAATAGTCAACATATTGAGGTTCAAGCGGTTTTCTACCACGAATAATATCCGCTGCTTTCTCAGCTAACATCAATACAGGCGCATGAATATTACCATTTGTTGTTCTAGGCATTGCTGAAGCATCAACGACACGTAAATTTTCCATACCATGTACTTTCATAGTTAATGGATCGACTACTGCCATTGGGTCAGATGCAGGTCCCATTTTCGCGCTACAAGATGGATGTAATGCAGTTTCTCCATCTTTTCGTACCCAATCTAAAATTTCTTCATCCGTTTGAACTTGTGGTCCTGGTGAAATTTCGCCACCATTAAATGGATCCATAGCTTTTTGTTTTAATATATTTCTTGCTACTCTAATTGCTTCAACCCATTCTCTTTCGTCTTCTTTCGTAGATAAGTAATTAAACACGATACTTGGTTTTTCAAATGGATCCTTAGATTTGATTTTCAAACTACCTCTTGAGTTGGAGTACATTGGTCCAACATGTACTTGGTAACCATGTGCTACTGGTGCTTTTTGACCATCATATCTTACAGCAATTGGTAAGAAGTGGAACATGAGGTTTGGATAATCAACATCATCATTTGATCTTACGAAGCCGCCACCTTCAAAGTGGTTAGACGCCGCTGCACCTTTACGTGCAAAAATCCATTGTAAACCGATGAACGGCATACGTTTAACATCAAGACTAGGTTGTAGTGAAACCGGTTGTTTACATTTATGTTGAATATATACTTCTAAGTGATCTTCGAAGTTCTCACCAACACCTGGTAAATGCATACGTGGTTCAATACCTTTTGATTTTAAGAATTCTGAGTCACCAATACCTGATAATTGTAATAGTTGTGGCGTATTGAAAGCACCGCCAGATAAAATGACTTCATTTGCATGAACAGTATGTTCTTTACCATTTTTCTTGAAAGTCACGCCTGTTACTTTTTTACTATTATTTTCATCAAATATTAATTTTGTTACGAACGCACGTGTTTCAACATCTAAGTTTCTACGTCTTAATGCTGGGCGTAGATACGCTCTTGAAGCAGACATACGACGTCCATGATGTACTTGGCTATCAAATGGGCCAAATCCTTCTTGTCTGTAACCATTAACGTCTGCAGTTTTATGATAGCCCGCTTCAACACCTGCGTTAAAGAATGATTTAAATAATGGATTAGTAGCTGGTCCACGTTTTAATTTGATTGGACCATCATGACCTCTAACTTTATCATATGGCGCTGCACCATATGTTGTTTCTAACTTTTTGAAGTATGGTAGACAATGCGCAAAGTCCCATGTGTCCATTCCTTCAGGTTCTGCCCATCCTTCATAGTCCATTGGGTTACCTCGTTGATAAATCATACCGTTAATAGAACTTGAGCCACCTAATACTTTACCTCTCGCATGATCAACTCTACGTCCCATATGTGGTTCTTCGTCAGTTTGATATTCCCAGTCATAAAAACGATTACCTGATGGGAACATCAATGCTGCTGGCATTTGAATAAATAAATCCCAGAAATAGTCACTACGTCCAGCTTCTAATACCAAAACATTTTTATCTTTATCCTCTGAAAGGCGTGCACCAAGAACTGAACCTGCACTACCACCACCAATAATGACATAATCGTATGAATCGCGTTTTCTTCTCATCGTTAAAGACCTCCAAAAATTGATTTGTTTTCTTTGTTTGTTAACATCTCTTTCTTAAAAGGTTTCATTTATTGAAGTGAGCACCATACCTTTGTAAGTACTCACTTCATGTAGCATTTTGTATTTATAAGTCATTTACTGTATATAAGCAATGTATTATTATTTACTAAACCAATCCACTGGTTCTGGATTAGTATTTGTAAGAATATGTTTACTTACTAAATATTCCTCTAATCCTTCTTTACCTAATTCTCTACCAATACCTGATTGTTTGTAACCGCCCCATGGCGCTTGCGCAAAGTATGGATGGAAATCGTTAATCCAAACCGTACCAAGTTTCAATTTATTCGCAACACGTTGTGCTTTACCAATATCTTTAGTAAATACAGCACCTGCTAAACCGTAAATTGAATCATTTGCTAAGCGAATAGCTTCTTCTTCGTCAGCAAATCCTTCTACAGTCACAACTGGTCCAAAGACTTCCTCTTGAACAATACGCATTGATGTATCACAATCTGTAATTACAGTAGGTTCAAAGAATAATCCCGCTTGTAAGTCTTCACGTTCAGGACGTTTACCACCAATAGCAATTGTTGCTCCATCTTTTTTCGCAACTTTCATATAACCTTCAATTTTATCGCGGTGTGCTGTTGAGATAACTGGTCCCATTTCAGTATCTTGATCAAAACCGTTACCTAATTTGATTTTGCTTACGCGATCAATAAGAGCTTTTTCAAATTTATCTTTAATATCATTGTGAACTAAGATTCTAGAACCAGCAGAACACACTTGACCAGCGTGGAAATATCCACCATTAAGTGCTTGGTCTACAGCTAATTCGAAATCAGCGTCATCAAAAATAATATTAGGATTTTTGCCGCCTAATTCTAATGCAACGTCGGTTACGTGATTAGCTGCTTGTTTCATAATGTGTTTTCCTGTTTCAATACCACCTGTAAATGAAACTAAATCGACTTCTTCATGACCTGACATCACGTCGCCCACTTCTGATCCAGCACCAAGTACTAAATTAATTGTTCCTTTTGGGAAACCAACTTCCTCCATCAATTCAAATACACGAATTGTTGTTAACGGAGTAATTTCACTTGGTTTCATAACTAATGAGCAACCTGTTGCTAAAGCTGGCGCAATTTTCCAAGATGCTTGAAGTAATGGATAGTTCCAAGGTGTAATTTGAGTAACAACACCTACAGGTTCTTTAACTATTTTACTTTCTGTATTAGGAATTGGTGAGTTAATCATTTCACCGCCATCTTTATCAGCTAAACCAGCAAAGTACATAAACACATTGTGAATATCATCCATATCAGCGTAGGATTCTTCTAAAGTTTTACCAGTGTCTAATGTTTCTAATTTAGCTAACTCTTCTCTATTTTTTTTAATTTTATCAGCAACGGCTCTCACTTTTTTACCTCTGACTTCACTTGTTTCAAGTGACCATTCACCGTCTTCGAAAGATCTTCTAGCAGCTAAAATTGCTCTTTCAACATCTTCTTTAGTTCCTTCAGCTACAGTGAAGATTGTTTCTTGATTGTAAGGATTTATAATATCTCTTGTGTTTTTATTTGAACTTTCAACCCATTCTCCATCAATATATTGACGATTTGATAATTTATCTACAAGTTCCATCAAACGACCTCCGTTAAGTTTGTTAAATTTTTATTTAACGAATTTTACAGAGTTATGTTATCATAATTGATGAAAAAGTGTCAATTTCTTTAAAAATGTTTGTATTTTACAATCAAACTTATCTATGTTTAAGAAATAATTTTTGTTCAGAAAATTACTTTTCTTTTTTTCATAAAAGGCTTTATAATGATTCTCGTGTGTATTTATTAGAAATGGGACATATAGTATAGGTTTTTATAGCCGTTTATAGATTACGGCATTGAGATAGTCAAACAGTAGTATAGACATTAACAATTCAAATCGATAACTAACATTTGATTTTGATGATTATAAACTTTCAATGTAACTATGCTTTATATTCGCGAACGAACTACAACTCAAAGCAATAGATGTATTATTTACAATCATCATAAAATCATAGTATCTAGTGCGTCCCACCTAAGCTGAATAATGGATTAAAATGGAGGTGCAGTGATGGATTATAATAACAATGACAGTCAACATATCGAAGAAGCTAAAGATTTAGTTATCAACTCAATCGGTGAAACCATGGATTTGTATGGTATCAACCGTAGTGTAGGTAACCTGTATGGCATTATGGTTTTTGAAGGAAGTATGACACTTGATGAAATGCGACAACAACTGCAAATGAGTAAACCTAGTATGAGTACAGGTGTAAAAAAACTACAAGAATACGATATCGTCAAACAACAATTCACGCGTGGTAGCCGAAAGCAACATTTTATTGCAGAGAAAGATTTCTTCACTTTCTTCCGCAACTTTTTCACTAAAAAATGGGAACGTGAAATTGACACTAATATGGAAGCTATTAAAGATGCAGAAAATATCATTTACCCAATTCTTGAAAAGAATGATATAGACGAGGAAGTTAAAAACCAAGCAATAAATGTAAAAGCGCAGTTAGACCACTCTAAAATTTATTACAAGTGGCTCGCTCAATTAAGTGAAGCTTTAGAGTCAGGAGAAATCTTTAACTATTTTCCAATTCCAGATGAACAACATCATCATGATTAAAAATAAAAAGCCAAGCGATAATGACTTAACATTATTGCTTGGCTATTTTTTATAAGTTATCATCTTCAGGTTTATCTTTGACCTGAACTATTCTTAGAGAACGTCTTTCAATTTCTTTATGCTTATCTGCACGTCTTTCTAACTTGATACGATCTCGTCCGAGTATAATTAAGAACGAAATCATCATAAGCGTAAATATAACAATTAAAGGTACACTAGCAAGTAATGATGCTGTTTTCAATACTTCTAATGCACGTTCTCCTCCAACTAGCATTAAAGAGAACGGTAGTAAACATAACGCAAACGCCCAGAATAAACGATTAGCACGTAACGGTTCTCCTATCACTTTTTTCTGTGACGCTGCTGCTAAAATATATGAACCAGAATCGAATGTTGTTGCTAAGAATAAGAAAGCTGATATTAAGAATAAGATAATAGTAATTGTCGAGAATGGTAGTTGATGCATTACTTCTATGATTGTTGCCTCTGTACCATGATTGTTTAAATAGCTTATTACATTAAATTGCTCAGAAATTTGTAGATATACAGCATAGTTACCAAAAATACCGAAAAATAATACACAACCTAATGTTCCATAGCATATTGTTCCTAATACAACTTCTTTAAGTGTACGTCCTTTTGAGATACGTGCGATAAATAATCCAATAAACGGTGCATAAACGAGCCACCATGACCAGTAGAATATTGTCCAATCTTGAGGGAAATTCGTCTCTTTACGACCTTTTATGCCACCAAATGGTTCCATCCATGTCGCCATATGGAAGAAATCTTTTATCATATTACCGAACCCTGTAACTGTAGTTTCCATAATAAACACAGTTGGACCTACAATGAATACAAATGCTAATAATAAAAATGATAACCAAACGTTAACATCACTTAATTTTTGAATACCTTTTTTCAAACCTGTGTAAGAACTGATTGCGAAAATAACTGTAATAGTTAGTAAGATGATTGAACGTAAAATCATATTAGATCCATCTAAACCAGTCAATCGTTCAATACCAGCTGAGATCATTGGCACGCCTAGAGCGAGTGATGTTGCAGCACCACCGAGCAAACCGAAAATAAATAAAATATCTACGATTTTTCCTAATAATTTATCCGTATGTCCTTTTAAAATTGGTCGACAAGCTTGACTAATTTTATAGACGGGTTTCTTCTTAACGAAAACTAAATAACCAATTGGCAATGCTGGTAGCACATATATTGCCCAGGCTATAGGTCCCCAGTGAAACATACCATACTGAGTTGCATATTGAAGAGCTTGATCAGACATTGATTTTGCACCGTTAGGAGGTACTTGATAATAAAATGCCCACTCAATAACACCCCAATATAAAATATCCGAACCAATACCGGCACAGAATAACATGGCTGCCCATGTGAAATTATTAAATTCAGGTTTGTCAGTCGCTTTTCCTAACGTGACATTCCCGTACTTACCAAATGCTATGTATAAAACAAAACAAAATATAGCCAGTCCCATAAAGAGATATACCGATCCAATTGAATTAGAAATGGCACTATTGATATCGGTAATGATTATTTCACTTGCTTTCGGAAAAACCATCATAGGTATAACAGCAAAAAGTAACACAATGACTACGCCTATGAAGGTCGTCCAGTCCATAACTTTTTCCTTTTTCAAATGTGATCCCCCTAATATTAATTTATGAATCTTTACTTTAAATTACGTTCAATGGATAGTGATTCACAAAAAAGACAATAACGAATTTTTAATAATAATGCAAATTACATACATGGATCATCAAAATCTCATTTGAATAATTATATAATTTACGCCTCTCAAACATTCATCTTAAATTGCTATGACAATAGTGTTAAGTTAAAATTTAACAAAATGAACGAACTTTACAATATTTCATATTGTATTTTTATACACTTTTAACGTATATATATTTATTTTAAATTTTTTTCTCCACTTATACTCACTCTTAATCTATAAATAAAAAAATCGCCAATATTTAGTCATTCAAATACCTTACTCTATGAGATGAAGTATCTAAAGAACTATATATAGCGATTAAATTCCAACTTATAAAAATTGATTAATATCCTAAAATGGTTTTAATAACAAATCCAGTAATGACGGATACTGTTATAACAAAAAATCCTGGTATCATAAAGCTCGTAGGTCTTGTTCTACCAGTTTCATCTAGTTCTACAGCAAATAATAGTGTCGGTTGAGCTGGAATAACGAAATTCACATTTAATGTTTGTACCATCGCAACAAAATAGATGGGGGGTATACCTAAACTCATAACTATCGGTACCATAATTGATGCTGTAGCTGTTTGAGAAATGACAATCATTGCAACTACAGAAACAAGTATGATAACAAGCCAAGGTACTTCACTAATAATTGACCCAATATCATTTTTCAATATTTTTAAGTTATGTGGAGCATTAAAAATTGTTGCACCTAACCAACCTGGGCCAAGAACTGCAAAGAGTGCTCCCATTGCAGACTGAGTAATATTCGATGACAGAATATCAGAAGTATTGATTTTTATTAATAATAAATTAATTGTAGCGCTGAGATACATAAAGAACTGAACAATTTCAGTCATCTCAACTTTAACTACATCTCCATTCACATTGAATTGCGGCATGAGATTAGGAAATATGCCAAACGTTAATATACCCATGACACATAATAGGAATGAGATAACACCTATTTTTACTTTTAATGAAAAGTCATTTTTGATTTCGACTTCTGGCATCTGAACTAAACGTTCTGATTCATCACGCACGTGTTCTTTTCGTCCTACAAATGTACAAAATGTACTAAGCATTAACATACTAATTAAAGCTGTAGGTAAAACAATACTTAAATACTTGCCCATCGATATTTCATACCCTGCTAATACTGAAATAATATAAGCTGTAGCGGAAGCTGCCGGGCTACAAAGTAGGGCTAAATTGGCGGTTAGTACCGAAGCAGTTAATGCGCGTTTAGGCTGAATTCGTGCTTTTTGTGCAGTTTTAGCGATGATAGGTTCAAGTGAAAGAGCTATATTTGCAGTACCAATTCCAAAAACAAAGACAAAGACAATCATTGGTGCTATAAATATAATTGATTTTGGAAAGCGTTCAATCACACGTGAAGCAATGTAAACTAAATAGTCAATACCACCAGTAGCTTGTAACGTACCACCTGCTATACCAATAGATAATATGATCAAGACTGCCGTCACTGGTGCTGAACCTGGAGGTAACTGGAATCCAAATATCATAATAAGTTGCGCTACTATAGCAAAGATGCCACATCCCAGTGCACCAGCAGTTCTTAATCCTAATAATATCGCTAGAATCATGATTATGATTTCTATGATAAACAATAACATGGAAGAATCTCCTAACTTATGCCGAACAATTTTCACTTCAATATTTTATCACTTTAATATGTAATTAGTATATATATAAGTATAATATTATTTCTTTTACTTTTTAGATGTTTAATGTTTGTCACTTTTCAGTCTATAAATTGCAACAAATCACATCCACCTAATAAAAAGTGATAAAAATTTACTTTAAAAATAAAATTAACTATACTCTTTAAAACTGTCGTTATACATGTGATAACATTCCTGTTCATCTCATTGATAACTTATAACAAAGATTGCCCAAAACAAATGAACCATAACATTTATTTTGGGCTATTTTTCTAAGAGATATCTTAAAAATTAATTACAATTATTATCATAAACTATTTAGTTAGATATTCAATGACCTGTTCTTTTTGTAAGGAAGCTTGAACATCAATCACACGTTGATTAAGTGATCCTTTATATGGAAGATTCGGACGATATAAATGTTGAATAAACATACCATCAACTAATACATCAATATGTTCGAGTAATGACTTGCGCGCATCGTTTTGCTGTTTCAAATATTCAAATAAAAAGCCAGTCCACACCCAAATTGTTTTTGTATGACCGAATCGTTGTCTAAAAGCTTCAACGAGTTGGAGTGTGATAGACAAATTACAAAATGGTTCTCCACCAAGTATGCTTAAGCCTTCGATATAAGAAGGCGCACAATAATCTAAAATCTCTTCAAGCATTTCTAGTTCGAATGGTTCTCCGTATTTAAAATTTTGGGCTTGAACGTTATAACAACCTTTACATTGAAAAGGACATCCGGAAACATATACACTGCATCGAACACCTTCACCATCTACAAAGCTATGACTTTCTATTTTAGCTATATAGTGGTGACCTTCTTTAATGTTTAAAATATTCATGAACGAGGTTCCTTCATGTGTTTCACTCTCGCACATATCTCTTTTTGTCGTCCTTCAATAACTGGTCTTTGAACTGGATTTCCTAAATAACCACATGTTCTTTTTACAACGTCAACTGTTTTAGGATCATTGTTGCCACAATGTGGGCATTTATATCCGTTAGCAGTAGTTTCAAAATCTCCATCATAGCCACAACGATAACAGTGATCAATAGGAATATTCGTACCTAAATAACCTACCTTATCATAAGCATAATCCCATACTGCTTCTAAAGCTTTAAGATTATGATTTAACTTTGGATATTCACAATAATGAATGAATCCACCACTTGCGTAGTAAGGATAGTCCTTTTCAAAATCTAGTTTTTCAAACGGCGTTACATCTTTACGAACATCATAGTGGAATGAATTTTGGTAATATCCTTTGTCAGTAACATCTGGAATAGATCCAAATTTATCTTTGTCCAATCGGCAAAATCTATCTGTGAGTGATTCACTAGGTGTGCTGTATATACTGAACCAAATATCATATTGTTTCGTCCACTCTACTTGATAACGTTTCATTTCTCTTAATATGTCTAATGTGAATGTTTTAGCCTCAGGATTATGTTCCCAATTTGGTCCATAAAATAATGTTGCTGCTTCGTATAAACCGATATACCCCATTGAAATTGTAGCGCGTTGATTTGTAAATAATGATTCGACAGTATCTTCTGAAGTGAGTTTATTTTTAAATGCACCACTTTTATATAAAATAGGCGCGTTATCCGGAATAGCATCTTGTAGTCTTTCAATTCGATACACAAGTGCATCATGTAACAATTGCATGCGTTTTTCAAAGATATCCCAAAACTGTTGCATGTCACCATCTGCTTCGATTGCAATTCTCGGTACGTTCAGCGTCACTACACCTAAGTTACACCGTCCATTATTTTCCAATTGACCTTCATCATTCTTCCAACTTGGTAAAAATGAACGACATCCCATCGGTGCTTTAAAATCACCAAGCAGTTCCACTAGTTTATCGTAATTTAAAATATCGGGATACATGCGTTTTGTTGAACATTCCAATGCAAGTTGCTTAATATCATAGTTAGGATCTTCTGGACCAAAGTTAATACCCTTTTTTATCGAAAATACAAGTTTAGGGAAAATTGCAGTGACTCTATCTTTACCGAGACCTTTAATACGAGTATGTAAAATTGCTTGTTGAATCTTTCGACTTAATTGATCTGTTCCTAAACCAAATCCCAAAGTAACGAATGGCGTTTGTCCATTGGAAGTATAGAGTGTGTTGATCTCATACTCTAAACTTTCAATTGCATCGCCAATATCTTTAGTTACTTGTGTATCCACATAATTCTCAATTTTGTCAGGTTGAACGAAATCATTCGCTACTTCCCTGTGATGTTGTGCGTTCATTTGTGCATATTTACTTAGTAATTCGTCAACACGATCGACAGTACAGCCTCCATATTGACTGCTTGAAACGTTCGCAATGATTTGTACAAGTTGTGCTGAAGCGGTTTGTATTGATTGAGGTGTTGTAACATTAGCATTGCCTATCTCAAAGCCATTCTCTAACATATCCTTTGCATCTATGAGACAACAATTGGTTAATGGTTGAAATGGATGGTAATCTAAGTCGTGAAAATGAATATCTCCCGATTGATGTGCATGAGCAACATGCTTTGGAAGTAAATGATCGAGTGCATAAGACTTTGATACCGTTCCAGCTGTTAAATCTCGCATTGTTGAGAATGTATTACTATCTTTATTTGCATTTTCATTTAATATAGTTGGATCTTTTGTGATTAATCGAGTTAATGATGTTTCTAAAGTAGTCATTTTGTCACCCTTCGCTATATATAGTATGTATCAATAAAATAAAACACTATATATAGTATTACAATCGATTACTAAGTCGTTAACTAAAATGTCATAAAGATTATTAACGTTTAGTGAACTCTATGTGAGATAAAGATAGTTTTGTAATCAATATAAAAACCTGAGACGTCAATGTTCTCAGTCTTCTATAACATATAGTTAGTTATTAATTCAGTTAAAATTTATAATATCTTCACTTTTGGTAATTCTAGTAATTATCTTCGTATAAATTGGGAATAAATAACCGAAAAAAGCATTTACCTTTTCCCTTTCACCTATCTAATTATTTCTATTATCTTGTGTTGATTGATTTATATTTTGATGTGTTTGTTGATGATCTTGAACGCCATGATGAGAATGCTCTTGTGTTACTTGTTCTTCCCCGTTGCTCGACTCTTGCGATTCATCTGTATGCCCCTTTGACATCTCAAGATTTTTTTCTAAATTTTTGCGCTTTTCATCTTCTGATCGACGGTCATATGAACGCTCTTCTAACACTGAGCCAACTGTTAAAATGAGAATTACAGCTATTGTCCCAACAATAAATAATACAAGTAAAATCCACATCCAAATATTAAATGCCATGTTATATCACCATCCTCTTATTTTTTATGATAAATCACTCAATATCTCTTTAAAAATATTTTCCCTTTTTATTTCACTTTAATCACACATCAATAATTAGCTTTTTATAAATTTAAATTATATTTGTATTTAGATAATCACAAACTAAGCATAAATCATGACTCATAAGTATACTATTGATATCATTTAGAAATAACATCTTCTTACTTAATTAGAAGTAAGTATACCTGACCAAGTGCTTTTCTTTAAAAATTATGATATGTTCAAAACTTTCCAGTATACTTTTAAAATTAAAAAGAGTAAGATTAAGAATCTTTAATTCTCTCCTACTCTATATGATGAAATATCAATTTAAATATATTGGTGTTCTTTAAGATAACGTATAATTTGTTCCACTGATTGTTCAATAGTGTCGTGTTCAGTATCTATAGTGATTTCAGGATTTTCAGGTGCTTGATAAGGTGCACTTATACCTGTAAATTCAGGTATTTCCCCAGATCGTGCTTTTTTATACAATCCTTTCGGATCTCTCTTTTCACATTCTTCAACACTACATTTTGTATATACTTCTATAAACTCATTATCCTCTAGTAATGCTCTAACACCTTCTCTGTCTTCTTTATATGGGGAGATAAAAGCAGTAACTGTTAAAGCTCCAGCGTCTACCATTAATTTTGCTACTTCTCCAATGCGTCGAATATTTTCTGAACGATCTTCAGGACTAAATCCTAAATTTTTATTAAGACCGTGACGCACATTATCACCATCTAAACGGTATGTTTGTTTTCCTTCATTAAATAATTCTTTCTCTAAGGCAACAGAAACCGTTGATTTACCTGACCCAGATAGCCCTGTAAACCAAATTACAGCACTTTTGTGTCCATTTCTATGCTGTCTTTGTTTCTTCGTGACTTCTGAGTCATGCCATGTAATATGATTTGATTCACTCATTTTAACACTCCTGATTTATTTTTCTCGCAAACCTTTAATTAGAACTTCGGCAACTTCTGGTCTTGAAAATTTAGTTGGTAATGATTCGCCATTACGCAGTTTTTCCCTTACTTTAGTACCACTTAAATGTAAATGTTGAGAAGCGTCATGCGGACATGTTTTAGCAGTTGCCATATTACCACAAGCTTCACAATAAAAGGCATGTTCAAATTTTAAAATTTGAATACCTAACTCATCTTCAAATTGAGCAATCAGTTCTTGTGCTTCATAAGTACCATAATAATCGCCTACACCAGCATGATCTCTTCCCACAATAAAATGTGTACAACCATAATTTTTACGGACAGTTGCATGAAGTATCGCTTCACGTGGTCCGGCATAGCGCATTGCAGCAGGATAAATGACTAGACGTGCTCTATCTTCAGGATAATAGTTTTTTAATATCACTTCATAACTTTCCATACGTACATCCGCTGGAATATCGTCTGACTTTGTTTCACCAACAAGTGGATTTAAAAGTAGACCATCAACAATTTCTAGTGCTGATTTTTGAATATATTCATGTGCTCGATGCACTGGATTTCTCGTTTGAAAACCTACGACAGTTTTCCAACCTAAATCATGAAATAATTGTCTCGTCTCTGAAGGATCCAAATGATAATTTGAAAACGCATCATGTTTCGGACGCTTTAATAGTTTAATAGGACCACCTAAATAAATATTACCTTTTTCGTAAACCTTTTTAACTCCAGGATGCGCTTCTTCAGTTGTTCCGTATACCAAACGCGCTTCTTTTTCTTTATCATATGTGTACTTTTCTTCTAATTTAAGCGTTCCATATAACTGTCCATCTTCACCATATAAAGCGATATCATCACCTATATCAAGCTTATCTGCTTCAGATTCTGTTACAGGTAAAGTGATCGGAATACTCCAGACCAGGCCATTGCTTAAATGCGTTTCCTCTATAACCTTAGTGTAGTCTTCCTTGTTCATAAATCCTGTAAGGGGACTAAATCCGCCAATACCTATGAGCTCTAGATCCGATATTCCCCAAGGATTTAAAGTAATCGGTTTAAATTTTAATGCTTCCTCAATCAAACGTTCACGTTCGTTTCCTTCAACAACACGATTGATAAGTTCTCCTCCATGAGGTTTAATTGTATAATTGGTTATTGTTTCATTGTTAGACATTATAATCAAATCTCCTTTTCCAATTAATTATATTTGTTTACTCGGCTTTTCTTGTAAGAAAAAGATAATTTCTTGTTTCGAACGACTTGAAAAACAAGCAAAATAATGATTGCAATAATAATAATGAATCGAACTGTATTTGAAATAGTGCTATCTTTTACAAAATAGCTTAATAATGCATTACTATTTGTAAAAATGATTAAACCTCCGACACAAATTGCAAGAATGTTAATAGGTAACACTTTAACTAAATACGCTGAAATAGGTGCCGCTACCATTCCACCGAGACTCAAAGCAATTACAGCAAACCAATTAATTTGAGTGATTCCTAAAAAGATGATGAAACTTAAAGCAGCAGATGACGTAACAAAAAATTCACTTGCTGAAACCGTTCCAATCGCATATCGTGGTTGAATTTTTTTACTTGAGAGCAGGAGTGGTGTATTTACTGGTCCCCAACCACCACCACCGATTGCGTCTAAAAATCCTGCCACAAAACCTTGTGGAATTACTTTAAAGCTACTCAAATCTCCCACATGATGATGATGTTCATGTGCACGTTTAAATAGAAATTGATACAAAATATAAAATCCCATACTTAACAAGAATAAAGCAATGAACGGTTTAATATAATCACCATGAATAAATGTCAAAACACCTGCACCGATAAAGGCGCTTATTGACCCGGGTATAGCTAACTTCAACATTGTTGGTTTATGAACATTATCAAATCTCCAATGTGATGTCCCAGATGCAGCTGTTGTTGCAATTTCAGAAAAATGAACGGTTGCTGACACTACTGCTGGTGCTATACCATAAGTTAATAATATTGATGACGATGAAGCGCCAAATCCCATGCCTAATGATCCATCAACAAGTTGTGCTAAAAATCCCGCAATTGCGAAAATTAATACTTTGCGCATATATCATATGCCCCCATTCTTCATTTGACTTGTGATTTTAGCCATCGGATGAAATCTTGTTGCTTCTTCTCATCTAAATATTTGTCTGACAAAATTTGCTCGAGTAACGCTTGTTTATCAGATGGCTCAATTTTAAGTGATTTAATATACTGTCTACTTTCATATAAAAACTGAATATACATTGAATAGTCTTCATTGTATGTATCTTTTAAATCTTTAATAATTCGTTGACCTAATTTAGGACTTGCACCATCAGTTGATACACTTATTGTTAATTTATCTCTTTTTAAGAAATTAGGGAACGTTATATTTCCTAGGTCTGCTTGTCCTGCATGATTAAATAATACGTTCTTAGACAAAGCTGCCCCCACATCGTTGTTAACATCAGATTGATTAGTAGCCGCGATGACCATATCAGCATTCTTAACATCTTGTGGTTCGAAGAGTTTCTTTTCATAAGTGATTTGCTTCGCTTCTAGATATTTTTGTAATGTATCAGTAATTGTTGGACTTACAACATGAATATGGTTTGTATAAGCTAATAAACTTGTAGTACGACGTGTTGCAACTTTACCTCCACCTACAATGACGACTTTCTTGTTACTTAAATCAATCATTAAGGGCATATTCATGATGATTTCCTCCTATACACTTTTATTAATACTCATTATAAACATGATATTTATCCATGATTTTTACTGTTGCGTTAAATGTATGCGCTAAGTTGATGACATTTCCGTTAACGTTTCATTTTGAACAGTTGCTTGTTCTACAAACCAATTAATTTTTTCTCTCATCTTAACCACTTCGCCTACAATAATCATTGCTGGATTCTGAATATGATGTGCTCGTTCTTGAATTGTATCCAGTGTCCCAGTCACTGTCATTTGCTGTTTTGACGTTCCCATATGCACGAGAGCTACTGGTGTTTCTGACGAACGGCCATATTGTATTAACAACTCACAAATTTCACTGAGTCTCTTAACCCCCATATATATGCATAAAGTTTCAGGACCATTGGCCAAATGTTGCCAGTATTTGCCTTTATCCATACCAGGTTTATTCACTGCAGTTACAAATGCTACAGAAGAACTATAATCACGATGTGTTACTGGAATTCCAGCATATGCTGGTGCTGCAATTCCCGATGTAATTCCAGGTATAATTTCAAAGTGTATATTATGACATGCTAATTCCTCTGCTTCTTCTCCGCCACGTCCAAAAACAAATGGATCGCCACCCTTTAAACGTGTAACTGTGTGCCCTTTTTTGGCTAAGGTTACCATCATTTTATTTGTTTCTTCCTGCGGTAAGGAGTGCCTGTGAGGATCCTTACCACAATAGAAGAACTTAGTAGAAGGAGAAGCATAATTAAGTATTTCTTTATTTACAAGTCGGTCATAAAGAATGACATCGGCTTCTTTAATGGCTTTTAAACCTTTTAATGTTATTAATTCTGGATCGCCAGGTCCAGCTCCAACTAAATATACTTTCCCCATATGAAACACTACCCCTCTCGTTTAGCTATGAAAATCGCGACCATCATGAACTTTGGCTATCACACCGGCACGAATTACAAAGTCCCCAAAGTGTTCTCCGTCAAGACGCTCTTTACTATAACGCAATAACAATGGACGTAGACTTTCTAATATTTCATTTTCGTCGATATTCTCTTTATATATTTTATTTAGACGTTCGCCTTTAAAACTACCACCTAAGTACATATTATATTTACCAGGTGCTTTACCGATAAAAGCTATTTCTGCTAGCGCTGGTCTTGCACATCCATTAGGACAACCTGTCATACGAATCGTTATTTCTTCCTCTCTTAAACCAGACTCATCTAGTAAATCTTCAATTTTTGTAATTAATGAAGGAAGATATCTTTCAGATTCTGCCATAGCTAAACCACACGTTGGGAAAGCAACACAAGCCATAGAATTTCTTCTAAGTCCTGTATAATTTTTGCCATCTGTTAACTTATATTTATTAATAATAGCTTGTATTTCTTCCTTTTTCTCGGGAGAAACATTTGCAATAACTAAGTTCTGATTAGGTGATAATCTGAAATCTCCAGTATGGATTTCTGCGATTTCTCTTAAGGCTGTTTTTAACAAATAGTCTTCAGTATCTTTCACACGCCCATTTTGTATAAATAAAGTGAAGTTCCAATTATTAACACCTTCAATCCAACCTAATCGATCACCATTATGTTCAAATTCGAAATCACGTGGCACTTTAATTTCCCAACCTAATCGTCGGTTTAATTCTTCAGTCACCCAAGTTTCTCCTAGACGGTCCACTGTATATTTAAAACGTGCATTTTTTCGATTTTCACGATTACCATAATCACGTTGTATTGTAAGTATTTTCTCACATACATCTACAACCTTTTCCTTAGGTATAAAACCTATGAGACGTCCAAGTTGAGGATATGTTTCTGTATTACCATGAGTCATACCCATACCGCCACCGATAGTCACATTAAATCCAATTAACTCATCTTGTTCAACGATAGCGATTAAACCAATATCTTGAGAATAGACGTCAATATCATTAGATGGTGGTACCGCAATACCTATTTTGAATTTACGTGGTAAATACGTATTCCCATAAATAGGTTCCTTTTCCTCACTAGAATCTAAAACCTTTTCACCATCAAGCCAAATTTCATGATATGCATTTGTTCTTGGAAGTAAGTGATTACTTATACGCGTTGCATAATCATTAATCTCCTTATGTACTTGAGATTGATAAGGATTAGGATTGCACATTGTATTACGATTAACATCTCCACATGCAGCAATAGAATCAAGTACTGCATGATTGATATTTTTCATTGATTGTTTCAAATTACGTTTAAGAATGCCATGAAATTGAAATGCTTGGCGTGTTGTTAATTTAATCGTATGATTGGCATATTGATTAGAAATATCATCCATAGCAATCCACTGTTCAGGAGTCGCTTTCCCCCCGGGTACACGAACTCGAATCATAAAACTATATGCAGGCTCAAGTTTTTGTTTACGACGCTCATCTCTTAAATCCCTGTCATCTTGCATATAACTTCCGTGAAACTTTAGCAGTTTTGCATCATCTTGTGTAATGGATCCAGTGATTGGATTAGCTAAACTTTGTTCAATAGTTCCACGCAAAAAGTCACTATTTGCTTTTAAAAATTCCATTTCATCAAGATTTTTATCTAATTCTTCCGAAATATGATTATTTGTATTAACCATGTATCCCCCGTCCCTTCTATTAATACACGTCTCTTTGATATCTTTTATCTCTTTTCATTTGTTTTAAGTATTCTTCTGCATCTGTTTCAGATAGGTTTTGCTCTTTGATTAACACATTTTTAATCGCTTGATGAACATCCTTTGCCATTTTACTTTCATCACCACATACATAAATAGTAGCGCCATTTTCAATCCATCGATTAAATTGTTCACTATTTTCTGCAATTTTATGTTGCACATACACTTTTTTATCAGTATCTCTAGAAAAAGCAATATCTAATTTTGATAAAGTTCCATCTTCAAGCCATTCTTGCCATTCCGTTTGATACAGAAAATCTGTAGTGAAGTGTTGATCTCCAAAGAATAACCATGTATTTCCTTCAAAACCTAGTTCCTCTCGTTCTTGCATATAGGATCTAAACGGTGCAACACCTGTCCCAGGACCTATCATAATCACAGGTGTTGATTCATCTTGCGGAAACTTAAAATTCGGATTTCGTTTTAAATAGATAGGAATTGTATCGCCCTCTTGTATTCTCTCTGCAAATTGAACTGAACAAACTCCTGAACGTTCGCGACCGTGTGCTTGATATCTAACTGCCCCAACAGTAATGTGAACTTCATCTGGTGTTGCTTTATAACTACTAGATATTGAGTACTCTCTAGGTGGTAACTTTCTTAATAATTGATGTAAATTTTCAGGTTGTAGTTCTGTCGTTGCGAAGTCATTTAATAAATCAATCAAATCCCGTCCCTCAACGTAGTTTTGAATCCATTCTTTATCTTGAATTTTTTCAGAAAGCTCTTCATTATCAAAAAATATCGCAGCATTTTCTATTAGCGGTTTTGTTAATTTAGTAATTTCGAAATGCGATGTTAATGCCTCTTCAAGATTTAAAGTATCTCCATCCTCGTTAATTAAAACTTGTGTTTCTGGACTCCAACCTAATGTGCTAATAAGTAAGTCTACGATAGCTGGATCGTTTTGAGGCAAGACAACTACACAATCCCCCGGTTCATATTCTTCACCGAAATTATCAAGTAATAACTCAATATGTCTTGTCTCTTTGTCTGAACCTCTACCATTCAAATTAATGTTGGTCAATACTTCAGCATCGTAAGGATTAGACTTACTATATTTCTTTTCCTTTGCTGATTTTATAGATTCGCTAACAACTTGTTCACTTTCAGTACCAGCTGGTGTTGAATCAATCGTATTAATAACATTGGCCATCCACTTTTCAGCGTCTTCTTCATAATCAACATCGCAATCAGTACGTTGATAAAGTCTTTCTGCCCCTAATTCAGCCAAACGATTATCAAAATCTTTACCAGTTTGACAGAAGAATTCATAGGTTTGATCTCCTAATGCTAATACTGAAAATCTCACCCCATCCAATTTTGGCGCTTTACGTCCGTGGATGTATTCATGTAATTCAACAGCATTATCTGGTGGATCTCCTTCGCCATGTGTAGATGTGATAATAAATAAATCTTCTACTTTCTTTAAATTCTTAGGTTTAAAGTCATCCATTGATTTGAGCGTAACGTCATTTCCAATATCAGATAAACGTTGTTCAAATATTTCTGCAAGTCCTTGCGCATTACCAGACTCAGATCCATATAAAATCGTTATCGATCTCGCTTCCGGCTCAACTGAAGGTTCCTTTTCATGTAGCATCGCTTCTGTATTGTCATCTAAGTTATGTTGGTCTACAGAATCTGTAGATGTATTTGATTGTTGATTTGCCATCAGATAGCCACTTAACCATACTTGTTGGTTAGGTGATAAAGTGTGAAGCAATTCATTGATTTGTTTAGCTTGCCCTTCCGTAAAAGGACTATTGGTAACACTTAAGTTCAATCTTATCCACCTCTTATACTTTGTTATTCCGATATTTGTCATTAGTTTATATATGTCTATATTTGAAAATTATTAATTATATCTTCAATTCTAGTATGTACCATTTATTATTTTCAGTAAATGTAATACTCAAATGATAACTAAAATCGAAAAGACAATTCATAATATCAAAGTGCAATACAAACTTTGATTACTCAAGATAATCGCTTATAAATAAAGCTGTATCAGCTTTTAATAAACAATCCCTTATTTCTTATCGGAATACTATGTTTTTAAATTAAAATTTTTTGACTATCTCTTATGGTTTATCAGCTACATGTAATCCGCATTCAGTCTTACTAGAATTTGACCAACGACCAGCACGTGAATCATTAGAATTAAATACGGGTGATGTACATGGAATGCAACCAATACTTGGATAATTTTGATCATGTAATTCATTATAAGGTAAGTCCTTATCACGTATATAAGACCATACTTCTTCTTCTGTCCAATAGATTAAGGGACACACTTTAATTGATTTAAATCTTTCATCTTTGTTAATGAAATTTGTATGTGCTCGTGTTGGTGATTGTGCTCGTCTAAGACCTGATATCCAAGCTACAGCACCAGATAATACGTCTTCTAGAGGTTTAATCTTGCGTATGTAGCAACATTGATTAGGATCATTCTTCCATAAAGCAGGATTATATTTCTCACCTTGTTCCTCTAACGTAAGTTCCGGTTTTTTCATTTTAATGCGTAATTGTGGATATTTATCTTTCACCCTATCTATTAAGTCATATGTTTCTTGAAAATGTAAATCAGTGTCTAAAAATACAATTTGTGCGTCGGGTTTAATTTGAGAAATCAAGTCAATCAAAACCATACTCTCAGCACCAAAACTGCAAGAATAAACAATATCATTTTCATAAGTTTGATATGCCCATTTTAAAATCTCATAAGCACCTTTTGTCTCATCATTAATATCTAATTCATTTATAAATGGATCGTTTTGAAAATTGTCATAAGTAATTCTTTTTATAGACATTTGTGGAGCCCCCCTATCACCTTATCAACCCATCCAAATCAACAAAACATATCAGAATTGTCAGAATAATTATGTTTAATACTTTAACTACTTTTATAACGAAAGTCAAGGTAACTCGAGAAATTATCGAAATAAAGATGAGATTAATTTAAATTTTTTGTCCTATATGCTCATAAAAAAATTTAAAGAGCCTACACATATGATATGGCAAACTCTTTAATAATTTCTTTTCCATTCGTTTATCGTGGCTTCATTCAAAATATTACAAATGAAACAAGATTATTTTATTCTTTAATTGAAACAAGATTATTTTATTCTTTAATTCAAGTATAAGACAGGCATTTATTTTAATAATTGTCTTATTAATTCCTCCATTTGGTTAGGATTATCACAAGGTAAAAATCGTTTAACAATATTTCCCTGTTGATCGACTACAAATTTAGTAAAATTCCACTTAATTTGCGAACCAAATAATCCTGGTTGTTTACATTTTAATAATGTGTACAAAGGGTGCTCATGCTCTCCATTAACGTTAATCTTAGCATGGATGGGGAAAGTAATACCAAACTTATATTTATATACGCGATAAATATCTTTGATTAATCCTGGCTCCTGATTATTAAAATCATTGCAGGGGAAGCTCAAAATCTCAAGACCATACTTATGATATTTTTTATAAAGCATTTCTAATTTATTAAATTGATCATTCAAAGTACAATTAGTTGCAGTATTTACGATAATGAGCACTTTCCCTTTATATTTTTTTAGTAAATAGGTAGAACCATCATAATTCTCTACCGCAATATCATAAATACTCATTTAGTTACACCTCTACATCATCGCCAATTTCAATAAATCTATAACGCCACTGGAAGCTCCAGGAAATGCAAAAATATTTTGATTTAAATCGTGTGCAGTAAGTTTTTGATTAATGATAAAGACTAGGAGATTAACCAAATCACCAGCGTCATTCCCATAAATCTCTGCTCCTACTAAACGTTTTTGACTATCTAATACAATTGACATTTCAGCTTCTGTTTCGTTTTGATACTCAAATACCATTTGTCTTCCGAATGGTATATCTTTAATTATATACGTATCATCTTTCTTAGCCTCGCTTACTGTGACACCTATTTGAGATAAACGAGGCAATGAATAAAGCACTGAAGGTATTGGTGGATACTGGATGGCCTCTGTATTCAATCCAAGGATATGGGCAGCGATATAATTAGACTCAAATGTAGCTGTAGGAGTAAGCTTAGGAATCATTTTATCGATAACGTCCCCACTTGCATATATATTTTTTACATTTGTTCTTAAATAATCGTCAACCTCAATACCTCTATCACTAAATTGTATACCCACTTTTTCCAAACCTATTTGCTCAACATTAGGCTTTCTACCTGTTGCATCCAGTACATAATCTGTTTCAATCATTTTTCCAGACTCAGTTTCTACTATAAAACGTTGCGCATTCGGTCTAACTGACTTGGTATTCTCACTAAAGTAAAATTTAACACCTTCATCTTTTAACTTTTGAATTAATTTATTGACGTGAGATTCGTTAAACCCTTCAAGTGCCTGATTTGTATGATGAATCACATTGACCTCTACACCAGATTTGACCATGATAGAAGCGAATTCAATACTGATAATACCTGCTCCAATAAAAGTTATACTATTCGGTAAAGATTGCATTGATAAAAATTCCCGACTATCATGCGTATATTCTTTACCTTCGATATCTAATTGATGACTATGTTGTCCAGTTGCTATAACAATATAATCTGATTGTAATGTTGTATTATTTACCTCTATTGTATGAGCATCTACAATTTTACCTTTCCCCATGATTACATCAATCCCCTGTTGTTCAAACATAGATGTGAGGGTTTCAGACATAGGATTAATGACTTGCTCTTTGTAACGCATTAAATTCTTCCAATTCACTTCTAAATTGTGACTATCAATAATATTAGGATACTGTTTGGCTTCTTCAAGCACTTCATAAGGTCCCTCTAATAAAATTTTCGCATTACAACCATAGTTAGTACATGTACCGGCGATGGTATCTTTTTCAACTATAGCTACTTGCTTACCACTTTGCTTTAATGTTAACGCAGCATGCCAAGCTGCATGACCACTTCCTAAAAATACTACATCATATTGTTTCATTAACTCTCATCCTTTCTTATTTTTCTATGAGATGTTTTAATGTTTTCTCTAGTTCTTCAAACACATACTTCGTTTCATCATACTCCGTTGTATCAAATTCTTGTGGTAAGCAACTTGAAATTGCTTCAAAAACTGCTTCTTGTTGTTGTTGTCCATTGTCAGTTAACGTAATTATCAACTGTCGTTTATCAGATTGTTGACGTTCTCTTTTAACCCATCCAGATTGCTCAAGTCTTTTTAGTAATGGAGTTAAAGTGTTACTGGATAAATCCAAATGTCTACCGATTGAATTTAATGTTTGAGGATTCTCTTCCCATAACGTCAGTAATACTAAATACTGAGAATAAGTTATACCAAACTGTTTTAACTTTTTCTCATAAAATTGAGCAAATAAACGACTTACATTATATGCTGAAAAACAAAGCTGATTCGCTAACCTCATTTGTTCTTGTTTCACATATTCACCTCTTTTCAATCGCGCGCGATTGATTATAGTGTAAAATGACTCGCACATTTTCACAATATTTATGCTCACAAATAAAATTTTCTTATTTAAACATCAACTATAAAGTTAAAAAGACTTGGAATAATACTATATTCAAGATACCCTGACCACTAATCATAGAAAAAGCCCAAGACACTCTTTGAGTTCTTAGGCTTTCCATAAGCGTTATATTTAAATTTGATTTACATTTTCAATGACGGTAACGTCTCCATTTTTAACATTAACTAACACAGAGAAGTCATTATCTTTGTTACTATCATAAATAAGCTGGCTTGAATTTCTATCATCCGGTTCATTATACATACTTAAAAATTGATCTTCTGAAATATGATTAGGTGCTACACCTACGCTAACAACTTCATTATCATCGTAGGCTACAGCTAAATCACCATATGTTTCATAACTCCACTTCAAACTTTCTACAGAACCATTGGATGTTCCAAATTTATCTTCAACTTCTTCACGTGTCATTCCATTATAAACACCTCTATATCCACTTGTTGAAGCAGACTTCATATAACCTTGATCAAAGTCATTACTAAAAACATCAATGCTTGGACCAGTAGATTGGTTTCTATTTTGATTACTTTCATTTGATTGTTGAGACTGTGTTGTTTGATGACTTTGCTCATCACTAATATAATGATTGTAAGCATAGTACGCACCATACAATAGTGCTGCTATCAACAAGACAAATATAATTGATAGTACAATCAACCAACCTGTATGTTTCTGTCCTTTATAAAATGTTGAATCATGATCTTGTCTTTCCTCACGAGAAATATACGATTGCTGTTCACGCATATGTTCAATTTGATTTTCACTTTTTCTTTGTGTCGATGTCTGTAAATGTTTTCCACATTTATTACAAAATGACTGTTCCTTTTTTACCGGATTTCCACAATGAGGGCAGAATTTCATTTATATCACCTTTCCTCTAAACGATTGTATTCCTCACGCAACTGATTCACCTGAGTTAGCCCTGCTTTCATAAGTATAAATATAAATAGCCATGCAATTATAATTAATAGAATATATTTTAAATAACCACTACTTAAAAGTGTTATTTCCGTATCCCATATTCCGTGCAATGTCACTGCCACAAAAAAGAAAAATATAAAACGTTTATCGATGATATTCGCCCATTCGAAATGGTTTGTTTCTTTCACTATTACTGCCGCAGCACCAACAATAGCTGCCCAAACGAGGTGACCGCCTAAAGCTGTCCAACCTCTTTGTATAGTAATTTCAGTAATATTATTAACTCCATCAACTAAATTAAATCCAAACCTAAAGATATAACCGGCTGATTCAAACACCGCGAACCCTGCACCAACAGCAGCACCGATAAGTAATCCATTGAGTATTTTATTTGTTTTTAAATAATTGATAAACAAAATAACAACAGTTGCTTTTCCAACCTCTTCAACAAATCCTACTATGAATGCATCTGTTATAGTCATAATTCCATAATATTGCGATTCAGTACTAAATGTAACAAATTGATATAAAATCATTGTACTAATGAGTGACAATACACCCCCAATAAAAAACATCCTCATTACATCAAAGATACTAATGTTTTTAAATGCATTAGATTCGAAGAAGAAGATTAATCCTGAAATAGGAACTAATAGTGCGCCAATAAATATCATTCCTGGTATGGCATTGGCATTACCAAATACATTTGTTAATACCCATAACGCTAAGAAAGTGATACCTAAAGCTAAAAATACACGCGAGAATACCCAAGGTCTCCCCCACTCCTCGGAAACTTCATTAATATGTGGCGTCGTACGCTTTGTTCCAGCAATAAATACATTATCCGCTTCATCTTTGGTGTGAGATTTAAACACCTCAGAAAACATATCACGCAAATTCAATTTTAAACTTTCATCATTCCCTGCTAGCCTACCTATTGATTTCGTTGTGTTATTAAATAGATGCTTGGCTTCTTCTGTTAATCGAATGCGATCTGCAGTTTCATTTTCAATTTCAGGTTTTGTGTTTGAATATGTATGTGATCCTATGTTGTCATTTGCATTTGATAATGTTTGCTGAAGAAAATGACCACAATTAATACAAAACTTATCATCGACATTTACTACTTTGTGACACTTTAGACATTGTCTTTCATGACTATTAAAAAAATGTTCAGTTTTTGTCTTTGGATTATCTAACACACTCTGTCCACAATTAACACAAAATTTATCATCCTTCTCTAAATGTGCCCCACAATTAGAACAAATCAATTCAATCCCTACTTTCAAGTTATCTCTATAAAAAAGTTGTTATCAATATTTTAAATTAATTCTCATAAAATCGCTATATTCTATGACAGATAAACTGTTAATTTTCGTATTGCAAAATAAAACGTCGATAAAAGCGACTGCTTTTATCGACGTTGCTCTTCGTATCTTATACGTTGACGATATCCATATGTGCTCTCTTTAATGAGTTCATCATTAAGTAAACCAGCTCCAATTGCACCTGCAACTGTCGAAATTGAAGCTGCAAACCATGGAATACTTAAATACAAATCAATGCCTGCAGGACCTTTTAATCCAACTTGCTGACCTAAAAATCCTGATGGCAATAATACGATTTCAGCAATTAAGAAGAGTAAATATAGAATAATATAATAAATGATAATGGCAAAAATCAATGTCATTATTGTTGTAAGATTGTATAACCAAGTAATACGCTTATGATTGCTTTTATTAACTGGTTCCCATAAATCATGTGACATCATTATCCATATTAACATTCCAATAATCGCAATAATTGAAATTCCAAATAAGCGCCACATTGAAAAGTTATAAGCCATTTGCCACATCGTTGTAAATACAAGTCCAAATGCACCTGTAGTAAATGCAATAGCTACTATATTACTTAAACTTGCCATCATATTTAATGGATTATTCGCAAAGGTCATTCCACTAACAAGACGAAACATGCCTCTAGAACGTGAACTAGATAAATATCTTAAGTGATAAGAGTCTGTTTCTTTCATATATATTGTTTCCTTGTCTATTTTAGAGAGCGGAAATTGCTTTTTCACTGAATTTTCTATTTGCTTATTATTATCATAATTACGACTTTCTTGTTCAGCTTCATTTAATTCTTGAATAATATTATAAATCGCATGCTTGAAACGTTTTTTAACTGGACGCCAGCCAAATGCAGGATATGAGAAAATAGCTGCACCATTTTCCATATTAATATCTAATGCCATCACTTGCTTGTCAGCAAACATCGGCAAATCTGTAATTGCTATCACATAATCCCATTGTCTCTTATCGTGATAATCGGCTACTTTCTCAAAAATTTCATCTACAGATTCAGCAAAACCAGTAAGCGGATCAGTAACTAAATCAAAAATCCATTCTTGCTGATAATCATAATGCGTAGATAACATTTTAGGCATTTCTTGTATAAGATTTTCTGCAAGATGTTCAGTAACACCTGGAGCGACGACTAGACCCACAGTTTTTTGATTTGTCATGCGTCATCCTCCTCTCTATGTCCTTGTTTTTTACCTTCATATTGTTCATTATTTCCATCTTTACTTGAAGTTTGTTGTTCGACATTTTGTTGTGATACATCACGAGAAGTTTCTTGTTCTTTTTGTTCTTGTTCAGCTTCTTTATAACGATGATATTGTCTATAAGAATAAGTAATACGACGTATTTTCTCTTCATTTTCAACAGTTGATCCCATAGCTCCAGCTAAAAGCCCTAATGATGATACAAACCAAATCAATCTCATATAATTTGAGAATGTAAATTGTGCTTGGGCACTCGTCCAACTATTAAATAATTCCACAGGGACAAAGAGTGTAATACTGATGATTAACAATAAATATAAAATGACATAATTTATAAGTGTAATCAAACTAAGTGTAACAAGTGTGGTTGAATTATAAATATATCGATATACACGCTGAGATTTAGCAGTTTTCTTTTCAATCAATTGATGCGCATAGAATAGCCATCCGGCCATCCCAAGTATAGCAATCACCATCAATATGATAAGTCGAAGCGGTGAATAAATCACGCTTAATTCCCATGGCATTGAAAATATGGAGACATAAGTTCCTGTTGCAAAGGCAACTGAAATGATTTTCTTAAAATTAAAGATGTTTTTCCAAGGCTGATTTGCTCGTGTCAGTCCGCCAATTAACTGAATCCAACTTATGATAAATAAAATATTAATATATCGTTGCTTTGATGTTGCGTCTTCGTCTGGTTCTACAGCCTTCACGCGTACAAAAGGATGTGGCGCATTTTTGTTTTTCGGTTGATTATAATATAATTGTTCAATCAATGAAGTCATCGTTTTAACTAGCTTGCGCTTTAAATCAATAAAACCTAGTGACGGTAATGATAGCATTGCAACATGTTTGTCACTATTAAAGTCGCTGACTACCACTTTATTATCTGAAATACTTGGCAAATCTGTCAGGCAAACAACGTAATCCCACTGATGTGCCTCTTTAATTTGTGCTGCTTTTTCAACACTTTCATGTACATCCTCTGCAGATCCTATCATGAGATCGACTTTGATTTCGAAATTCCATCGATTATGTTTAGTCCGCTTTGACAATAACTGTTTAACATTTGGAATTATATTTTTTGCATGTTGATGCGCTATACCTGGTGAAGGTATAATTCCGACTGTTTGCATCGTCGTTGTCCCTCCTTTCTAATTTTTAAATCAACTCTATTCATAGTTAAAAAGTGCACGTGATCACGCTGATAAACGTTCTTAACGTACACTTTTGTTTTGTTACTCATTAAGTTTTAATTGTAACATTTATTTTGCTAACACGAGTGGTGAGAAGATAATATAACTTACTACTACTAATGCAAGAACAATAATACCTGCAACGTAACGATATTTCCAAGGCGTCATATCTACTTTCGGTTGATGCGTGTTTAAATCAAACTCACTAGATGGTTTAACTTTGTTAAAGATCAAAATTATAATTAAATCTACAAAGAATAATACACTAAATGTGTATAGATAATTAATTTCTGTAAATACAAAGCTGATGATGGCATATAAAATTATATGTGTGAAGAGTGTCACTTTAGCGCCCAATTTAGATGTGCGTTTAGAAAAGAAAGCGACTAAAATCAAAGCTAGCACAGGCATACTATACACACCATTAAACTGTTGAACTAATGCATAAAGACCACTAGGGAATAATGAGATGACTGGTGCAAGTGCTACAACAATAACTCCAATGACTACAGTAGCAATATGGCCTACTCGAGCAATATGTTTATCTGATTTATTTTTTCCAAAAATAGGTTTATAGAAATCGAGTGTTAATAGTGTAGTTGTACTATTCAATGAGCCAACAAATGAGCTTAATATTGCACCAAAAATAACCGCACCAAATAAGCCGAATGCCCATTCTGGTAATACTGAAGTTACAAGTGCAGGGTAAGCGTTATCTGATTTATCAAGACTACCATTAAAATAGTTAAATGCTACTACACCTGGTAAGACTGTAAATAATGGTCCGAACACTTTAAATAAGCTTAAATATATTGCACCTTTTTGAGATTCTTTTAAATTTTTAGCTGCGAGTGCTTTTTGAACTATCATCTGGTTTGCGCACCGGAAGAATAAATTGTTAAAGAACATACCAAAGAATAGGGTTGGCCAAGGCACAACATCCGAGTCCACCTTACCAAAACCATTCAATTTCTCAGGTGTGTCTTGCACGATTTTGTCGAAGCCATGTAGGAAGTTGCCATCTCCTAATTGACCTAGACCTAATATTGTAATCGCAAGTCCACCTATGATTAAAGCCATGCCATAAATTGAATCACTAAAAGCACTTAACGATAAACCACCTACAAATAAGTAAATAATACCAATTATACCAATAATAGATGAAATAATGATGACAGCTGTTGAACTACTTACACCTAAATATTCATCAACTTTAAACATTTTATTAAACACTAGTGAACCAGAGTACAATACTACAGGCAAGAAAGATACGACATAGGTGAAGATAAATAAAATGGAGACAAAACGTTTAGTAAATGTATCATAACGTAATTCCAAAAACTCAGAAATTGTATTAACACCCTATTTTAAATATTTAGGAAGAAAGACCCATGCCAACAATACAACTGCTACGGCATCCGTAACTTCCCAAGCCATTACTTCCATTCCTTGTGCATAGCTTTAACCATTTTGCCCAACAATTTGTTCTGTCGACAAATTGGTCATGATAATTGTTGAAGCAACTGTAAATCCAGTAAGGCTATTTCCTCCCATAAAATAACCATCTGAACTATTCGTTTTAATTTTTCTTGATTGCAAATAGGCATAAAAAGAAATGCCACCTACGACCATAATAAATAAAATAATCGATATCCAATTCATTTAATATGTTACTCCTTTCCACTTTTGTCGATTGGATATAATTAAAATAAATCCTAAAAAACAACGATAGTGACTTATACGTAAAACAATGAATGTATCTACATCAACTTAACAACATATTATTGTAAAGTGATAAATGTTTCATATGTGAATTGGGTTTGTCATTTCGTGCACAACTCATATATAGACAGAAATATAAATTTTAAAACTTCTTTTTTGTTTTTAAAATGAATTGTACACTTTAGAACATTTTTTAATAGCGGCATTTTTCCAATATATTTTTTAAAGTATCCTTGCACTAAATTTAACTATAGAAATCACTTCATCATTTTAAAATAATAATTAAATTTTTATACTAAAAAAGCGAGACCGATTCTTTTCAGATTCGTCGTCTCGCTCCCTTGCAACTGACTATGATACGAGACAGTCAGCAACAAGCATTTTTCAATTCATTTATTTATAATAAAAGTTTCAAACATTAAAACATATGATATAAGTATCCAACCTTTAATACGTTTGTACTATTTGTATGGTTGATTATCATGATTATGGTTTTCTCGTTTATTTTGATCATTCAATGCGTGATCATGATGAGATGTTGATGGTTGACCAATATGTGGTTCGTTCATATTATATTGTTGTTGTTCACGTTTCTTTTCTTCTGGAACAACATGTGAATGTATGTCATTACTATATTGAGAATTGATTTGGTCATTTTGTGTTTGTGGTTTACGTACTAAAAGCATGATACCTGCTATTAACCATAAGACACCAGCCATAAAACTTAAAAAGAGACCAATGATTCCTGTAATAACGAGTAATATTCCTGATACTTTTGCATTTTTGCCAATTAAAATAGCTGCAACTATTGATACAATTAATAAAATGAGAAGTACAATAATTAAAACAACACCTAAACCTAACATCAAATTATAAGTTTGGTATGCTAAATCATATTCCCCCGGATTTTCTTCTATAAATCCTTGAATCATCCCATTTTTAAAATCACTTGTTTGTGTCATTATGAAAAATATGCCTATTAAAAACACATACAACAGATGTAATCCATTGCCAATCCATGAAAGTATTAATTCACCTTTACGTTGTATCATTCTTGTTCCTCCTTTTCACCTATTCATTTAATTCCCTATTTTTTAAAAATATATGCATTAAATTAGATATATTGTAATTTATATTTCTTAAAATATATAAATATTAATGCTTACCGTTTATCATCGTATAATAAATTCTAGAAGTAATCCAGTACATCATTGAATAAAAAATAATAAATACAACTATCACACCGACGTAACTTGTAGCATACAGTCCCAAGTCATACTGACCAACGATTCCTAATACAGAGTATATGATGCGAAAAGCAGCTAACGTATGTATAATTGCAACAATTACAGGAATGAGAAATACCCATATTACTTGTTTATTAATTGTTTTTTTGATTAAATTTTCATCTAATCCAAGTTGTTTCATCGTTATATATGCATCTCTATCTTCATGCCCTTCTGAAACTTGTTTATAATACATCATAAGAAATATACCTATCAATAAAACTAGAGATACAACACTTCCAACAAAAACTAAACTTGAGTTGACTTGTTTCCACATCAATAGATTTTGTTTTTTCACTTGAAATTCAATATCATGTTGAACCCCTATTTTCTTAATGCGATGATTCAACTTATCCTTTTCTTTTAATACATTAAATTCAACGGCAGTTTGTACTTGATTAGGAGTGATGATTAAATTTTCATCATTATGATTACGATATTCATTAACAATACGATCCATCAGTTGTTGTTGATTCACAATTAAAGTTATACCATCTGCATAGAGTAAGTTATCCATATTTGTAGACTCAATATATTTAACTCTGTATGTTTTCCCGAATATATTGAGCGTTTTCATTTTTTTAAATAATGACACACTTGTACTAATTGCAATTTCATCATCATTTAATTTTATTTTTTTATTGTTTTTATTGTAATCACTTTTATTATATATAGAAATAAAGGAGTTGAATTTTCGCTTATTTCCAAAATTAAATAAACCACTCGATACAGTTTGTCTTTTTAGCTTTTTATGTTTTAAGCCTCCCTGCAATTCAGCTCCCACCATACCTCGTGCATAAATTTTAAATTGACCAGTTGGAACTTCTTGGCGAATATCTTTTTTTAAATTTTCTATCTTACGTTGAATTTTGCTATTTTTATGAAAATCACCAATATAATAACCTGCGTAATCATTTTTAAATGCAAATTCAAACCTGTGATCCATATTTCTATAAGTTGAGACTGTCATACTTAACGTAACAATCAGAAATGTACACATAAATGAAATCGTAGCTAAACCAATCGCACTAGATTTTACGCGTGATTTAAGTCCTGCAATAAAGAAAAAATGATTGGGTTTATAATAATAATGATCTAATTTTTGTAACATTTCTAAAACTATTGACCCTAAGCTAACAAAAAGCAAATAGGTACCGATAAGCGTTGACAAAATCGCAAAAAATATAATCCCCAAGGAACCGATAGCCGTGTTAGGTTTTATAGCTAAATAATAGCCCATTCCTATAAAAATTAATCCTAAAATTAAAAATATTATTAACAGTACACGGGACTTTTCATGTGTCTTACTTTTATTTTTAAGCAGTAACTGTAAGGAGTTTTTAAATGATATTTTAAAATTGTTAATAACAAACAATATGATCATCAAACTGAATAGCATGGTTAATGTGATTTTCATTGACAAAACATCAAATGGATAATCTGACAACTGAGGTTGATGCGTATTAACTAGTTTATTAAATAACATAAAAAAGAGCTCACCAAATAAGTAACCTCCAACAATGCTCAATATTGCAGATATAATAAATTGAATGAGAAGTTCAATCAAGATGATGAGTCTTAGATGTTTTTTCTCCATGCCAAGAACCATATTTAAGGCAAATTCCTTTTTCCTACGATTCATAACAAAGTGATTTGCATAAATTAAAAATATGAATAATAACATCGTCATAAACACTATTCCAATCATCGCAGATATTTTTAATTCAGGATGATGCTCATTAAAATACATGTTAGTGGTTAACGATAACAATATGTATTCAATACCGAATAAAATACTTATTACGCTAATAAACGGAACAATGATATGACGTTGATTAACAAAATTTTGTTTAATCATTTTCCACAAAATCTTGAAAGTCATATTAGTCACCTACTCCATTCAATATGGCCAAATTATCGGCAATACGCTTTTGATAATCTGTTTGCGATTCTTCACCACGATAAATCTCATGATATAAACGACCATCTTTGATAAAAATGACACGGTTCGCATATGACGCGTCAATATTTGAATGTGTCACCATTAATATAGTTTGATGCTTTTGATTAATTTTTCGAAATAAACACATAAGGTTTTTAGAGGTTTTTGAATCAAGTGCACCAGTGGGTTCATCAGCTAATAATAATTTAGGTCGTGCTATCAACGCACGGGCTATAGCTATCCGTTGTCTTTGTCCCCCAGATATTTCAGACGGATATTTTTCAAGCAAGTCTTCAATTCCTAATTGTTCACTTATTTCCGTTAAGCGTTTTTGCATTATTTTCGGACGTTCATTTGCAAGTACAAGAGGCATCAAAATATTATCTTTGTTCGACATCGTATTCAACACATTAAAATCTTGAAACACAAATCCCATCATTTCTCTGCGAAAGCGTGCAATGTCTTTATGCTTCAATTGATTAAGCGGCAACCCGTCTAACTTTATTAATCCTTCAGTTGTACGATCAAAAGTAGCAATTAAATTGAGTAATGTAGATTTACCTGAACCTGACTCGCCCATGATTGCTACAAATTCATTTTCATCAATTTCAAGGTTCATTTGATTTAAAGCCGTTGTCGTGTTCATACCTCTGCCATAGACTTTTTTTACATTTTTAACCTCTAATAACACTATGCAAACTCCTTTCTCCCTTTCTACTACATCATAAAATAAAAAGAATGCCAATAACATTCATAATATCTTACAAATATCATTGGCAAACTTACAATTTTGAAAGTTTATTATTTTTCTTTAGTAAAATGTATAAAAAATACTGTCCCCTGATTCAACTCTGATTGTACAGTTACTTGTATATTTAAATGATTTGCAATGTGTTGCACTATAAATAAACCTATACCTGTTGATTGTTCATTCAATCTACCGTTAAATCCTGAGTATCCTTTATCAAAAATTTTAGGAATATCTGCTTTACTAATCCCAATACCATTATCTTTAATCTGTAGAGTTTGATTGGCAACATCAAAATCTATCCATATATCTTTACCTTTAGCATATTTTAAAGCATTATTTAAAAGTTGCTCTATCATTATAGAAGCCCATTGTGTATCGGTTAAAATGATGTCCTCACTTTTTTCATAATGGATTTGCGTCTTTTGTTCAATAAACTGAATTCTATATTTTAAAATCAACGGCCGAATCAAATCATCAACTGTCACTTTGGTAATTGTCATATCTGACTCTTCATTTAATAATTTTAAATAACTTAATGCGAGGCTTGTATAATTATCAATGTGCACAATTTCTTGTCTAACACGATTAACTACATTCTCCTCGTTTCTCTCCAAAAGTAATTGTGAGGCAGTGATAGGTGTTTTAATTTGATGTACCCATGTTAAAAAATAACTTTCAACATCATTACGATATTCAATTTGCTGATTCTTAACATGTGCTAACTCATATTCTAAATATGCCACTTTATCTTTAAGATGTTCGTTCTTTTTAAAACTTAAATACTTTATCCACCAACGTACACACATCAATAGTAATATGATACTGATTGCTAGTACGTATGCATCAAATGGTAAAGAAAATACATAAAATATAAGTGCAAAAAATAATAGAATTATTAAAATAATTGAAATCTCATTACGAATCGATTGAATATATGCAAACTTCATATGTCTCAAACCTTGTATCCTACATTTTTCTTTGTCTCAATTAAATTATCGACACCGATAGAAAGTAATTTTTTTCGTAATCTCGTCATATTTACTGCTAGCGTATTGTCATCAATAAAATTCTCAGACTCCCAACATTTCTCAATTAAAGCTGTACGACTTACATACTTATTTTCATTTTGAAATAACAATTTTAATATCTGTAACTCTGTTAAGGAAAGTTGAACATGTTCATTATCCTTGCTAAGCTTCGCCTCATCAACAATTAGTTTACAACCTTTAACAGCTATTTCATCACGAGCTATTGATAAATCATAAGTGCGACGCAATAGTGCCTGAATTTTAGCTACTGTTAAAGACAAGTTAAATGGTTTCTCGATAAAATCATCGCCACCCATTTGAATAGCCAGAATTTGATCCATATTATCTGTTCTTGAACTAATAAACATAATAGGCACATGAGATACTTTTCGTATTTCTTGGCACCAATGGAAGCCATTAAGTGTTGGTAGATTGATATCTAATAATACGAGTTGTGGTTCTACTCTGCGAAAATCTTCCATTATCTTTTCAAAATTATCAACCACATGAACCTCATAATTCCATTTAGATAGCTCATTAGCTAAACTTTCAGCAATCACTAAATCGTCTTCTACAATGAAAATCTTCATATATGTTCACCTTTCACTATCTTTTCACTCTTATTTATCATCATCTGAATTTATATTTTGCTGTTGTTCTTTGTCGACATAATCATGTTGTTGTTGTTCTACATGATTCGAATTTTGTTCTTTTGAATTTTTCTTTCTACGTTTTTCTTCTAATACGCTTAGTACAATAAACAAAATAATTAATATTGGAGATAACATTACAAATATCATTGTCTCACCTTCTCCTAGGGTCTCTAACTCCCAATAATTATGATACCTATTATAGATTATTTTACATGTTTATTAATAAGAAATACATTGACATGATGCTATTATTTTAACAATATTATCACTTTGAGAGATATAAAGGGGCATCGAATATAGAGCCATACATTTTATTTAAGTGATAAAATTTTATAATATGTAAAAATAATATTACTTTACATTATATTTACTAAAAACTAACTCTCAGTCAAAATTCGTCTTCTATACTTAAATTATCATACATATTGGGAGGCAATTTATTTATGAAATTTATGAATAAAATGGGCAAGACGACGCTTGCTTCATCAATCGTAGCAGCATCCGTTTTAAGTACAGTGAACGTATCCTATGCTTCAGGCAGCTCAGAACAAGGTGCTCAAACTAAGCAAACACAAAACGAAGCCATTGCTTTCGGCAACACAAAAAATCCAAAAAATGTCATCTTCATGGTTGGCGATGGTATGGGACCTTCTTTTAACACTGCATATCGCTATTATAAAAATAAGCCTGGTGCTAAGAAAATGACTCCAACCGCTTTTGATAAATATCTAAAAGGAACAAATCGTACTTATTCTAATGATCCTAAAGAAAATGTTACAGACTCTGCTGCTGGAGGAACAGCTTTTAGTACCGGTCACAAAACATATAACGGTGCAATTAGTGTTGATACAAATAAAAAACCAATTAAATCTGTGCTAGAACAAGCTAAAGAACAAGGAAAATCAACTGGTTTAGTAACTACTGCTGAACTTACTGATGCAACACCTGCTGTATATGCTGCTCATATAGATTCACGCGATAAAAAAGATGAAATTGCACAGCAATTTTATAATGATAAAATAAATGGCAAACATAAAGTCGATGTGATGTTAGGTGGCGGAGCAAAATACTTCGGTAAAGAAAATAAAAATTTAGCGAAAAAATTCAAAAAAGACGGTTATGATATCGTTTCTAATAAAGATGAATTAAATCAATCACAAAGCAAGCAAGTCTTAGGTACTTTCTCAGAAAAAGATATGCCATTACAAATAGATGCACCACAATCTAATCCGTTGCTAGTAGACATGCAAAATAGTGCACTAAATAAATTAAGTAAAAATAATAAGGGATTCTTTTTAATGGTTGAGGGTGCCTCAATTGATAAAGCTGCCCACCCTAATGATATCACTGGTGTGATGTCTGAAATGTCTGGTTTCGAAACAGCTTTTGATAATGCTATTAATTATGCAAAGACACATAAAGATACACTTGTTGTAGCAACTGCAGACCACTCAACTGGTGGTCTATCAACCGCAAAAGGTAAAGATTATAAATGGAATCCAGAGGCTATTCACAAGATGAAACATTCTGGAATGTATATGACAAAACAAATCGCTGATGGAAAAGATCCTGAAAAAGTAATTAAAGATGGATACGGCATTGATTTTCCAAACAAACAACTCGATAAAGTCAAAAAAGCAGCAGACGACCTTCACAAACTACAAAAAGAAGGTAAAGATGACAAAGACGAAAAAGTTGTAGAACAAACAACAAAATTACAAAATGCAATTCAAAAACCAATTAACGATGCTTCACACACAGGTTGGACAACCAATGGCCATACAGGTGTAGATGTTAACACATATGCATATGGGCCAGGTTCTCATAAATTCAAAGGGAATATGGAAAATACCCAAAACGCTAAAAACATATTTGACTTTTTCGGAAACAATGTAACATCAAATCAAAATTAGTTATAAAGTTTAAATTTAATATAATAAGAAAGGGGCAGTCGTCGTTATGACCACTGTCCCTTTATCATGTACATAATATATTTTATATACATAAGATGTAATAACTATTAAATATAAATCGCTTATAATTCTGCATTCGACATTGTGTTCTTTTTGATTTGATGCTTTTTAAAAAGTTGGAACCCTACTGCGCTTCCAATAACGAACGTTGATGCTACTGTTACTCCAATTGTTACACGATTAGACATATTCTTTTCATCTTTCACATTTTTTTGCTGTGCTAAACGTGCCATCTTATTTTTAAAAATATTCATAACAGTCTTGTGTGCTTTAGCTTGAGTTAGTTTATATACTACCCAAGGTAATGTAGGTTCATATTCTTGTAAAGCAATAATACCATCATTGGTGTTTCTTATTCTTCGGAATTCAAAGCGTGCATTTCCACCATCATTTGAATGTGCTAAATCGCCACCCACAATATTATATACCACCATATCTTCTGTAGAGTTAGCTTCATCACGTTCCATTTTTAAAATAAATTTATTAATGCAGGGCAAATTCATATTAAATTCTCGCTCATTTATCGTACCTTTAACGAGATGTAGTGTGATATTATTGATGAATTTTGCATATTCTTTAGTCACATCTTCAATCGAATAACCTTCCGGAATTTTAAACCGTGTAATGGCTCGTACATCTTTAATTTCTTGATGCATACGCCCAAATGATTGAGAATTTTTCGAATCCGACTTTTTCTTAGAAGTCTTTTGTTCTTCTCTTAGTGCTCTTCTCACACTATCTTCAAAGGTGATATTTCCTACGGACAAGTTAGACACAACGCGTTTTCGATGTGGTACCATATCGTGAATCAAACTATTCATTAATGGATATACCATTTCTTTCGGTACATTTGAAATCAGTTGTACCCAATAACGACTTACGATAATGGGTATAATAGGTAAATCAAGCATAGGTAGTCGCTTATCAAGTACGTTAGCTGTGCGCTGTATCAGCGTTTTATAATTCATCACTTCAGGACCTGTGATATCAATTGCTTCGTTATCTTTGGGTGTTCGATTCACCAATGCTGCTAAACCATCTATCACATCGTCAATGGCAACAGGTGCAATTTTATTGTAAGCCCAACTAGGCAAAACCATTGCTGGCAATCTCTCAACTAGTCTTTTAAGAATTGGATAAGAACTTCCTTTTGCACCAATAATTAAACCTGCACGTAATGTGCTAACTGGTATACCGTAATCACCAAGAATTTTTTCACATTCAAGTCGACTTCTTAAATGCGCAGATAGCTCATCATTTTCTGGTATTAAACCACTCATGTAGACAATATGCTTAACACCCTGCTTTTGAGCCGCACGCGCAAAATTATCCGCTAATAATGCATCCATATCTTCGAAGCTAGCCTGCGTTAATTTTGCTGATGGCATCATAGAGTGTACTAAATAAATCGCTGTATCTACATCTTTCATTACTTTTGTAATTTCGTCCAAATCAAATAAGTCTGCTGACTTCCACGTGACATTTTCTTCATCCGTTTTATTATGAGTATTTCTCGATATAGCTATCACTTCATGATCTTTTTTTAATTTATTCTTGAGATGACTACCAATATAACCTGATGCACCAGTTAGTAAAATTTTAGACATATACTCCCCCTTAGAATGTGTTTTAATGTTCTAGAAAAATAGTTAGATTGTATACTTATTAAATTTGTATTGGTTATCATTGCTATATGTTAAATGTTTACCCAAAAATATGAAACTGAGACAAGATTCACATGATTCTTGTCTCAAAGTATCCATACTTATATTATTTCCCAGTAAATAACAACTTTCTTTAAGAAATCTGTTGTTTGCAGATTGATGAACGTGGATATTCTGGTTTCCCAAGAATTTCAGTTATTAACTTTTCACTGCTTTTCGAACTATCTTGTTTCATCAAACGATGAACCACTTTTGAATAATTTATATAATCAGTGCTACAAATTTGTTTAGCTAACATGCGTTCATTTAAAGAGGCTTTAAGAAAATCACCCACTTCAAACAAATCAAAATAAAAACCAACACTTTGTTTATATTGTTGCTCGTCTTCTTGAAGAATAAACACCGGCTTGTTTAAATGTATATAGTCAAAAATGGTCGACGAGTAATCTGTAATCATACATTCACTCAGAATATACAGTTCTTGAATATCAACAAGTTCATTGAAATAACAGTGAATTCGATTATCTATTTGATTATATCTAGTTCTTAAATGACTTTCATTAGGATGGAGTTTCACAATAATCTCGTAATTCTCTGGTAAATATTTAAGTAAATCTTTTAAATTAATCTGAGTGACTTCTTTTCTTTGATTTCCCCTCCAAGTGGGACAATATAATATATATTTTTTATCATCATCTATCTTATACATATATTTAAGCTGTAACTGCTGGCGCTCTTGTAAATTATTATTATTTATTAAATATTCATTCTTAGGTGCGCCGTATTCTAGAACTTTAAGATTTGGATTTTTATTTAGCATAAAGGCTGATTCTAACAACGTCGTATTAATATCTGATGATGTCAAAATATAATCCCATTTTTTCATGCGTGGTATGAATGCCTCTAGTTGTTGTTGTCTTTCATGCTGTTCATTTAAATCATTAACCATTTTCTTTAATGGAAAACCGTGCCACGTTTGAATAAATATCTGATCTGAAGACTTGTACACTTTATCCCATGAGTTACCATTGATAAAAACATACTTACACTTTCTAAACGTTTTAATATACTTCTCGCTTCCAAATCTAACGGGTGTAAAACCGTAACGTTTGATTTCCATATCAACAAGTGAATTGGTTGAACTCACATATCTTTTTTTATGAGCATACTGTCTCTTAATAGCGAGAGCAATATATTTAGGATCTCCACTGAAATTCTTACCATGGAAAGACTCTATAAATATTGAGTCTGCGTCTACAGGTATTTGATTTAAATTTTTGATATAGCTCATATGCTTTCTTTTTTCATAGTACGTTTTACATTTATTAAATAAATATTTATTTTTTCTAATTAAATTCATCCAACGACTTTCTTTTAAACGACTTGCTATATCTATTTGTTTTTCACTAACGAGATGTTGATGAATTTTCTTCACTTTTACATGTTGAGATGAAGAAAAAGTTTCAACATGATTTAAAAATTCCTGTCCATAGTTAATGCATTTAAACGTACTTTCCAACTGTCGATAATCTTTTTGTCGATCACAGTGACTATATTTATAGTCTAGAAAGTCTTTAATTATTTTACTATCTTTAATCATATCTTTGGTTAAAAAACGTATCGCTTCATATGGTGCATAGATATCCTTTAACACGTTATCATCACCATAGTAAACTAGAGCTTTATTCCCCTGTGCAATCGTTTCTAATATAGAATAGCCGAGTGTTTCATATGGTGAACTAGATATATAAATATAACTCTGTGGTTCTTTTTCATTAATATGAATATAATCATTAAGATGATAGTAATTTATCAAATTTTTGTAAAGCATTTCTGAAGGACCATATCCTATTAAATAAAGTTGAGCATCGTCAACAATTTGGTTTTTAATGATGTAATTAAACAATTTAATAATATATGAAATATCTTTAACTTCGTCCTCAAAACGTGCTTTAATTAAAAAATTTCGTTTAGTATTTATTGGCTCTGATTTTAAATCGATATGTTGTGCATTTACGTATTGATTAAAAACCCGATGATAGTCATATTTAGCTATAAACTCATTTTTGATTCTAGCTGTACTCACTCGAACACAATCAATACAGTCTAATGCTAAATCTATATTCTCATTAATATATTCCAATGGACCATGTATTTCACCAACAATCTTAATCTTGCTATTTAATTTTTTAACTAAATATGCATGATTAAAAAAGGTTTCTCTAGTAATTATAAGTAGGTCTCCATGAGCAAGTTCTTTTCCACTATTAAATTGATAAATATGAAGATGCTTTGTGCTCAACCCTTCGTAAATAATTAGTTTTGTGATATCACTTTTATTATAGTTCTTATAATTAAAGTAGTGTACCTCATGTCCAATTTCTAATAAGCTTTTCACTAAGTTAATATTACTTCTTGATGTTCCGCCCTTGGCGAAGATATTATATCCAAATATGTTAATCTTCATTTAATATCTCACTTCCCAAATACATTAAATTATTTCATCTTTAATATGTAGAACTCGCGAAAGATATTATACTTAATATTTGGAATTTTATCTACTTTGTATATAATTAAAATAATTTTGAATTTTAAAATTAAAAAAGACACGACATGGTCGCAATCGACCTAGTCGTGTCTTCATATAATTATCATTAGTGAATCTTAATATTCAATGTTTGGAGCTTGGTTTACATGATTTTGGTATTTTTTGAAACCATAGAACGCTGCACCAGCTAATGCTAAAATAACTGCTAATTTTTTCATCTTAATAACACTCCTTTCAAAGATGCGGTTCTTGAACAAACAAAATGTTCAATAGTTAATTACTATTATACACGTTTTATAGTTATTTTTAAAAACTTGAATTTCAAATTAACGTAATTTTTCCCTTATTTTCTAAAATTCATTATTAATTTTGAAACTACATAGATTTATTTTACAACTTAAGTTACGATTTATTCTTATACCATTTCAAATCAAATTGTTACTCTTACCATAGATTAAGAACTATAAAATATAACATAATCTTAAAACATCTCGTTCTTATCAAGATTTTTTAAGTAAGATATTGTTGTTTATCATTTATTAAAAATATTTTATGAATACGTTTGATTGATACCTTCATACAATGCATTAATAAATGCCTCCATTGTGGGTGTCCAATTTTCTTTGTTGGTACGATTTTTTGTACTAGTATCTCCATTTTTAAAGAATACTTTTCTTAAAGCAGTCGTTAATTCTAACTGAACGCCAGTGTTATTGTCTTCTCTATTAATGAAGTTTTTATTATTTTGACCGCCTAGATACTCTGGTGGAACTTTAACAGTAAATCCACGTCCAACAAGTTGCTTCTCTATAGCATTTCTCAAATCTGAACGAGGTCCGCCAAGATAGATAATCTCCTCAGTACCTGATGCGCCATGAATTGAAACAGTTGCAGTACGGTTTTTAATCATTTGATTTAATGTCGGATCATCATAATGAGTAGACGTAACATGTAATTCAGAGTTATTTTTAGGTCTAATGCCTTCAAATGAATAATAATCATAATTCCCTTTATCCGCTAATGCTTTAGTTAATTCTGTTGTACCTTGTTCAATACTTCCACCATGTGGAGCAACAATGAGTACTTGATTCCCAGTGTTTTTTGTATCTTTTCTCCAGTCTACACCTTCAGTTGTTTCTTTTTCTAACTGTGTCATCGATTGATATTTATCTGTTTTACGTTCAGCAGGTGCCACTCCCACTAATTCTTTACTACTACTGATTTTAGAAGTAGGTGACGTTGAAAGTTGCTTTGCTTTTGTAGTTGTACTAACTTGAGTCGTTAAAGTAGGTTGTGCCTTTGTCGTAGAGGATTGAACTGTTTTAGATTTTGTTGATACTGACGGTGATTTTGTTTTACTAAGTTGTGTAGTGTTTTTTTTAACTGAAGTTGTATGACTTTTAGTTGATTGTTGTGTTTTTGTTGATATTTTAGCTTTAGAAGTTGGCGACACAGTAGTTGCTTTATGAGAAGTTGTGCGTTTCACAGAAGTAGGCATTGTTTTTGAACGTGTTGAAGTTGTTGAACTCTTACGAATGGTAGGCTGAGTCTTGGTTGTTGTACGCGTTTTATTTAATGTTGTAGATTTTTTGACTGTTGTAGTTTTTTTAGTTGATGACGTTTTGGGTGATATAGCTCTTTTTGTTGATGTAGCTCTAGATTTAACAACCGTATCTTTAACTGAACGTTTAAAATTGGACGTCGTCTTTTGAGTTGGAGATGTCTTAGTTACATGTGTTTGTTGCGTTTTCGTACTTGCATCAGCATACTGATTAAATGAACCTATTGTCCCTACTCCAATAAATACGGTAACGAAACTTAGCGTCACTTTCTTCATTGAAAAGAACCGTGAAATACTTTTGACTTTCATATCAATTCTCCTTATGAATTATTAATATAAAAATTATACTAACTTATTTGTGCAAAAAATCAATATTTTTTATTAAGTTGTGGAATGTTTTTTATCATATCAATATTTTTAAAATATTGATATTACTAAATATTTTCACTAAAAAATTTTTTAAACAAAAACAAAGAGTTTAAGATACAAATCCTTAAAAAAGCAATAAGATATTTTCAATTGAAAGTTATCTTACTGCCATTCTCTATTTATGCAATATTTCATATTGAATGACTCACTTTCCTAGTGTGCCATCTCAATCTCTTTCAACAATTAGCACTACTTGCTTAGGAGTCTCGGCATAAATACTACGTATTAACATGCAATTTCGCTTTTAAATACTTAAAAAAGTAAGACACCTTCATATAATTTAATAAATACCACCAAATTAAATTAACAGAGTGCTTACGTATAAAAATTATAACAAGCCTCAACTTAAAAACTTACGCTATCAATGAGAAGTTATGTTAGAACTGCTCAAAATAATATTTCGCGGTATGTTAATGAAATTTTTGGAACGAAATCCAATTGTGATCTTAACTAATATATATCTTAATAATAAAAGAATAGATTTTAATGATATGTATATCGAAATGGTAGAAATGGCTTTAAATGTGATTTTAATATAAAAAAATGTGATGATTGTTCAGCATGTTCTTTGAGAGCTCTATACATAAAACCGAGTTCATAACAAATAAGAAAATCATGAAAAATGATAATTAGGAATACTTTAAAATTCAAACTAATTAAAACCTTTCTTAACTAGAAATGAAAAACTATAGTCATAGTATATTGGGTGTAGAACCTATTTTGGAAATTATGAAGGCTATTTGGGGTTTCATTCGAGTGTCAGCTCGAGCTATAAATAAAGTCAAAGGGAAATAAAGTTTTTATTAACGGTGCTTAATATTAAGAAAAATAGCGACTCAGAGATTTGAATACTTATAAAGTATCTCTTTTGTCTCTGAATATCAAAGAAATAAACCTCACTATCATTACATAAAATAACTTATCGGAAGTAGATATGCTTGTATATTTGCAGATGGTATAATACTAGAGTCGCCTATCTCTCAGGCGTCATATTTAGACGCAGAGAGGAGGTGTTATTCATGCTAGAAATTCTTGTTCACATCACGACCACAGTCATCAGTGGTTGTATTGTTGCGTTATTTACGCATTGGCTACGTAATCGCAACGATAAATAGGCGACTATAGCCACACCTAAAAAATCCCCTCACTACTGCAATAGTGAGGGGATTGGTGTATTCACGCTAGAATTCTTGTTAATCACATTATAACACTGGTTAATAGAGGAATGCAAAATTATAGTTATATATATAAACTACTATTTTATTAATTTTTTTAGTTTTTTTGTGAATTCTTCCAAATCATCAATATATTCCTTCAATTGTTCGGGGTTCGGTGTTTCTTCACCTAGGGCAGATGACCTATCATGAACCCATTTTGAAGATTCTGTCATACCTTTTTCAACTTCTTCATATAATTCTCTATTAAATGGAGCTTTTTTTAGTCTAGACGTTTGAATTGCTGGATTAAATCTTTCGATAGATCCATTTAATAATAATTCTTCTATACTTTTTTCCCAAGTTTCCCTTAATTCTTCACACCACATTTTTGCCTTATGACTATATTCTAACTGTTCTTCCGGAGCATCAGAAGAGATATTGTTATAATAAGTTGTGATATTTTGAAGTTGTTTTTTTAGATAACCAATTCTTTTTTTAACAGTCATACTTATCCAAGGATGTGAGTTTGTAGAAATACCTGTTTCATTTTTAATTTTTCTAAGTGTATTATGACAACAATCAAGTTGTTTTTCTGAAGATTTATTTTGCATTAATAGTAAAAAAGGTAGGTCATGAGTGAAAATTACTACTTGCTTTTGTTGTGCTTCATCAATTAATCGATCAGCAATTATTTCTTTTCTTTTGTGATCAAGAGATGAAACAGGGTCGTCAAATACAATGCAAACATTATTTTTGTTCATTGAGGTTTCAGACAAAAAATTTGCTAAAGCAATAGCCCGTTGTTCTCCCTCACTCAATATATCTATTGGTTTCTTTTCTTGTATAGTTAATTTATTTAAGGTTGTACCTTTTCTCCCCCTTTGTTTAATTTCAGCTGAAAAGTTAGCATTTAATTTTTGACATTCATTATTGAATGTCTCAATATATGTATCTGTTACGTATTTAGAAAATAAACTGTTTTGTTTTGAAGTAATAGAACGTGTGTTAATTTTTATTTTATTAGCATTATCTACCCACTCTTTGTTATTTATAAAGTCTTCTATTTTAGGAAGTAATTTTTCCACTTTTAATTTATCATTAAATTCATTCTCTTTAATTTGTAGTTCTTCAATTTCCTTTTTTACACTGTCTTCATCAAGATTTTCAATTAAATTATTTAAATTGTTTATAACTTTTTCAATTTCATTATAATCAAAATTATAACCTTTAATTTGTGAATCCCATTGTAAATTATTGAGAGCTTTAAGGACCCTATCTTTGAGATTTTCAAAATTATTTGAAGCTTGATTAATAGAATTAAATAAATCTATATTATCATCTTTTAGAAAGTAGCTTAATATAGAATCTTTATTTAAAATAGTTGTATTTATAAGTTTAAAGCGTCTTTCTTCGTCCTTGATAGAGTTGTTTTTAACGGCTAATATTTTTTCGGACTCGTTTTTTAGATATTTCCAATATTTATCTATTAGTTTTATATTACTAATATCTTGGTGACAAAAAATACAGTAATTAACACTATGATTTATAGTTGTATAATATTTATAGGCTGACTCTATAAAATCTTTCCATTCTTTTGAGCCTAATTTTTCTATGTTTTCATCTTTAAATTGAGCTATCCCTTCAGTTAAAGATACGTCTTTGTAATGATTTCTCTCTTCTATCAAATCTTTAACTTCACTTAAATAAGCAGAACTAAAAAATTGATTGAGTTTTTTTATTGTTTTTTTAACATCTTTAAGAATTGATATTAAATTTTGGTACTCTTGTTTTTTATCAAATATTTGCATTGATTGTAATTCTGACATTCGCTTATTATTATTAGCATGATTTTCCATATCCTTTTCAGTTAATTTTACTTTTATTTTTAATTCATCAAAATCATTCTTTGTATTTAAATTTAGTAACAATCGTTTGATAGAAGTTTCTTTATCAAAATGGTTTATAAATGTATTGTCTAAGGTTTTATCATTGATTTTAGCTTCAAATTTTTCTTTTAATTTTTGAACAATTTCTAATAATTCATCAAAAAATTTAAATTCTGTTGGTGAAAATGATAGTTCAGATTCTTGGGTTAAATCATGTAAAGCACTATGTGAATCAAATACCGATACATGGTCTGTATAAGGATGGTTCGAATCTTTTGGATAATATAGTTTATCTATATTACCATCATTAGTTTCAAAGTTAATATTAGCTGAAGGAGGCGACGGATTATCATTGAATATATTGGAAAGTAATCTAGTATCTCCTCTTGAAATAAAAATATTATTAAGTAAACGAGTAAACCCTGATTTACCACTACCATTTTCACCATAGATTAGTGTTAACTGAGGCCCAATAACTAAATTAGCATTATCTTTAATGGCATTTACACCAATAACATTATCTAAACCTTTCCAATTTGCTATTTTATGTTCATCAGTAGTATTAGTAATATTTCGGAATTCTATTTTTTCTCTATTAAAATTTCCATGTTCAAGGTTGTTATATTTCATAAATATAGAAAAAAAATCCTCTATATCTTCATCATAAATGTGACTCTTGTCTAGTATTTTTTTAGCTATAACTTGTTGCCAGTAAGGTTGCTCTTCAATCCATTTTACTATATCATCAATAATCACTTTTCATTCTCCTTTTATAAAAAGATAGATTGCAACTTTATTATACTATTACTTTAAAAGTAGAGGATATATTTTTATTATTTTATTGTGTATATATTATCAAAAATTAGGCTGATAAAGGTAAACCCTAATCCTACTGATATAGTAGTTGAATTTATAATGACTCAAACGTATAATTTGGGTGTATATTAATTATGGTATGAAAATAAATGTTGGCTATGCGAGGGTATTATCCATGGATTAAAATTTAAAAAGACAACTGGATAATTTGAAAACGTTTGGTGCGAAAAACATTTACAGAAAAACAGTCTGGAGAATCTATTAAAAATAGATTGTTATTTCAATAATTTCTTAGTTTTGTGAGAGTGGAAGATGAGGTAGTAGAGTAGTCATTTGATCGTTTAGGCCTTAATTACGATGAAGTGATCAAGACAGTTAATTATTTAAAAGACAAATAAGTTTAATTAATGATTAGTAGCATACCTATGATGAATGATGAGATTGGCAATTCATTATTAGATAAATTCATGAAAAATCTACTCATTCATATATGAGCAATGGTTTCAGAACAAGAACGAAATGAAGTAAACGTAGACAAGCACAATGTATTAAAGTTGCGAAAGAAGTTAATTTAACAAGGCTAACAGTTTATAGAATTACGATATTGTTTTGGTTTTATAAACTTTTCTTCAATGCCTCCCAAAATAAATGATAATAACCTATTATGATATTTTAAAAATAAAGCAAGAAAGAGAAAATACAATCTCCCTTTTTTATATTCCTCTTCCCAATAATACACTTCTTTATAGCAACCGACTGTTAAAGTATATAGAACCTCCGAATGTTTGAGTAATTAAATGATAGCTGTCATCATCTGGCAATCGTTCTTTTCTTACTACTGTTCGTTGCACATATGTATTACGTCCGCCATCTTGAAGTGATAGGTCATCCGCATATTCTTCTTTAATACGACCTTTGTAATCCATGCGATACACATGTCCATGTGGTGTTGTATATTCGATGTTGGCTTTCTCTCTAAAATATTTTATATGTATTTAGTAGTAAAATTAAAATTTACTATTCGTTGTAATCAAAAGAAAACTAAGCAACTTTTACATTGCTTAGTCGTTCTTAACTTCATTTTATTTTTCTTCTTGTTCTTTAATGAATTGTTCTATTTCTTTAATTTCTTCTCTTTCATATTCATATTCAGGTACAATACCAAACTTTTTATATTCATAATAATTTTCTCTAGCTAACGGCCCAAATTCTGAATTTTTCCAATCAATATAATCAAATGATACGTTTAATTTACCTTCATTATTAAAATCAAATTCACATGATGTCCATGGCTCTTGATTATTTTCTATAAATAACTTCTTGAGTCTTTCAAAGTTTTCGTAAAGCTCGTCCAATAATTCTTTAAATATTTTTTTTGAAACATTATGTTCTTTAGGAATAGCAGTATAATAATGTAATTCTTCACTACCAGGTAGAGTATAGTAGAAAAAAACTTCTTTGCTTTCTTCTTTTATATATGCCTTTGTATATACCTTATCCCACTCCACAGGAATCATTTCATTAATTTTATTCGCTATTTCTTGATACATTTTATTTAAGTTTTCTTCAAACCCTTTTTTCTTACTTCTAAATATTCCAAATATATCTCTCATATTTCTTAGTCATCCTTCGTTTTACTCTTTTTCTTGCTCTTTAATGAATTGTTCAATGTCTTTGATTTCTTTTTTGGCATAATCTAATTCAGGTATAATGCCGAATTTTTTATATTCATAATAATAATCCCTAGAAATTTGACCAAAACCTGAGTTTTTCCAATCGATATAATCAAATGACACATTTAATTTACCTTCATTATTAAAATCAAATTCACATGATGACCATGGTTCTTGATTATTTTCTATAAATAGCTCTCTGAGTCTTTTAAATAATTTATAAAGAGTAAAAGATAACTCACTAAATGTCTTTTCTGAAACATTACAATCTTCAGGAATAGCAGTATAGTAATGTAAGTCATCTTTACCAGGTATAGTATAATTAAAAGATACTTCTCCGCCTTCATCGTTAATATAAGCGATTGTATATACCTGCTCCCATTCTATCGGTATCATTCCATTGATATGATTCGCTATTTCTTGATACATTTCATTTAGTTTTTCTTCAAATTCCATTTTCTCACTCCTAAATATTTTCAATATTTCTTTCATATTTCTTATTATTCATCTCATATTTGACTTGGAAGGCTGTTGGTCTTTGACTATGACTTTCATATTGCACTTCAATTTTAATATTTTTAATTGTTCCTCCTCCTTTTATAGCTTTTTGCCAATCTTTTTCCATGTTATACCATTCTCCGTTCTCTTTAAATGAGCGGTTGATGTATTTACTTTGGGGTACGAGATTGTCTATATCTTTAGAACCTCCGAATGCGCGCGCAATTAAATGACCGCCGTCATCATCTGGCAAACGATCTTCTCTTCCAACTGTTCGTTGCGCATATGAATTACGTCCGCCATCTAGAAGTGATAGGTCATCTGCATATACTTCTTAATTCGGCCTTTGTGATCCGTGCGATATACATGTCCATG
>NZ_KV838752.1:93275-94052 GCF_001838765.1 Staphylococcus sp. HMSC34G04
AGAAAACTAAGCAACTTTTACATTGCTTAGTCATTCTTCACTTCATTTTACTCTTTTTCTTGTTCTTTAATGAACTGTTCTATTTCTTTAATTTCTTCTCTTTCGTCTTCATATTTAGGAATCATACCGAATTTTTTGTATTCATAATAACGTTCTCTAGCTAACTGTCCAAATTCTGAATTTTTCCAATCAATATAATCAAAGGACACATTTAATTTACCTTCATTGGTAAAATCAAATTCACACGATGTCCATGGCTCTTGATTATTTTCTATAAATAGCTCTCGGAGTCTATCAAAATTTTCGTAAAGTTCGTCTGATAATTCATCAAATATTCTTTCAGAAACATTATAATCATCTGGAATACTAGTATAGTAATGTATGTCGTTACTGTAGGGGTGGATGAAATTAAAAAAAACTTCGCCACCCTGATCATCTATATATGCCATTGTATATACTCGTTCCCATTCCACAGGAATCATTTCATTAATTTTACTTGCGATTTGTTGATACATTTCGTTTAATTTTTCTTCAAATTCCATTGTTTCACCTCTATATATTTTTTATATGTCTCTCAAGTTTCCTATTATTTATTTCATATTTTACTTTAAACTGAGTTGGCCTTTAACTGTCCCCCCTATATTGGACTTCAATTTTAATATTTTTTACTTCTCTTCCCTTTTTAATTGCTTTTTGCCATTCTTTCTCCATCTTATACCATTGACCGTTCTCTTTAAATGAGCGATTGATGTATTTACTTTGGGGTACGAGATTGTC
>NZ_KV838752.1:94152-94955 GCF_001838765.1 Staphylococcus sp. HMSC34G04
TTACGTCCGCCATCTAGAAGTGATAGGTCATCCGCATATACTTCTTTAATGCGACCTTTGTGATCCGTGCGATACACATGTCCATGCGGTGTTGTATATTCGATGTTGGCCTTCAATTTCTTAGGCTTCATAAATCGACGTTCATAATGGGCATCATATTCAACCTTTGTAAGGTTAGGGTCTTCATGATAATGAACAGAATTGGAACCATGACTTTGACTTCTACTTACATGTTTACCTTCACTCTTTACCATACTATCTTTTGGTGTGTGACTTGATGATTGGGGGTGAATGTACGTTGAATACTTTGGCTCACTTCTTTAAGTGTAGCACCTTTACCCACTTGAACACTACCTACGCCTGCAACTGCAACTCTAGGTTGTGTAAATGGTATTTCCTTTTCTAATATATGATTCGTCGCTTGTTTCACTTGTTGAGCTTGATGGCCTATCCATTGCTTACCTTATTGTACCGTATTAGACGCTTGGCCTCTCATATTACTTAACATTTGGCCGACTCGATTGTTCTGTGTAAAGTTTTTAGACTGGTTGAGAACACTATCTTTCATTGCTGTCATTTTAGGCGTCATACGACTTGCCATATTTTGCATACCTTCATGCATGCCTGTTTTCACTAAAGGAGGGTTGAAAATATAAAAATGGAGTAAATGAATACTTCTACATCCATCTACTCCATCTTTTTGTGTCATTTTTTAGTTACAATCAATTTCTTAATCCAAGTAAAGTTAATCAATTTAGAAAAAGATAATAGCTGCTACAATTATTGAAATTTGTAGTAATTTA
>NZ_KV838752.1:95055-97094 GCF_001838765.1 Staphylococcus sp. HMSC34G04
TGAATACTTCTACATCCATCTACTCCATCTTTATGTGTTATTTTTTATTGTTACAAGACTTATCTTAATCCAAATAAAGTTAATAAATTTAGAACAAAAATAATAACTGCTACAATTATTGAAATTTGTAGTAATTTAGCGCCTTTAACTTCATCATATTTTTTATACTTAATACTACAAATGATACTTCCAATCGCGAATAAAGGCGTTACTATAGTTAATACAATAAAAATCCAAGTCCATACTTTTAAAGGTTTTCCAGTTTTCTCCATTTTAAATCTCCTCTCTGTAACAGTTTAAAATAATTATAAAATTAATACAATAATACAGACGATATTATAATCCATACAGTCACTACAATAGGAATTAATGATTTAAATAAAAAAATGCCATATTTTTTCTTTCTATACAAGTCCATTATTAGCCAGATAACTATAATTATCATTCCAACAAAAATAAATACAGGGTTCATAGATAAACTGTCTGCTTTAATATCACTAACAATATGTATTTTTGTAAGTATTAAAAGTGCTATAGCAATTAAAAAATAGTAAACAGATTTAATTTTCGAGACTTGTAAATCTAACTCTTGATATTCTATATCATCTTGATTTGCATTTTCCTGTTTACTAATTAGATAGTTCAAAACTTTGGGTTTTGTCCAAAAATTTTTGATTGCAAAATATATATACACAAATGAACCAATTAAAGTAAATGCTATATAATTACTTAAATCATTTCCTGTAAGTTTATTTCCAATAAAATGAAAAACAATCAACATTACTATAATAACAAAATCTAAAAAAATAGATAAAATTGAAAGATTTTCAGATTTCAGAAGACTATCAAATAGCGCTAAATAAAATATAATAAATACTCCAATCAGTACAAAATAAACCAATATTTACACATCCTTAATCATTCTCATATACCTTCGCTTTGATTTCACACCAACCTTTTTCACCTTTTCTATCATATTTAAATGTATGGTAATAAGGTGATATAAAAGTTAAATTTTCACGTTTGGCAAAATTGTTCATTTCTTCTAAAAGTTCAATTTCTTCTTCTATAAAATTATTTGTTTTAATTCTTCCTTGTAATAACATATTCAAACAAAAGTAAGTCCTATACTTAAGTTCATTACTAGGTGAAAAAGCCCTATCAACTGATGCAAAAACATCCAAATTCATTCTTTTTTCTAAATCTATTTGCGTTACAGCAAAATTAATATCTCCTACAATTAAAACATTTTTATGTTCACAACATTTTTGAAAATCTTTAAATACTCTTTCAAAATCTTCTTTGCTTATATCAAAATAGGTTTTATATGCTAAATTTTTTAACATTATATAAGAATAACTATTTTCATTCATTATCATCACCTATTTCTAATTGAGCATATATCTCAAATACAGTCCCTCCAAAGTAATCTACCATAACATGATAATAAGGTTGATCAATGACTGATAAATCATTATTTTCAGCTGCTAAGTTTATTTCTTTATATACTTGTTCAAACTCATCTTCATTAAAACATTTTTCTGATAAAGTAGGGCCAACTTCTAACATATCAATATATTCTATGTTTAATTCAGGGATATGTTGTAATTCATCATTTAAAGAAATAAAAACAGTATATTGATATTCATTAATCCCAATAAGCTTTCTTTGAAATATTATAGGTCCTGTTGGGTATATATCTTTATCAATAAAAAATTCATTTACCGTATCTAAACTTTCTAACCAATTTTCTTCTTTATCAATTTCAAATGTTATTTTTACACAATATGGCATGATAAGCATACCTAATTCCATTATAATTTCACCCCATCTTCACTAATGTCATAATTTAACAGACCTAAGTAAAAATATGTTCGTCCAATAAGCAAATGGCTACAAAATAACATTATCATTCCCATCCAAATCGTACTATTTTCTTCAGAATCAACAGGAAGAATTAATGATACATACAACAATAGTCCAAACGATAATAAAACAATTAAAATACCAATCATTCTAATAAAACTACCGTTTTGGAT
>NZ_KV838752.1:97194-109977 GCF_001838765.1 Staphylococcus sp. HMSC34G04
TGTATCCTGAAAGTAAATTGATGCTCATATATATTGCAACTCTGAACTTATAATTTTTTCGATTATAGTTCTTAAAAATATACTCGCGTTCTTGTAAATAAAGAGTCAGCCATAATAATAATGATACTATTAAATATATTTTCATATATAATGGCATATTACCTCTTATACCTGGACCTGAATATATAAAATAGTAAAATCCAAAAATAATGAAATTCACTAATGATAATCCTATTAAATGTGAATGTTGAATTGATTCTATTGATTTTTTTTGTAGATTTTCCTCCATAATGTACACCTTCCTTTTATCAACTAAATACTGAACTTACACCTTTAGTTACAGTATTCCATGAATTTTTAGCAATTTTTTTACTATTATCTATTGAATTATTAATTTTATCTTTTGCTATATCTTTAACTGCCTTATCTTCAACTTTAATATCTCCTAACATACCTGCTAAAATACCAACTCCAGCTCCTGCTAATGTCCCTACTACAGGGATTGGTATAGCAGTTCCTACTGCTGCACCTGCTGCTGCACTTCCACCTAAGATTGATAAGTCCACTCCTGCACCTACTAATTTTTCTTGCAGTGAATCTTTACTCATATTATCTGTTATAGCGGTAATAGCAGCTAATGGTTTTAATGCTTTCCCTCCCATTTTTGTCAATTTTCCTAACTTCCCTAAAATATTTTTGTTTTTAAAATCTTTGGCTACACCTTTTATATCTTCATTCCAATATTTTTTTATGTTTTTTTGAATTGCGGATTTTGATTTTAAATTTTCTTTCTTCAAAAATGTTTCTCTAAAACTTTGATTAGAAAAAGTATTTTTAAATTCAGTTGATGCCGCCTTTTTCATTTCTTTTGCATCAAAGAACTTTTTAGCGTCACCAAACTTATATTGAAAATTTTTATTCTTCAAGTCTTTTTTCAATATTTCAGCAGTTTTATTATCATATTCCTGTACTTTAGACATCCAATTAACTAAATTACCTTTTTTAAATGGATTATTTTTAACAAATTCACCAGTATTTTTTATTGCATTTTTTAATTTAATATTATCTCTATTTGTATTAAATACCATTGCCATTTTTCTCAATTGTTTTTTATCCATATTATTTATTAATTTGTTTATGTCTCTGGTATTGTTATATTTTTTAAAACCTTTCATTGCACTACCATTACCAATTGCCTTTAAAGCGAAATATTCTCTGCCAGCTTGAACCATAGCATCATAAGCATTTTTATTAAAGGGTTTCTTATAAATTGTGTCACTTGTTTTTTCTAGATACTTTTGCCATTTTATTAATTCTTGGCTTGTTTGATGTCTGGCGATTGCTTTTTCTATCTTTTTAGTTGTTGAACTGATTCTTGCTCTATTAGAAGATAAGCCCTTAACGTAAGAACTAAGCCCACTTAATTCTGTAATTAAATTATCAGTTCTGTCACCATCAATAGAATTATTAGCATCGAACGAAGTAAGTTTTTCTAAAGTTTTATCTATATGTTTATTAAAATCTGCCATCTTATTAGACAGATTATCATATTTTATTTTTTTTGCTGTTGATAAATCTGACACATCATTTATCGCATTATTTGCATCATCACTAGACTTAAATGCATCTCTTAATGCATCAACTATTTCCTTTTTATATTCTTTAATTTTACTTTCGTCTAAAATCGCTGCTTGATTATTATCTACTTCTGACTCAAATTTATTAATGGACTTGTCTAAATCAGACTTAAAATCTCTATTTATTTTTTTGATTTTATTAATTGATTTTATATGAAAGGTATTTGTATAATTCTTAACACTTGAAGCAGCTTTCCCTTCAAATCCATCTGTATTAATCAATTTGGACATACTTGAACTTAATTGGTCAACATTAGAATCAACTGATTTAAGAGAACTTTCGACTGCTTTTTTCATATTATGAACTTCAGTCATATCAACTTTTGTTCCCATTGTTATCCCTCCATTATAATTTAGCTTCCAGTACCTTTATATCATGAGATAATTTGCTAATTTGATTTTCAACTCCTTTTATTTCTTTATTTTTTTTCGAAATGTCATCCTCTAAATCATTTTCTGCGTTTTCAAAATCTTGGTTAACATTTTTCAATTCTGAATTTATTTCCTGCTTTTTTTTATTACTTTTATTTCTAGTTTCTCCTTTCCAATCAGAATCTGTTATTTTAGTTTTATCATAAGAACTTTTAGCTTGATTAAAATCATCTTTTGCTGATTTAACATCTTTTAATGCATTCTCTAATCTTTCCAAATCACCATTTAATCCTGTTAATTCAGTGTTTTTTTCAATTTTTTCACTTTTTTTCTGAGAAATTTGTTGTCTTATTGCGAATTTATTACTCATTTATACCCTCCATGATAAAAATATATGCTTTTCATATATTAATTATTTTGCCCAATTTGATTAGCGATATCACTATCGTTCGCCACTATTTCATTAACAGTTGTTTGCATTGCTTCCACATCTTGTGAAACTATAGATTCATAATTGGAAATAGCTTTATTATAGCTTTCGTACATATCAACATATTCTGTAAATGTTACTAAATTGGTCTTTGATAAGTTTACTTCCCCATTTTCACTCATTATCCCTTGACTATTGTTGCGTATATTTTTAATATCAGCAGTTACTGAAGACTGATTTAACTTTATCATCTTTAAACATCCTCTATTACTTTTAATTTTTTATATTCTTGGTTATCCACGATATACATTTCTTGAGGTTTTAATTCTGGTTCACCAAATTGATCTTTCACTTTAATAAATTCTTGCTCAGAAATTTTATGTCCAATAATTGATTGATTGACTGTACGTGTCAACATTTTACTTTCTCGATCAAATGCGCCTATTGTGTCTGAATACAATCCACTAGCTATTACAATCACATTATATTTTGGACCTTCATTAAATAACATCCTCACTTCATCTTCATTCATTCCTGTAATTTGGTTAAATCTTTTTATGTTGTTAATGAATACAATTTTACGTTCTTTACAAGATCGTTTTCCTTCTTTTCTAGAAGCAATTTCTTGTTTAAAGCCAGTACGAATCATATTTAATTCAGAAGGTGAAGAATGATATGATGAAACACTTTCCGAATACGAATTCATATTTTCATCCACATCAACTAATATAACCATATTGTTTTTGCTATATACTTCTAATTGATTCATAATAATTCGACTTAAATATTCATGTTCGTTCGGTTTTACAGCAGTAATAATACTAGGCTTTGTAACATCTAAACTAACCAATTCTACGTCTTCAAAGTCTAATCCTACTGGCAGTTTATGATCTTCTAAAATGATTTTTTCAAAGTCGTATTTAGCTTCTAGCTCTTCTCGAAGTACTTTTTCTGGCATCATCGGAATGTGTGCAGGATATTCACCTACGTAGTGTTCGTTCATTTGTGCGATTTCATCTTTGATGCAACTATTGTAGGTTTGCCCTTCTTTCACTTCAAATGGTTGTGCAATTTGGAATTGTGTGAAGTTGTCATCGTTGATGGCTGCACGTCCTTTAATATCTTTAACACCTTTTTTATATGAGCCAATGATGTTTGTTAGTTCATTATTTTCAAATAAGTATAGTGCAATACGCGTCTTAATATTAGTAAATATAGATGATTTAACGGCGCTTGATCTAGAACCAGTCAAGATAATGTAAACACCTAATGCTAGACCTTCTCTTGTCACTTTAGCCATCATTTCTTCATAATCTTCGACGAAAGGTGATTCTTTTACTGTGTCATAGTTATCAATGATGATAAAGACGTTGGGCACTGTTTTTCCTGTTTCTTTATTATATTGATCAATGTTAATCACACGTTCTTGACTTAATAACTTTTTACGTTCGGCGATAATCTGATGGATTTGTTTAATGGCTTTAGCAATTTTATCCTCTTGATCCACTGTGAAATAATCTGCGACGTGTGGAACATCACTGACAGGCATTAAACCGTTTGTACCAAAATCGAATAAATACATATGTGCTTGATCTGGTCGATAGTGACGTGCCACATCAAAAATGACATTGTGCAGGAAGTTCGTCCGTCCATATCCAGGGCTACCAATTAATGCAATATGACCTGCTTGTTTTAACTTCAATGTCATCGGTCCTTGATATTGATCTTCTGGCACATCTTTCAATCCTAAAATTAATTCGACTTCTTTAGGTTGGTCTGTCCATAATTTGTTGAAATCTGTTTCAGTTAACTCTGATTGATATACTATCTCAGGTAATGGTGGTAACCAAGGTCGTTTAATATCCGGTATATTTAAACGCTCTGTAATATCCTCAATATGATCAATCACTGCTTCGAGTTCTGTTTGAGTTTCAGCTGGTTCCTCATCGTCTAATCCACTTAAGTCTTTGTTGATAGGTTGTAATTGACCATAATCATTAATCATATAGATTGTTTTATCTTCATTATCTAATGATTCACCTTCGATATCGTACGTCGCACCACTCCAAGCAGACTGGAATAATTCATAAATTTCATTATTACCGACTTGTAAGTATGCACGTCCTGGTAATGTGATATCAGCTGCGTCTGGTGTTTTTAAAATTTCGTTACTGTCCTGTCTATCTTGTACTTTCAAAGCAAGTTTGAATTTAGAGTTAGACCATATTTGGTCATCAACCACACCAGATGGTTTTTGTGTCGCTAAGATCAAATGAATACCTAAAGAACGACCAATACGTGCTGTTGAAACGAGTTCTTTCATAAAATCAGGTTGTTCTGATTTCAATTCAGCAAACTCATCGGAAATAATATATAAATGTGGCATAGGTTCAGTTGCTATACCTTCTTTAAATAACTTGTGATACTGATTGATGTGGTTAACATCATGTTCTCCAAATAATCTTTGACGTTTACGCAATTCTGCTTTTATAGATGTTAAAGCTCGCATAGCTTCATCACCGTCTAAGTTCGTAATAGTTCCTACTAGATGTTTTAAATCTTTGAACAGATTCGCCATACCCCCACCTTTATAGTCAATTAATAGAAATGCGACTTCATGTGGATGGAAGTTCACTGCAAGAGACAAGATATAAGACTGTATAATTTCTGATTTACCAGAACCTGTTGTACCTGCAATTAAACCATGTGGGCCATGCGCTTTTTCATGTAAGTTAAGTGATAATACATCGTCTTTACCTCTTACACCTAAAGGTACTGCCATTGTTTTATATGTTTCATTTTGCTGCCAACGATTAACAACATCTAATTCATGAACTTCATTAACATCATACATTTGTAAAAATGTAATACTATCAGGAATTGCGTTCTTCATATGTTCAATATGATTAAGATTAGCAATTCGACGTGCAATATATTCTTTATCAATACCATCAATATTTTCCGGCGTGAATTTCAATTGCACTAATTCTTCTTCTTTCATAATAAGTTCGCCTTCAGTTCTAGATTTAATATCTATTATTGTTTCCACGTGTTCTGGCAAACTTTCAATAACGTCTTCCACAAATACTAATGAAATACCATATTCTGATAAATCTTGATTCACATATTCTAAAATAACGTGATCGATAATAAGTGACATATCAGTAATCACAAATACTAAATGTGGTGTGAATACGATTTTTTCATTACTTTTACTTTTTTCTCTTACTGTTTGAATACGCTCTTTAATCATACTGTATACAGAGGTCAAAATTTGATCACGTGTACGCTGATTATAGACGAACCCTCTTATGTTTAAAGCACTCAATGTCATATGAGGTAACCAACGCGCCCAGTTAAAGGTGTCACGTTCATCTTCTCTAATCACATATAGCATTTCCACATCATGATAACTGTGGAAAGTGGCAAGTTGAAGCGTCATCTTCTCTAACTCTTCAATAATCAAATGTCTGGCACCAATATAAGCAATTGGACCATGTGTTAAATCATTAATTAATGGCGCTTTTTCAACTTCTTGATAAAATTCATAAAGTTCTTTCGCATCGTCAAATAATTCATCTCTTCTTTGAACAAATTCATCTTCTTGATAATCGACTTTAAAAGATTTTTCAATATTAGCGATACCTAATTTATAATGTAGAAAATCATGATGATGTGATGTTTTCTCATAAATTCTAGGTGCCTTATTTTCAACAATATCTTTAATTTCAGATAATGTTGGATAATGGAAATTCAAACTAAATCGTTGGTCTTTTATCGCTTTATTGATATCCGATGACTTATCACTAAGATACTTTTTATAATCCTTCTCCCGCTTTTCGACCTCTTCTTTATATTTCTTTTTCTCAGAGAAGTAAGTTGTAATACCAAAGATAACCGTTACGATGCTCATACCAATCATCATAATAATATAAACACCAATTGGTCTGACTAAAAAGATGACTACTGTCAATGCAATCATTACGAGTGGCGGAACGATGGAACGCCATATCGCAGTATTATTCTTTTGAATTGGTTGCGGCGGTTTTTCAATTTTAATTGTCTCAGTAGGTTCACGATGAATGATTCTTGGTGAACGATGGTAATCGTTATAATCATCTGATTGTGCATCTGGTGTATCTTGATTAAGTCTGATTAAATCTGAAATCATAGTTTCGTGACTCATCATTTTCAAACCGTCGGACTGCACTTCAAACCAAACCCCATTGATAAAGACATGATCCCCGATGTACGCTCTGCTCCATTTGTCATTACTAAGTTCATAATTGATGTATAATTTTGAATCATCATTATGTACAAACTGAACACATCCAGTCTGTCCAATTTCAGCATAATTTTTAATCATAATGACATTCGAAAGTTCAGCAATTTTAATATCATCATAATCATTAGGACCTATGGTTATCACGTCTCGTGTATTTGGGTAAGCAAAGGATGCTATGTTTGAAGTATCAAATAGGTATAACGACACATTACCATCATTCGTCTTTCTTTCTTGTCCTTTAAATATAGAAGAATGATTAGCTTGCCATGTACCTTGTTCATTCTGTTCTAAATGAATCACATCATTAAAATTGTCTAATGTAATGTCAGCTGACTTATCTCCACTAATGGTATATGTCTTTTGATTTCTTAAATTTAACATTTTCAATTGATTCTGGTATTCAATAATTAATCTATGCATAGTTAGTTACTCAGTCCTATACTATTTTTTACGTTCTGCTTCTTGACGTTTCTTTTTATCTTTTGCTGCCTGTTCTTTTTGTTTCTTCTCATTCTCTTCTTGCTGTTTTACTTTTTTGTCTTTTTCTTCAGCCTTTTCTTCTTTTTCTTTAGCTTCTTCATCTTTAACTTCTTTTTCTTTATCTAAGATGTCTTGTAATTTGTCGTTATATTTTTTCGTTTGTTCAGAACGTTTATCATTAGATAAATCTGAATTATTTTTAATTTCATTTAATTTATTTATTAAAGCTAATTTTGTAATATCGTTATCATCTAGATAAGTAGCAATATTTAAAGCTTCATCTAAATGTCCTTGCCCCAATTGCATCCAATATAATAAGTAATCTTTATTGGCATCTGGTGTAACGCTATTAAGCAAGTTCTCTTTTTTATCTTTTTCTAATCCCTGCTTGTTTGTTTCAATATAACTTTTCGCATAGATATAGAGTGCCTCTTTATCAAGATTTTTACCATCTAAATCTTTGTAGTCATTAAGTACTTGTGTATAATCTGCTTTGACATAAGATTGATATCCTTTTTCAACCTGTTCTTCATTCTTCATAACAAAGAAATACAGATAAGCTAAACAAGCAATTAATAACACGCCAATAATACTCATTGCTATTCCTAACCATTTAAAAGTATTGTATTTTCGTTTTCGGACATATGAAAAGTTCTGTGTATAATCTGACTGTTGCTTATTATATTGTTCTGTTAAAAATTGCTTAAGTTCAGACAAGTTCTTAGATTGTATAATTTTATTTTCAAAAGGTGTTCCTTTATGTAGTTCTAAATTTCCTTCAACAAGCGCATCGAAATTCACTTTTTGATTAAAAGCTGTAATAATTAATGACTTGTATCGTAAAAGAAAATCATCTTCAGACAACGGTAATGGTTCTACAATATTCTTTAATCCTCTTGTCTTCATGAGTGGAAGTCCATCTTTTGTAAAGTAAAGTTCGTCTGGAGATAAATTAAAGGTATAACGTGTTGCTCTAAGTTCTTCTAATTTTCCAATATTTAATAAATATCTCAGCTTTTCATTTTTGGAAAAACTTTTAATTTTTTCAAAAGGAATATTATGTTCTGTAATATGGTAATGCACTTGATAGTTATCACGTAGTTCTGTTAACTCTGCATCAAGGAAGTATGATGTATGTTGCTCTAACAAATACATTAGATGACTTTGTTCTTTCTTAATGGATGTCTTAGGTATTTCTCTCATGTCTCTTCTTTCATGCTTTTCATCATTAGTTTGACGATCTAGTGGTTCTAAATCCTTTAACTCACTTGTCTTTTTATTAGCCATTTATTTTTATCCACCCTATAGTAATTTTAATATGTCTCCGTCGGTAATTTGATAATCTATCAACCTATCATTTTCAACTAAAAGTTGATTTTTCGTTATTACTTTAATTTGGTTGCTTATGTCACTCAAATGAATATCTAAACTTTCCAATACTAATGGTAACAATGCTTTCATTGACATGTGTATTGGTACTGCCAAATCATAAGTTCCGTAGTTATAATTCGTAAAATCGAATGTCACTTTTTTATGTTGTTTCATTTTTGCCTTCTCCCTCTTCTAATAGAAAATATGACAAACCCAACTGTTAAAAAAGCCCCTATACTCAATAAAATATAAGGAACTACATTTTTCTCCTGTTTATTTTGAATATAGGGACTTTTATCACTCTCCACAGCTTTTTCAGCATTCGTTGGGGAAAACAATACTTTTTTAGTTTCATCCAAGCGAGTATTTTTACTCGCTTGGTTCTGAAACATACCATTTTTTATTTTATTGTCTTTTTTCTCTCGTTGCTTTTTCAGTGCATCATTTACCTTTTTACTGTCTTTATCAAATAAAGTTGTATCATATTGATTTAAATCTTTGTTTACATTTTCCTTTTCCTCTTGATCAACTTGAATATCGAGACTTCCTCTGGGACTATCTGCTGTTAATAATGTCATAGTCATTAAACCTTCTATTAACATTTAGATGAGCCTCTCTTTCTTAAAGTGCTTGATAAACATATTAAGTACAAATCCAATAATTACAATCACTGACATTATGAATAATGCCATTCCAACTGGATGTTCTGCATTCAGGAAGTTATATATCATAGTATCTACATAGGATAATGGTGAGAATTTGTTTAACGTATGATTTGTATTGAAGTAATTCATCGCAACAAAATAAATACCTAATGTAGTCATCATGATAAACATACCAATTGATTTAAGTTGTCTGAATAAGTAAGTGTTGATTAATACAAATAGCATCATTGTCATGATAATCATAAACATAAACTTAACTTTATAACCTGGCATAATGTGATATTGATTCATAGCAATTAGACCAATGACAACACCCTCTATTAAACCAGTCAATGTGATGATTGAGGAAATAATCACGTTATTCCACATTCTATTATTTTTACTAAATTCATCTTTAATTAAGTTAAGACTTCCTTTTGCTCTTTCGTAACTGTAAAATACATAAGCTGTCATCATTGCGATTAAATACATCAACAGTACTAAAATCGTAGGAGACATAGTATCTTTATCACCATTATTTGCTAATACATTTTCCAAATTTTTCTTTTGAATTGGATTACTCATAAAGTCTTTTAATGCGACATTTTGACGATCCCCATCTTTAGAATTTTTAAGTACTTTTTCAAAATCTTTAGCAAAAAGTTGGTTCTTTTTGTCATTATTAGACATTTGTTCATTTAAATCATTTGCTCTTGTACCTAGCGCTCTACCGCTTGCATGTAAATTATTAACATTATCATCTAATTGGTTTAACTCTCCACTAATTTGATCTGCATTAGATTTAGAATTTTGTACATCAGATAGTAAGCTTGTACTTCTCTCTGATAATTTACTTACTTGATCGTCTAGATTCGTAGATAATGTTGTAAATTCTTCACCTTTATCTTTATCAATTTTTGGCGTCTTAGGTTCTTCATTAAGTGTCTTTTCAGCTTGACTCAGGTCACTAATAAGATTTGAAATATCTTTTTTGTTTTTCTTAATATCATCTTGATTGTTCATTACATCTTCAATCATTTTGTCTGAAGAATTATCTAATCCATCGATTTGTTTTAATAATTGTGATTTATCATTTTTAAAGTTTTTCATATCATCAATGACTTGATTTACCATCATATCTACAATGGCTTTATTATCAATCGTTGGTTTATCTGAATTTAAATTAAAATCTTTAAAAATATCGTAATGAGACTTGAACTTATCTAATGAACGTAACTGTTGATCTAAGTCTCCACTAATCAATTCACCCTCTAAGTTATGATTAATAGATAAGTCTACAACATTCACTCTATCTGGTTCTTCATTCGTATCGTTATTAGCGTTATCTTTCTTATCTGCTTGACCAAATAACACTTGCAATTTCATTGTTTTATCTTTTAAAAATTCAGATTGATATTTACTATCATTTTTTAATTTAGCTGTACCTTTGATTTCCACATCGTATGATTTCTTCGTTGTATCTAATTTAATATCCTGATTTTTAATGTCATATTTCTTGTCATTTACATATACATATCCGTCAAAGTCAAAATTAGGATCGGTCGCAATAGTTAATTGGTTGATATCGCGACTTTTAATCGTTTCATGACGTTCGAATTTCACACCTTCGTTAATCAACTTAGATGTATCGTCTGCCGTGATTTCACCATTATAATCTTGTTGCTTAATAAGGTCTTGTGGATGAGCCTTATTATATTCATCTTTGAACTGTTGAACATCATTAAGTATAGATTTATATTCCCTCGTAGCTTTTAAGGATAGTCCTGCATTATCCAAGTCTTGTTCGGACATATTTAAGATATAGTTTTGATCTTGACCTATTTTGTCTTTTTCAATGTCATTTCTTAAATGATTAATCATCGTATCTTGCATTTTCTGTTTGTCGTCTTTAATTTGTTGTAAAGCATCTTTAAGATCTTGATTATCGTCTAGTTGTGCCCTCATTGATTTAGTCAATTCTTTTCTGTAATCTTCAATCATCTCGTCAGTAAAAGGCGATTCTTGCTTTTTAACATCATCCTTGACTTTGCTTAAGCGATCTTTAAATGTTTTCTTGTATTCTTCTTTAGATTGATCTTTAGCATCTGCTTGTTTATCGAGTTGATTATCAACTTGTTTCAAATGATTGATATAGTCTTCTATATCGACATTGTCTCGTTGAGATTGATAATCTTCTAATATTTGTTCCATTGCTGATAAGTTTCCTTCAAACCACTCATCTTGGTCTTGAACTATAGATGAAGCACTTAAATCATTACTAATATTAAATATATTTGAATTACTGCTTAATAGTGAATGATTATATTGTTGTATCCACGTTGTAATACCTTTATTTGCAGTTATAGAATTCACTAATGTATCTGTGAATAATTCTGGAAAATCATTTAATGGATTTAATAAATAATTTGCGAAGTTGTTATTAACACCTTGTTCACGCTTCATAATATCGCCTACATTTTCTTGGGCATTATGCAAATTATCTATAATACTTGTTAAGTAGATTTCAATTAAATGTTTATTAAAGTCATTAAGTACATTACTTACAACTTTTTCAGTTTCTTTAGCGATACTCTCTTTTTGACCAACTGCAGTTTTATATTGAATAGACATTTTTGACGGTGTCTTTTTGTCTAATTGCATAGCTAATTTTGTGAAATCTTTAGGAATCACAATCATGACTTGATATTTACCATTTTTCAATCCTGAATCCGCAATACTACGTGTTACAGTTTCAAATTTATAATTACTTTCTTTTGATAATTTTTTTATAAATGGTTCACCTAATTCAATCTTTTTTCCATTATACTTAGTTGGTTGGTCTTCGTTGACAATTGCAATATGTATATTTTCACTATTTTTAACTTCTTTTTGTGTATTATCTTCAGTCTGATTCCCATATTTAAAATGGACAAAGGCAATCATTCCTACTATAGCAACAATGATGATTAAGATTACGCTGGAAAGATAAATCCAATTTTTCTTTGTCATGTTTCTTTTCCCTTTCTAACCCAATACTAATAAAACGAAGAGGCGAGACCCCTTCTATATCAATGTATAAACTGATAATCCTTAACAAACACTGTTTGTTAATCCACTGTTAGGTTTTCCCGCCTCAACAAAATATTACTGTAAACCGAAGTTATTAGATAATTGTTGGTCTTGTTCTTGAACAGCATCTGCTGTGCTGTTTAATTGTTGTTTGATTTCTTCTAATAACTGAGCAAATTTTTCAACTTTAGGACTAAGTTGTTGGAATTGTTCTTCAAAACGGCTGAAAGCTTGTCCTTCCCAGTTTGCTGCGATTTCGCCTTGTGCACGAGTTAAATCAGCTAAAATTTGGTGTATTTGTTCAGAACCTTGTCCATAAGATTGTGATTTAGCTCTGATTTCCTCTGGACTCATCTTAATCATTGCCATAATTAGAAACCTCCTGAAAATTTGATTGTATTTTCTACAAGATACAGTAAAATTTAAATTTAAAGTATCTTATGTAAATAATATACAAATAACTAGAGTCCGGGACATAAAGTTCTTGGATAAGTG
>NZ_KV838753.1:0-204 GCF_001838765.1 Staphylococcus sp. HMSC34G04
CTTTTGTAACTCCGTATAGAGTGTCCTACAACCCCAACAAGCAAGCTTGTTGGTTTGGGCTCTTCCCGTTTCGCTCGCCGCTACTCAGGGAATCGATTTTTCTTTCTCTTCCTCCGGGTACTAAGATGTTTCAGTTCTCCGGGTCTGCCTTCTGATATGCTATGTATTCACATATCGATAACATGACATAACTCATGCTGGGTT
>NZ_KV838754.1:0-11232 GCF_001838765.1 Staphylococcus sp. HMSC34G04
ATTAAGTTCCCGTTTTAAGGGTTCAGTGCCAAGAATTCATTTTGGTCTTTTATTTAGGAATAATATGATGTTCATACTTCAATAAATATAAATCATACGCAATTGTATCCAAGCATGTTTAACTTATTCCAAATATTTTAGAAATTGGGCCCCAAGGTAAAATAACACCAATAGCCATTGTAATTATGATTAAAATAATAGTAATCCAAAAGAATTTATGGCTAGTCTGTTGTTTTTTTCTTTTAGCAATGGAAATTTCCATAAATGCGATAACAGCTAAACCACATAACATTTTTAAAGTAAGTAGCATATGATTTCCACCTTCACCATTAGAGGCAGCCATAAACTCTTCGATTAATTCCCAAAAACCAGAAATTAATGTTAATAGCATGAATAATCTTAATGCCATATGTAAAGGTTTATAATAAGGTGATGCACCTTGCGTTTTTGAATAATTTAAATAAGTTGCGATAAATAAAATAATTGCTAATACCCAACTTAAAATATGGACATGTAACATGTTTGTCCCCCCATCTTTTTATTTCTAAATCATCATAACATATTTCTAAATATTTGATGATGCCATAACTTTAATTTTTATCAATAATTAAAATAATAAATATTTTGATAAATATACAAGAAAGTCTAGGATACAAATAATATCCCAGACTTTCTTAACAAATAGTCATTCGATGACTGAATTAAAAATGTATTAATATCTATTTTTTGAACAGAAATTTCAAAATAAGCAAATTGAATTCCAACGCTCAACACATAGAATTACACTAAAATTTTACAGACAAAGCAAGTTAGGGCTTGGGGAGTAATATATTTACTCCACGCCCATTTAACTTTTTAAATCATTGTATAACTCTTAATTTTTAGATATATATGTTGTTAAAGTGCCAATATTATCTATAGTTACTTTGACTTCATCACCTGTTTGTAAAAATTGTGGTGGTTGTAAACCAGCACCCACACCAGCGGGTGTACCAGTTGCAATGATATCGCCTGGATGTAAAGCCACATATTTTGAAATCTTTTCGATGAGTTCATCTATTTTTAAAATCATCTCTCCAGTGTTACCATCTTGTCGAATTTCGTTATTCACTTTTGTTACGATATTTACATTCTCTGGCGTAGGTAATTCGTCTTTGGTTACTATATAAGGACCCATTGGGCATGCCCCAGTTAAACTTTTTGATAAGAATGCTTGATCATGTGAACTTTGCGCAGTGCGATCTGTAATATCATTGATAATTGTGTACCCATAAATATAATCTAAAGCTAATCCTCTAGGAATCTTTTCGCCTGATTTTCCAATTACAATTCCAAGTTCTCCCTCATAGTCCAATTGTTCTGTAATATCTTTATGATTAGGAATTGTTGCTTCATCACCAGTTAAAGATGAAGCCGCTTTGGTAAATACATATAAACTATCAACTTCATGATTTAATTCACTAGCATGATCTTCATAATTTCTACCAAATGCAATCACATTATTAGGAGGTGTCACTGGTGGTAGAAAATCAATATCAGTGAATAAAAATTTAAATTCCTCATCTCTTCCACTTTCTTCAGCTGCGACAACTGCTTTTCGAACTTGCTCTTGAAAGTCTAAAGTTTGATTTTGCTGTAGACCTGCAATTAAAGTTTTAGGATTAAAGTCTTTGTCCCCAAACTCAGCAAAAACCATTGGTAAATCCCAAACAGCATCTTCACGTTTTACTTTAACACCATATGAAGTTCTGTCATTATGTTTGAATGATAGAAATTTCATTCATAATCAACTCCTCATCTATATCTTATTACATATTATAACTATATCTAAGTTCAAATAACAAATATATAAGTAAGAAAATTAAGAAAGTTTATTTGTAATCTTAATAACAGACATATATACAGTAAAGCCGTGTTTTCTTGGTTAGGATGAAAGCACGGCCTATTGTTTCCCACTTTATCAAAGTAACTTTGAATTTTAATTATCTATTTCTAATGTACCAAATTTGAAAAAATATAAATAACCCTTAACAGGTCGTTTAAGTATTGTTTCTAAAGTATTTCGATAATATGTCATTTGTATCTGATATTTTTCTTTGAGCTGATTCCCTATTTCTTCATCACTCATACCTTTTCTTCTATTAAAGGCATCCGTTTTGTAATCAACAAAGTAAAATTGTCCGTCACTTTCATATATTAAATCAATCATACCTTGAATAATGGATACATCTTCATCTTCACTTGTAAGTCCATCAACTTTAATTTGATTTACCACAAAAGGTAATTCAGTATAAACATTGTCAGCTTGAGCTATTTCCATATAGAGAGGTCCATCAATGAAATGCATAATCTCATCTATTCTAATATCCTCTTTTGCATCTTCATCAATAAGTTGTTTGTCAATCAATCCATCGATATATTGAAGTAATTCGTCCTTTGTTAAACGTTGTTCTCTAAAAGGTAAATGTTGCATGACTGTATGCATTAAAGTTCCTATTTCATTTGCTTTTCTTTTTTTGGTTTGAGTAAGAAACTTGGGTCTTTCATAAGATGCAACACCAATACGATATTGACGTACTCTATCATAATTTGTATTACTTTCTTCAGTTTCTAACTGGCGTTTTAACTCTGATACCGACTGTTTAGATGGTTTTATCGTGTTAACTTTAAAAGGGTAGTCATAAGAAAGCTGTTGATGAATTTTAATTTTCACATCTTCATTACCAGTATTTATGCCCTTTAATTCTTCGATAGTTCTTATTTCATTATCATTAACAACTTCTTCAGTTGAAACATCCTCGTAATGATCAATCACTATTGATACACGTGGCTTCACTTCAGAATTTAATTGATTAATATCTCTTTCGAATCTTTGATCATTTGGCAATGAAGCCGATTGATGCTTAGCCAAAATACCATAAATAAGAACAAATGGATTTGTAGCAGTAAGGCGTTCATTAACTGCTATATGTGTGTCTGAAACAGCTAATTGTTCATATTTAATTAATGATTTTTCATCTTTGACTCTTCCAACTAAAATAAGTTGCTCTTTTGCTCGCGTCAACGCAACATAGACTAAGCGCATTTCTTCAGATATGAGTTCTTTTTCATTTATTGCTCTATATGCCACAGAAGCAAGCGAAGGAAAAGCCATATCTTTATTTACATCAAAATAATCCATACCTAAACCATATTGTTGATTTAGAATAACTGGTGCATTCAGGTCACCTTTGTTGAATTTTTTAGATAATCCTGAGTAAATTACAAATGGAAATTCTAATCCTTTACTACTATGAATCGTCATCATTCTAACCACATTATCGTTAGGACCTACGACATTTTCTTCACCAAAATCTTTCTTACGATCAATAAGCTCATCAATAAAACGAATAAATTGGAATAAACCTCTGAAACTTGAATTTTCAAATTCAACAGCTTTATTAAATAGCCCATATAGATTCGCTCTTCTACCTTTACCTCCAATGAGACCGCTAAAGTACTGAATTACAAAATGATCATTATAAAATTTATCAATTAATTGGTAGACCGGTTGACTTTGACTATAATTTTGATATTTTTGTATATCCTGAATAAAACGATTTAACTTGTCAACCAATCTAGAATCAGCTTTTTCATCAATCATATAATTTTTTATAGATTGATAAAAGTAATCATTATGAGGGCTTACAACTCTTATTTTGGCTAATTCTTCTTCAGTAAATTGATATATTACAGAACGCATCAACCCCACTAAATAAATGTCTTGAAGTGGATTATCTATTGTTCTTAAAAATGAAAGAACAAGACGTACTTCAGTTTGCTCAAAATACCCTTCCTTACTATTTACGTGAAAAGGGATATCATTATTTTTAAAAGCTTGTTGAAGATTACGAGCTTGACCAAAACTTCTCTCCAAAATTACGATATCTTTATAAGTTGCTTTTCTGTATTGACCTGTTTTCATATCGTATACGTTTTGATGATTAATAATATCTTTAACTTGTTCAACAATGTAATTCGCTTCTTGTTCACTTCCAGTTAAGTCACTATTTTCTGAACTTTCCTCAACAAGTGCTCGTAATTGAACGGGATGTGAAACTTTGTCATATGGTGCACCAAAATACAATTGCGCTGCATCATCATATGAAATTTCCCCTACTTGTTCATCCATCATATGTTTGAACAAATAATTGGTTGTAGATAACACTTCCTGTCTCGAACGAAAGTTTTGCGATAAGTCAATGCGCAAGCCACTGTCAGTTCCACTACTAGAAAAGCGATTATATTTTTCAATAAATAAACTGGGATCAGCTTGTCTAAATTTATAAATAGACTGCTTCACATCTCCAACCATGAACAAGTTACCGTCGTGTTCTTCACCAGTTTTAATACAAGATAATATTTTCTCTTGCACCCTATTAGTATCTTGATACTCATCAACTAGGATTTCTTTAAAATGTTCACGATACGTTTCAGCGATACGCGAAGGTGAGCCATCTTCGTTAGTAAGAATGCGTAATGCAAAATGTTCATAATCTGAGAAATCCAAAATATTACGACTTCGTTTTTGAACACCAAATGAATGTATCACATCTTGAACTATTTGAGCTAAATAAGCCACTCGAGGAGCAAGTTGTTGCATATCTCTTTTCAAATCATCTGCATTTCTAGAAAAGTAATCATTTTTTACTTTCATAACTAAAGATTTATATTTATCATAATGTTGTTTTGCTTCATTTAAAGCATCTTCCATGCCTTCATTTGCTTCTTTTATTTTGCTATTTATTGCAGGAAAACGACTCATAAATTCATGTTGTGTGATAACATCTGTATTTAATACTTTCCCTTCAATGGCTTTAGTAATAAACATGCGTTCAGTTTCAACAACTTCAAGTTGCTTATCAACACTTTCCATCATTGAGAATAAATCATAACATTTTTGTAATTCTTCATATCCTGCTTTCATAAAAATCATTGCTAAATCATTGATAAGCTGCATTAATTGTTGCTGTTTATTCTCTTCTTTGTATGGTTGCGCTAATTGATTGAGCCATTCAAATGGTTGTGGATTAGCAATACTGAAAAAATATAACTGCTTAATAATACTTCTAAATTGATCATCATTCCTATCTGATGATAGTTGTTCGGTTAATTCTATAAAGTGAGGATCTAATTTATCATAGTGTTGTTCTAAAACATCATCAATAGTTTGTTCTAATAATAATATATTTTCCGCTTCACTACTTGTTCTAAAATGAGGGTCGATATCTAATACATCATAATGCTGCTGAATCAATTTCAAACAGAAACTGTGTAAAGTCGAAATCTGTGCTTGATGAATTTTGATGCGCTGATTCTTTAAATGTTCATTGTTGGGATCCTTAAAAGATGCTTCCTGTATACGTTTATCAACTCGATGCTTCATCTCACGTGCGCTTAAATTCGTAAATGTTACAACTAGTAACCGATCTACATCTACATCATCTCTAAGTATACGTTGTATAATACGCTCAACTAGAACGGCTGTTTTACCGGAACCTGCTGCAGCAGCAACAAGTATGTCCTGACCTTTCGCATAAATACTTTGCCATTGTGCATCTGTCCAAATCACATCTTGTGGTTTAGTTGGAATCATGTCTTTTCACCACCTTCAGTTCTTAATTGTTGAATTAAATCTAATGGTTTTATCGATTCATCTACCGTTCTATAACGCTTACTATCTATTAATCCGTCTACATGACAAACTGATTTATAATTACAAAATTGACAAGGTAATACTTGTTTGTACTTCAAGGGTGCCACTTCAGTATGTCCATCCATAATGTGGGTGGCTGTCTCGATAAAATTCTTCTTATTATGTTCTATCAATTGATAAATGATGTTTTCATCAGCTACTTTACTACTACGCTGATTTATAGCGCCTTTAGCTGTTAATGCTATTGGAACAATATCCGAATTATACTTTGGTTCAAGTCTAATATCAAAAGCATCTAACACTTCTTGATCACGATTAAGTAAACCGCTCATTTTAAAGTTTTTGATATAGTCTTTTTGAAATTGGTCTTCATCTATATCTGCCCAACTTTTAAATTTAATACGCGGTTCATGGACATGGAAATAAAGTAGCCCCCCTGGTTTCACAATATCTGTAAGACCTAAACGTTCTTTGTTTTGTAATACAATATCCATGTAGGTCATCATTTGCATTTGCAAACCATAATAAACTTTTGTTAAATCGAGTGTTGCACTACTTTCTGAAGATTTATAATCAATGATATTGACATAACTATGATCACCTTTTGTATATGTATCAATACGATCGATTTGACCTCTTATATTAATCGGAATTCCCTGATTGGTAATCAGTGGTTGTGCAACAAGTTCATCTTTGTTTTTAGGTGATTTTCTAAATCCTGTTTCAAATCGTTGGGGCACAAATTTAGAGTAATCCCCTTGATATTTAAGTGCCTTTAAAGTTGTTTCAACGATTGATCCAATCTTTTTAGATAAATATTTATAATACGCAGATGAATTTAACAAATTAAACTGTACTTTAGGTAAAATAAGTTCTAATGCTTCTTTAGTAAGTGATTGAATATTCTTAGTATCTAAATTCTTGAAGTTACCATAAATTCGATCGGAAATATATTTTAAAACTGAATGGAAAATATCTCCTAAGTCAAAATTTTGTAATTCATATTTAGTGCGTTCATTTAATCGTAAACCATGCGAAGCATAATGTTTAAAAGGACATTGTTGATAACCTTCAAAACGAGACACACTAGCGTTGATAGTTTTACCATAAAGTTGTTGTGATAAAGTTTCATTTAATTGGACAGTCTCGTTATCATATGTCAATGACGTAGTAAGATAATCTAAACCTTGATTTAATTGATCATCGTCTCGAATAGCTAAATATGCATCCAACCAACGAATATCGATGTCTTCATGGTCTAACCAACCTCTTAAATATTCAAAAAGCTGAATTTTTGTTTGATGTGAATGTTGCATCATTAATAAAGGTTGCGCTTCATGTAAATCTTGTAGATTGGTGATTTCTAAATCATAAAATAGTTCTTTAATTTGCGTTAAAAAAGGACTAATTTCCTTCTCATCTCCAGAATTTCCCATTAAACTATATGAAAATGTAACGCTTTGTTGACTCCTTGTCATAGCGATGTAACAAACAAACGCTTCATCCATTTGCAGTATATCTGAAGTTGGACTTAACTCAACATGTGCATTGTCCTCAACATATTTCTTCTCTTCATCTGTAATCAAACTTGATGAAGATACAGTCTGTGGTAATATACCATCATTCATACCAACCATATAAATATGTTTTTTATTATCAACTTTCGCTAAATCCATTGTACCTATACTAACTTGATCCAAAGTTTGAGGTATCATAACAAACTCTAATTGCTCTAAACCTATATCAAAAACATCTAAAAATTGTTGAAGTGTCATTTCCTGATCATCAAAAACAGTAACTAAATCATCTAAAATTTGTATTAAACCGTTCCATACTTGGTCAATTTCTTCGGCTTTTTCTGTTAGACCCGCCAACTCTAATTCATCACGTTGAGTCATTAACTGACTCGGTAATTCAAAATACTCTAAACTTTCATAAAATGACGTAGCATAATCTTTAACAGTATGTGCTTCATTCATAGCTTGTTCGAAATATAACACTTTATCTATAACATTCTTTTTAAGTTTAATTACTTCTTTGTATAATGCTTGATGTTCTTCAGTTAGTTGATGTGATTTACGTCCCATTCTACTAAACTGATCAATACTAAAGATATCTTCGTCTAACCAACGTTTACCATAAACACCACGTTCTAAAACGAAATTTTCCAGTAAATCAATTAAATAGCTACTTCTTTTAAATTGAGACGTTAATACATTCGTTTTAAACAATCGTAACATTGCATTAATATGCCAATTTGAACGTATCACTTCTAATAAAGAACGTAACATTTCCATGATGGGATGATGTGTCATAGATTTTTTAGTATCAATGTTAAATGGTATATCATATGAAGGAAGTATTGACTCGAATAGATATGCATACGATTCATCACGGTATAATATAGCAATATCCCTGAATTTATAATCTGCTTCTCTGACATCTTTTAAAATACGTCGAGCTACTTCATTTATTTCTTCTCTCATACTTGAAGATTCAAATATTTTAACATGATTTTGATGATGTTTAGGCGTAAATTGTAATGCATCAAACCCATTTTCAAGATTCTTTAAATCATCATTTTTATAGCGATAAAATGTATTAAAATAAGTTTTATTTAGATTTATATTTAAACGATTAGCGATATCCTCCAAATGTGATAAAACTTCAGATGATTTTCTAAACAAACTAAATGGATGGTGGCTGCCATCGGTCGTTAATAACACAGTCACCTGTTTGGCGTGTTGAACAAGTGCTTCTATAATTCTATATTCCAATGTAGAAAAATTATGAAACCCATCAATAAATACTTCAGCCTTTTTTATCCACTGAGATTGAGATAGTATTTCAATGAATTGTTGCAAACTATCCTCTGTTGTTATAAATTCACCATTCATTCGTGATTCTAATTGTTTATAAATAAGAGAAATGTCTTCTAATTTATGTTTTGTTCTCGTTTGCATTGAATGATTATCTATCAATTGATCTAAGTGCTCAGGAGTGACATTATATTTTTTAAAATCTTGAATTTGCTCAGCTAACTTTTCACTTAAACCATAGTATTGAGCTTGTGAAGCATACAATTTCAAATCAGACTCATGTTGTTGAACAATATGGAAAATCATCATTTCTAAAGCAGCCTTAGATAATCGTTGTTCTGTTAAACCACCAACTTCTTGAAAAACACGATGACTCAATCTTTCAAAGTGAAGTACTTCAGTTCTCAAACTACCATGAAGTTCGGAATCATTTACAAATGCTTGTTCTAATTGAAAAGTACTCTGCGTAGGTGCAATTAATACTATAGGATCACCCAGCGGGTCTTGCTTCATTTTATTTTTTATTTGAGTAAGCATGGCTGTTGACTTTCCTGTACCTGCTCGACCAATATATGTATTAAATTCCATAACATTCCCTCACTCCTTTAATATTAATCATATCACACAGGTGTATCTTCTAAGAAAAACAAAAAAGAGATTTCTATTTTTTTAAAAGCATGAATAGAAATCTCCAAAGTTGATTGATATTTAATTTTTAGTGTTATTTGGATTGAAGTTAGATTTAAATTCACTGAAAGGCCAATATCTAAGCGATACCTTTCCAACAATTTGGTCTTTGTCAATTAAACCAAATGAACGACTATCTTTACTTACCTCACGGTTATCTCCCAAAACTAAATATTTACCTTTAGGAATAACATTAGATTGAGGATTAGCATTTGGTAAATTTTTTGTTTTGAAACTACCTGTGATATACTCAGTTTGCTTACGTTTCTCGTTATAGTTCAAGTATGGTTCTGATTGCTTTTTACCATTAACATAGAGTGTATCATTTTTATATTCAACACTATCACCTGGAGTTCCAATAACTCTTTTAACATAATCATCTTTTTTATTAGCATGAAATACAATGACATTTCCTTTTTCAACGCCACCTAATTTATAGCCAATAATATTTACCACTACACGCTCTCCATCTTTTAATGTGGGATCCATTGAATCACCTTTAATAGAATATGACTTCCCAACAAATTTAGTGATTAAGGCTATAAGTGCAATGGCAACGGCTATGGCAACAACCCACTCTAAAATTTCTTTTTTCAAAATCTACACCTCTTCTGGTTATTTAAATTGATAGTTAAATTCTTTAAATGGATAATATTTCAAACTGACATCTCCAATGATATCTTTCTTATCTATTAAACCATAGGTTCTTGAATCAGAATGTTTGTTATTATTATCATTTAAAACAAAATATGCTCCCGGTGGAATCGTATCACCATCAGAATTTTTAATTTCTCTTAATGTAATGTCTTTAATATGCCTATCTTTCATATATGGTTCATTTACTTGTCTATCATCGATATAAATACGTTGTGATTTAATACTCACAGACTCACCAGGCTTTCCTATAATTCTGCTAAAATAAGTTTTGTTATTATGCCTGTACATGATTATATCACCACGTTGTATTAGGTCAAACGTGACTTTAATTTTATTAACTATTACTCTATCTCCCGTTTGCAAGGTAGGTGTCATGCTATTATTTGATATCATAGCGCCTACGATTATAAATGATTGAATGAATATTACAATAATAATTGCAAAAGTAAAGGAAATCAAATATTTAATCAATTGTTTCATGTTTTACTCCTTGGTAGAACCCATAAAATACTTTTCTACCTTTTTACTAATAAACCACAATACTACGAGTAACACTATCATAATAAGCGCTCTTAAAGGATTAGTAAATATGGTGAAAATTTCTTTTCCCATTACTCCTAGAATAGTAATTGAAATCAATTTAGAAATAACTAATACCAAAAAGTAATATTTTATTTTGATGTGAGATAAGCTCGCAATAATATTTATTAATGTATTGGGTGTAAATGGAAAGCATAATAATATGAATAAAGGGATAAGCCCTTGTCTATCTATGAAGCTAATAAGCCTTTGAACAGACTTTCTACTTTTTAATTTTTTCATTCTTATTGTATTCACAAATTTTTTACAAATAAGAAAAACAGTAAAAGTACCTGAGACGATACCTAGCCAACTGATAATTATACCTGGAAACAATCCATACGCATGTATTAATAGCACGACGTACAAAGTGAGAGGCAACACAGGTACAATGGCTCTTAAATAAAGCATAATGAACCCAGGAATATATCCGAATTGTCGAAATGCGTCAAACCATTCTTCTAATTGAGAAAGCGACAATACATCAAATCCTTTCTTAGGGTTGTATTACTTATTCATTATAGTTGTAAATGATGTTTTTTGAAACATTAAAATTAGGTCAACAACACAAATCAGACTTAGGTAGGAATTAAAAATTTATATATTGATATCTAATTCATCAAATTTTGCTATTTCATTCTTTATCAAAAATCTAATGGAGTGAATATTTATTATTTCCTACTCTGAATTTGACTTTTTATTAGTCTGACGTTACTCAATTTTCATTTTCTCTTATTAACACACATAATAAAAATGAGTCCGAGACATAAAGTTCTAGGATAAGTAAATAAAGAC
>NZ_KV838754.1:11332-11594 GCF_001838765.1 Staphylococcus sp. HMSC34G04
AGTAAATAAAGACAATTTCTATTGAAATAATACAGAAATTGTCTTTATTATAAATTTTTTGATCACTTTTAGCTCGTTAAGCTATTACTTTTCTTATATTAAGTGCCATTAGCACAAATCCTAGTTCTCTTTTGGCTTTATTTATCCCTCGAACGGACATTCGAGTGAAACCAAAAATAGTCTTCATAAATCAAAAAACAGGAACCACATCCATTTTTCTTTGACTGTATATGGTTTTTGTTTTTGGTTCTGAAAGCTTTTT
>NZ_KV838754.1:11694-17769 GCF_001838765.1 Staphylococcus sp. HMSC34G04
TTTCAGAGGACACTCTGAACAATCATCACATTCATATAATTTCAACTCTCGTTTAAAACCATATTTATCATAGTGATAGGCACATCTTTTAAACCCTATGGTAGAGTAAGTTGAGTCATGCTATAATCTTTATACATAAGGCACCTCGTTAATTTAGTTTATTGGTATTTATTATATTATACGAAAGTGCCTTATTTTTATAAAATATTTTAGTGTAAAATTTCATATAAACACAAAGTATTTTGGCGAGACTCTTGAGGGAACAGGACAAGCTGAAGACTACAGGCTGAAGCTGTCCCCTAAGAAAGCGAGCCAACAATACGAAGTATTGTAAATAAAGAAGCCAGTAAATGAATTTATAAAAAACTCATTTACTGGCTATTTTGCTAGGAATTATGTCCTAAACTTATTTTTTAAGTTCAACTTGAAATTATAAACGATTTTCTAATTCTTTTTTCTTATCTTCAAAGCCTGGTTTACCTAATAGCGCAAACATGTTTTGTTTATAGGCTTCAACTCCAGGTTGATTAAATGGATTAACACCTAATTGATATCCACTCATTGCACAAGCTAATTCAAAGAAATAAACAACATACCCAAATGTTTCTTCATCTAACTGAGGAATATTTACAACGATATTTGGAACGCCACCATCAGTATGTGCAAGTAATGTACCTTCAAATGCTTTTGTATTCACTTCATCGATTGATTTGCCAGCAAGATAGTTCAGTCCGTCTAAATCATCTGCATCTTCTTCAATTTTGATATCATGTTTTGGATGGTTGACCTTAACCACTGTCTCGAATAAGAAACGACGGCCCTCTTGAACATATTGTCCTAAGGAATGTAAATCAGTTGTGTAATTCGCACTTGATGGATAAATACCTTTGAAATCTTTCCCTTCTGATTCACCGTATAATTGTTTCCACCATTCGTTGAAATACTGCATAGACGGTTCGTAATTAATTAACATTTCAGTAATATAACCTTTGCTATATAGAATATTTCGAATAGTTGCATATTGATATGCGATATTTTGATCTAGATCATCAGAAGATAACTCTTCACGTGCCTTAGCCGCACCAATCATGATTGATTCGATATTGATACCTGCAGTTGCAATTGGTAGTAATCCTACAGCTGTAAGAACAGAATAACGACCTCCCACATCATCAGGTACAACAAACGTTTCATAACCCTCATTGTCTGCTAATTGTTTAAGTGCACCTTTAGATTTATCTGTCGTTGCAAAAATACGTTTCTTAGCTTCATCTTTTCCATATTTTTCTTCAACCAATTGTTTAAATAATCTAAATGCAACTGCTGGTTCTGTCGTAGTACCTGATTTTGAAATAACGTTAACTGAAAAATCTTTTCCTTGTAAATAATCTAATAATTCTTTTGTATAACTTGAAGATAAATGATTACCTACAAATACAATTTCAGGGTATTCCGTATTTGTTCTAAATGAAGATGTAAGCATCTCAATTGCAGCACGTGCACCTAAGTATGAACCTCCAATACCGATAACAACAAGTACATCGGAATTTGATTTGATACGTTTAGATGCTTCGACGATTCTAGAAAATTCTTCTTTATCGTAATCAACAGGTAAATCTAACCAACCTAAAAAGTCATTACCTGCTCCTGTACCTTTATGAATAGTTTGGTGGATAGTTTTAACAATATCCTTTTGCTGATCAAGTTCATGTTTGTCAAAAAATTCTAAAGTTTTGCCATAGTCTAATTGAATGTGAGTCATCTTATTGCCTCCTGTTATAAGTACTTATACTAATTCTACTAAGTTTAGATGCGCTATTCAATTCTGAAGGCTAACTTATCAAAGGAAATTGCTTTTTTATTTAACCTTTCCATTCATAAAAAAAGTTATTTTTAATATCAAAAGTCGCACCACCACTCCAAATATACAATTTACAGAAATTTTAAAATATACAAGAACGCCCTTATAACAGTGTTTAAAACTAAAAATCCAAAGATAATTAGATTTAAAAATGAATATTTATGTAAAAAAGTGGTTTTATTTTCATTATCAATCTGATATGATAGATGCATATTGATAATCATAAAAATTATTTGAGGTGTAAATATGAAAGATAAAATCGTTTTAGCATATTCAGGTGGTTTAGATACAAGTGTTGCAGTTCAATGGCTTATTGATAAAGGATATGACGTAGTTGCTTGCTGTCTTGACGTAGGCGAAGGTAAAGATTTAGACGTTGTATATCAAAAAGCTTTAGACATGGGTGCAGTCGAATGTCATATTATTGATGCAACTAAAGAATTTAGTGATGATTATGTAAGTTATGCTATTAAAGGAAATTTAATGTATGAAAATGCATATCCTCTAGTTTCAGCATTATCACGTCCACTCATCGCAAAAAAACTGGTTGAAATTGCTGAAAAAACAAATTCAATAGGTATAGCACACGGATGTACTGGTAAAGGGAATGACCAAGTGCGTTTCGAAGTGGCAATCAAAGCGTTAAATCCTAAGTTAAAAGCATTTGCACCTGTTCGTGAATGGGCTTGGAGCAGAGAAGAGGAAATTGATTATGCAATTAAACATAATATTCCTGTTTCAATCAATCATGACTCACCATACTCAATCGACCAAAACTTATGGGGTAGAGCTAATGAATGTGGTATTTTAGAAGATCCTTATGCCGCTCCTCCAGAAGATGCATTTGATTTAACTACACCTTTAGAAGAAACTCCAGATGAAGCAGACGAAATTATCCTTACATTTAAGCAAGGTATTCCAGTACAAGTTGATGGCAAAGAGTATCAATTAGATGATCTTATTCTTTACTTAAATCAACTTGCTGGTAAACACGGTATTGGTAGAATTGATCATGTTGAAAATAGAATGGTCGGAATAAAATCTAGAGAGATATATGAAACACCAGGTGCTGAAGTGATTTTAAAAGCACACAAAGCACTAGAAACGATTACATTAACAAAAGACGTAGCGCACTTTAAGCCTGTCATTGAAAAACAATTTTCAGAACAAATATACAATGGTTTGTGGTTCTCACCATTAACAGATAGCTTAAAACTCTTTATCGATAGTACTCAACAATATGTTGAGGGCGATGTGAGAATTAAATTATTTAAAGGAAACGCTATTGTCAATGGCAGACAATCTCCTTACACTTTATACGATGAAAAATTAGCTACTTATACAAAAGAAGATGCTTTCAATCAAGAGGCAGCAGTAGGTTTCATTGATATTTATGGTTTACCTACACAAGTTAATGCATTACTTCACGGGGGGTATAGTAATGAGCAATAAAGCTTGGGGTGGCAGATTTGAAACTCAACCCGAAGAATGGGTTGATGATTTCAATGCGTCAATTGATTTTGATAAAAATTTAATTAAACAAGATGTTCAAGGTAGTATTGCACATGCAACTATGCTCGCTAAACAACATATTATTACAGATGATGAAGCTCAATCCATCATTAATGAGCTTAAAAATATTCAACGTGACTTTGAAGAAGGTCAACTTGAATTTAAAGCTTCTCTCGAAGATATTCATCTTAATATTGAACATGAGCTTATTCAACGTATTGGCGAAGCTGGTGGAAAACTGCATACTGGTCGTAGTCGTAATGATCAAGTTGCTACAGATATGCATTTGTATACTAAAGAACAAGTTCAATACATTATTGAACTTATAACGTCGTTTCAACAAACGATTGTTCAATTAGCAGACCAGCATGTTGACACAATTATGCCTGGATATACGCATTTACAACGCGCACAACCCATCTCGTTCGCACATCATATTATGACTTACTTTTGGATGTTAGAAAGAGATAAAGGTAGATTCGTGGATAGTCTTAAACGTATAGATATCTCACCATTAGGTGCTGCAGCTTTAAGTGGAACTACACACCCTATAGATAGACATCTGACTCAAGAACTTCTAGGATTCGCAAATCTGTATGAAAATAGTTTAGATGCGGTCAGTGATCGTGACTATATTGTTGAAACATTGCATCATATTTCACTCACTATGGTGCATCTATCACGCTTTGCAGAAGAAATCATCTTTTGGTCGACTGATGAAGCAAAATTCATCACTTTATCAGACGCGTTTTCTACTGGCTCATCTATTATGCCACAAAAGAAAAACCCTGATATGGCAGAACTAATAAGAGGAAAAGTAGGACGTACTACAGGACACTTGATGAGTATGTTAGTAACACTTAAAGGCTTACCGTTAGCTTATAATAAGGACATGCAAGAAGATAAAGAAGGTTTATTTGATGCTGTACACACACTTAAAGGATCTCTTAGAATCTTCGAAGGTATGGTTGCATCTATGAAAGTTAATTCAAATCGTTTAAATCAAACAGTAAAAAATGACTTTTCAAATGCAACAGAATTAGCAGACTATTTAGTCAGTAAAAATATACCTTTTAGAACCGCTCACGAAATCGTTGGTAAAATCGTATTAAATTGTATTCATAAAGGTATTTACCTATTAGACGTACCTTTAAGCGAATATCAAGAACATCATGAAAATATTGAGGAAGATATATATGATTATTTAACACCAGAAAATTGTCTTAAGCGTCGTCAAAGCTATGGTTCAACTGGTCAAGAATCTGTAAAACATCAAATAAAAGTCGCAAAAGCATTATTAAAAGACAACGGATCAAAATAGTTATTAAAAATTATAGCTATCTAAAATTACAAAAATTTAATTTTGTATTAAGTTATCAAAGTTTATATAAAAAAAATGTAAAATTCCCTTTCATCCTTTCAAATTGATGTACGTTTAAGTAGACATACTATTTTTGAAAGGATGTTTTTATGTTTAAGTCTAAGAAAATGATCATTTCAACTTTATCTTCCGTTACTCTAGGTTTAGCTAGTTTAAGTTCCCCTACGATAGCTGAAACATCGAACCACTCCTCAGCACCAAACCAATCAGAGAAATCTATACAACAACACACAAATATTCCATCTAATATGAATCAATCATCAGCTAGAACATTTAAACGACAAGCTGAATCAGACTCAGTAAGTGGTAAAACAAACGATACTCATAATCATTGGGCTAAAAATTTAACTGGGGAGAAATTTACAACCATTGCACATCGTGGCGCAAGTGGTTACGCTCCAGAACATACTTTTGAAGCATATGATAAAAGTCATAATGAATTAGGAGCATCTTACATAGAAATCGATTTACAACGTACTAAAGATGGTCACTTGGTTGCTATGCACGACGAAAAGGTCAATCGTACGACTAATGGCCATGGACGTGTCGACCAGTTTACTTTAAAAGAGTTAAAACAACTTGATGCAGGAAGCTGGTTTAATCGAAAGCATCCTGAATATGCCAAAAATAAATATAAAAATGCTAAAGTTCCTACTTTAGACGAAATTTTAAATCGCTACGGCAAAAATGCAAACTATTATATTGAAACTAAATCGCCAGATGTTTATCCTGGCATGGAAAAGCAATTATTAGATACATTAGATAAACATGACTTGTTAACACAAAAATCACTTAAACATGGACATGTGATGATCCAATCATTTTCAGGGAGTAGTTTAGAAAAGGTACATCACATGAACGCCAATATACCTCTTATTAGACTAATGAATAAATTTGAACTTAAAAAAGCCTCTAATCAAGATTTAAAAAATATTAAATCTTATGCCATTGGAGTAGGTCCTGAATACACAGATTTAAATATTAAGAACACAAGACATTTAAAAAATTTAGGATTTTTAGTTCATCCTTATACAGTTGATGATGAAAATCAAATGAGAAACTTAAATCAATATGGTGTTGATGGTGTATTCACTAATTATGCTGATAGATATAAAAAAGTTTCAGAAACACAACAATAAAATATTAGCGTTGAGTTGAACTGACTTCATATTGATTTTATCATCGCATTTTACTTAAGAACATTTGAGAAAGCATTACTTTTAACATTAACTTACTATTAATAAAGTTATCAATTGCATAAACATGATAAAAACCCTGGGACTATCAACGGCACTGAACCCTTAAAACGGGAACTTAATAA
>NZ_KV838755.1:0-30572 GCF_001838765.1 Staphylococcus sp. HMSC34G04
CTTGTAAACAAAAATGGTAAAACAGAATCTATCCCGTTAACAGTTAATGACTTGGTATTTGTTACTAACGGAAGTATTACTGAAAGTTCAACCTATGGTGATAATGACCACCCTGCTCCTATAACACATTCTTTAGGTGGTAGTTGGACATTATGGAAAAACTTAGCTAATCAAAGTCCAGAATTTGGTAGACCTGAGAAATTTTGTGATCACATTCCAGCTAAAAGTTGGTTTGTATCAGCAACGGCAACAACAGATAATAAAAAGATAATCTCATATATCGAACAATTGTGTAAAAGAGATGTTTTATCTGGTCGGACAGTCACAGGTGGTATCATTTCTGTAGCTAATTCGAGTTGGCAACTTAGTTTTACAGTAAACCGTCAGCAACAATTTAAGAAACAACCTAAAAATCAAGTTAGTGTATGGATTTACGCATTATACTCTGACGAAAAAGGAGACTTCATTAAAAAGCCAATCACGGAATGTACTGGTAGTGAAATCTGTCAAGAATGGTTATATCATATGGGCGTTCCACAAGAGGAAATTGTTGAATTAGCTCAATCGGAATGTAACACGATTCCTGTTTATATGCCGTATGTAACTGCATATTTCATGCCTAGAGTATACAAAGATCGACCATTAGTAGTACCGAATGGCTCTAAAAACTTAGCATTTATTGGAAACTTTGCAGAAACAGAACGAGATACGGTATTCACTACAGAATATTCAGTTAGAACAGCTATGGAAGCTGTTTATCAATTATTGGATGTTGATAGAGGTGTACCTGAAGTTTATGCTTCTGAATTTGATGCACGCGTACTGATGGATGCATTTTATGAATTAAATGATCGTAGATCTTTACATGAACTTGTCAATAAAAACTTTATCAAACGATCAGTATTAAATACAGTGTTGAAGAAAATACGTGGTACTTTTATTGAAGAATTGTTACGTAAACATAAATTACTATAGTGCAATTAAGTGATAAATATAACTTTCCTACAAGATATAGGATTTTGGCGACAGTTTTTATTTATAAATGATATTAGTCATGATTTAAGAACTATGATGCAAATCTTTCGAAAAAGTAGTCGTAAAATGGTTATGTTATTTCTTTAGAATAAATAAGTGTTCTAAAGAAATTTACATAAATGTTAACTATGAAATAAAAAAGGTTAAATAATAACGTAGATTTGTATTAAAAGATATTATTATAATGATAATCATAGATGAACGCCCTATGTATTATTACGAAAAAAAGACAATTTCTATTAAAAATTTTAATAGAAATTGTCTTTTTATATTACTTATGAACTCAATGATCCAACGATTTAAATGCTAACAAGTCTTTTTAGTTTTTTATTATCTAGCATAACCACTTATATCATTAGTAAAATTAATCTAGTGTATCTTGAATATCTTTCTTAGTTTGTTCGATATCATCTGTTTTTTCTTCGTTTTGTTCTTTAAGCTTTTCTTCTACTTCTTTGGCTTTTTCTGCTGATTTTTTTTCAAATTCTTTATTTGTCATAAAAATTCACCTCTTTAATAGGATTTCTGTTTACACAAATGGTTTACCCCGTTATTCTATTAATAAACGTTTGTAGGTCTATAGATGTATTTCATGATATTTTAAAGACAATTAAACAATCTTCATATATAATAATTTTGAGGTGAACAGTATGTCTTTTCTTAGGAAACACACCGAAATTATATTTAGTTATATTATCGGTATCGTTTCACTTTTTACAGGTCTCATTATTTTTATTAACTTACCTTTAATCAAACAATTTAAAGGTGACAAAAAGGTTGATACGCATGTGCATAACGTATGGGAATTCCTAAATGCCTTTTTTGCCGAGATTATAAAAGTGATGAGCAAATTTATTGGTGGCTTTCCAATTACAAGTGCCATAGTAATCATCGTATTTGGTATTTTAGTGATGTTGTTAGGTCACACTTTATTTAGAACTATTAAATACGATTATGACATTTCAATTTTCTTTTTAGTTATTGGCATTATGTACTTTATCATTACATTATTGCTAATGACACAAGTGTATGGCTTTTTTGCAATCGTCTTTATTATTCCTTTTACAGTTCATATTGGTTACATAGTTTATAAAGATGAGTTGAACCAAGCCAATCGTAAGAACCATTATATGTGGATTATTGTAACTTATGGAATGAGTTATCTTATTACCCAAATTTCGCTATATGGACGTATTGACGCAAATGAAATTGAATCAATTGATATTTTAAGTGTGAATACATTCTTCATTATTATGTGGTTATTAGGTCAAATGGCTATATGGAATTTCTTATTCTTAAGACGTTCATTACCACTCACTAAAGAAGAATTAGGCGAAGAGGAACCTGAACTTTCAAGAACTAATAAAGGCAATATATCTAATCAAACTAAAGTTCACTTAAAACAACTACAAGATAAGACAACCGAGTATGCACGTAAGACCAGAAGAAGTGTTGATTTAGATAAAATTAGAGCCAAAAGGGACAAGTTTAAGCAAAAAATTAACAGCATAGTAGATATACAAGAGGACGATATTCCAAATTGGATGAAAAAACCTAAATGGGTTAAACCGATGTATGTTCAATTGTTTTGTGGTGTAATTATTCTGTTTTTTGCTTTTCTAGAATTTAATAATAGAAATGCATTATTCTTAACTGGTGAATGGGAGTTATCACAAACGCAATATGTAGTTGAGTGGGTAACGTTATTGTTGCTACTTTTCATTATTATTATTTATATTGCAACTACATTAACTTATTATTTAAGGGATAAATATTATTATTTACAACTCTTTATGGGTAGTATTTTATTCTTTAAATTTCTTACAGAATTTATCAATATTATGGTACATGGATTATTATTATCAATTTTCATTACGCCAATCTTGTTATTAATGCTTATTGCAATGATTGTTGCTTATTCTTTACAGTTGAGAGAAAAATAAATGGGTTAAATTTGATTTATAAACATTAATCATTGGTAAAAATACTTAACTTTTCAAATCAATGATTGTATTTATCTAGCTTTATATTCAATGAACAGTAAGAAATATTCACAGAAAAATTTCTATGTGAGCAATACATTTCATGGGTGGGATAGTGAATTCAGAGTGAATTTCGTCCCACTCTTTTTTTGTGTGATTCCCTAAAGTTATTTGTTAAAATGATGATGAAATTATATGGTGTTAACTGGATTTACGAAACAAAATTATCATAACTAACAGTGATAAAAATTAAGAGAGGTATTCATTTATGAAACTTGCTACGCTAAATAAAGGCAAAGAAATAAAGTATTTAAACCACTATCCATTAATAGATGAAGAAGATTTATTTGAACATGATCATCTTAAAGAAGGTGATTTGATAACGCTGGTGACAGAGCAACAACAATATATAGCTACTGGATATATTGGAAGACAACATAAAGGATTAGGGTGGGTATTGAGTTATAATCAAAATGAAGAGATTAACACTTTGTTTTTTAGACGTTTATTTGAAGCTGCATTAAAAGAGCGACAATACTATTTCAATATAGAAGGTACAAACGCATTTAGATTATTTAATGCTGAAGGTGACGGTGTAGGTGGTCTGACAATTGATAATTATAATGGACATCTTTTAATTCAATGGTATTCGAAAGGCATATATAAATTTAGATTTCCTATCTTAGAAGCAATCAAAGAAGTATATGAATACACTTCAATTTTTGAGAAAATGCGTTTTAAAGGTTCTTCCTACACTGGTGGCTTTGTAGAAGGTAATGCTCCTGAATTTCCTATCGTTATAGAAGAAAATTTTACTTTTTATAACGTAGACCTAAATGATGGTCTTATGACTGGTATATTTTTAGATCAAAAAGAAGTTAGAAAAAAATTAAGAGATCAGTTTTCAGAAAGAAGACATGTACTTAACTTATTCAGTTACACTGGAGCGTTTTCAGTAATAGCAGCTGAAAATGCAAACTCAACAACAAGTGTAGACTTAGCAAATCGCTCTAGAGGGCTAACTGAAGAAAATTTTGGTTTAAATGGTATCAACCCTAAATCTCAATATATTTATGTTATGGATACGTTTGATTTTTATAATTATGCAGGACGACATGGGCATCAATACGATACAATTGTTATTGATCCACCTAGCTTTGCGAGAAATAAGAAAAAAACTTTTTCAGTTCAAAAAGATTATAATTTATTAATTGAAGGAGCCCTTAACATTTTATCGCCTGGAGGTACTTTACTATTATGTACCAATTCAAGTGCATTTTCTCTTAAGGCATTTAAAAATGTAATAAAGAAAACACTAGCCCAAAATAATATTGAATATGAAATAAATGAAGTAATGGGGTTACCTAAAGATTTTAAAACTCATCCTCACTACAAACCTTCAAAATATTTAAAAGCAGTATTTGTAACAATAAAAAATTAATTTTCTATAAATATGGGTATAAATCACTGTTAAAGTATTATTTGAAAGGATGTCATTAAATGGGAATTAGAAGTAAACTAACTAATAATATTACAAATAAAGTAGGGAACTCATTATTGAACATAGAGGAAATTAAAGAGAAAGGTGATTTGCCAACTACACAGGAAGAACTTAGACAACGTAGAGAGAGAGCTGAAACTTTAGTTAAAAAGAAATCGCTACTTTCCTCCGGTGCTAGTATAGTTCCTATTCCAGGACTTGATTTTGGAGTAGATCTTAAACTAATGAGAGATATTATAGAGGATGTAAATAAAATTTATGGTTTAGATCACGATCAAGTTAATTCACTAAGTGATCAAGTGAAAGAAAGAATTATGTCTGCAGCAGCAATTCAAGGAAGTCAATTTATTGGACGTAAGGTATCAGAGGCGTTGCTTAAAGTTGTGATTAAAGATGTAGCTAAACGAGCAGCTGCCAAACAAACAAAATGGTTCCCGTTTGTTGGGCAAGCTGTATCTGCATCCATTAGCTATTATTTTATGAGCAAATTGGGTAAAGATCATATCAATAAATGTGAAAAAGTTATCAATAACTTATAGAAGTGTTATAATCGTCTCGAGGTGCAAAATTTATATGCTGAAAACGATTTTAAACGAATTGAATTTAGCTATAGGTTTTGGTAAAGTTAAGTTGTAAATATTTTGTTAGATTGTAATAATATTGAAGATTCTAACTGTACAAAGGAGAGTTTAATATGGAACAAAAATCATATGTAATCACAGACGAAACAGGGATTCATGCTCGCCCTGCTACAATGCTAGTACAAACTGCATCAAAATTTGATTCAGATATTCAATTAGAATATAACGGGAAGAAAGTTAATTTAAAATCAATCATGGGTGTAATGAGCTTAGGTGTAGGTAAAGATGCTGAAATAACTATTTATGCTGACGGTAGCGATGAAACTGACGCAATTCAATCTATCACTGATGTCTTATCAAAAGAAGGTTTAGCTGAATAATTATGTCTAAATTAATTAAAGGGATTGCTGCATCAGATGGTGTTGCAATCGCAAAAGCTTACTTAATTGTAGAGCCAGACTTATCTTATGACAGTAACGAAAAAGTTACTGACACAGAAAGTGAAGTTGATAAGTTTAATGACGCTATCGAAGCTTCAAAAATTGAATTAACTAAAATAAGAAATAATGCCGAAGCTCAATTAGGTGCTGATAAAGCAGCGATTTTTGATGCACATTTACTTGTTTTAGATGATCCAGAATTAATACAACCCATTCAAGACAAAATTAGAAATGACAAAGTCAATGCTGCAACTGGTTTGGATGAAGTAACGACACAATTTATTTCTATTTTTGAGTCAATGGATAATGAATACATGAAAGAACGTGCAGCTGATATCAGAGATGTTTCTAAACGTGTATTGGCTCATATTCTAGGTGTAGATTTACCTAATCCTAGTTTAATCAATGAAAGTGCTGTCATTGTAGGTAATGACCTCACACCTTCAGATACAGCACAGTTGAATAAAGAATTTGTTCAAGGTTTTGTAACTAATATTGGTGGTAGAACCAGCCACTCTGCAATTATGAGTCGTTCTTTAGAGATTGCAGCTGTTGTCGGTACTAAATCTATCACTGAAGAAGTTAAACAAGGTGATATGATTATTGTAGATGGTATGTCCGGAGATGTTATCATTGATCCTACAGAAGATGAGTTAATTGCTTATCAAAACAAACGTGAGCGTTTCTTTGAAGATAAGAAAGAACTTCAAAAATTGCGTGATGCTGATACAGTAACAGTTGACGGTGTCCATGCTGAACTAGCTGCTAATATTGGTACTCCAGATGACTTATCAGGAGTTATTGATAACGGTGCACAAGGGATTGGTTTATACCGTACAGAATTCTTGTACATGGGTAGAGACCAAATGCCTACTGAGGAAGAACAATTCGAGGCTTATAAAAAGGTACTTGAAACTATGGACGGTAAACGTGTAGTTGTACGTACTTTAGATATTGGCGGAGATAAGGAGCTTCCATACTTAGATTTACCTAAAGAAATGAATCCATTCTTAGGTTATCGTGCGATACGTTTATGTTTAGCACAGCCGGAAATCTTTAGACCACAATTACGTGCATTACTACGTGCTTCAGTTTATGGGAAATTGAATATTATGTTCCCTATGGTAGCAACAATTAAAGAATTCCGTGACGCTAAATCAATACTTCTTGAAGAGAAAGAAAATCTTCTTCGCGAAGGTTACGAAGTTTCAGATGATATTGAATTAGGTATTATGGTTGAAATTCCAGCTACCGCGGCACTTGCTGATGTATTTGCTAAAGAGGTAGATTTCTTTAGTATAGGAACGAATGACTTAATTCAATACACATTAGCTGCTGACCGTATGTCTGAACGAGTTTCATACTTATATCAACCATATAATCCTTCAATTTTACGATTAGTTAAACAAGTTATTGAAGCTTCTCATAAAGAAGGTAAATGGACTGGTATGTGTGGTGAAATGGCTGGAGATCAAACAGCTGTGCCTTTATTATTAGGTTTAGGTTTAGATGAGTTCTCAATGAGTGCGACTTCTATCCTAAAAGCTAGAAGACAAATCAATGGTTTAAGTAAAAATGAAATGGCTGAACTTGCTAATAGAGCTGTTGAATGCTCAACGCAAGAGGAAGTCGTTGAATTAGTTAACCAATTGGCTAAATAATTGACTTTAAAAAGAATATTTTAAGAGTATAAGACATAAAGTTCTTAGACTAGAAAAAGACAATTTCTATTAAAATAATATAGAAATTGTCTTTTTATAATGGTTTAAATCATATTAGTTTGTTAAATTCTATTTTTCTGCAAAATATGTCCTAGAATATTTTTTTAATATATTATATTGATTTAATAAATTACTTGAAGATGACAATATTTGTTTAGCTAGTTTGAAAATTTGAAATTAAACACGCGAAAATTAAAAATAGAAATTAAGGTGTAATATTCAATTCATAATTCAATTTTTCCATATCTACTTGATACATAGGTATCCCTTTAAGCAAAATAAAAGGTGTTGCAAATGCATCGTAATTCATCATTTCATTTTTATATTTTTGATTTTTGATATTTTTTTCTGTAAATTTGATATTTTTATTTACTAAATAATTTTTAATAAAAGCACAAGGTGGACAGTCATCTTGTGTATAAATAATCACTGTATCAGTCATACATTACATCCTCTCATGATTTATCTTACAACACTATATAAAAAAAGAGACGTCATTTCAACTTTGTGAACGTTGTGTGAAAAGACATAAAATCGTCACAATGATTTAAAGCAATTTAATTTAGTTCAATAGTACTAAGGACTTATAATTTTAATCACTTGTCACTCCAATAACTAAAAAATAAAAATGAAGGGTGATTTATAGATGGATTCAGTTGAAATAGCTCGATTGTTGACGGGTATGACACTTGCAGTGCATATCATATTTGCAACAATTGGTGTTGGTATGCCACTTATGTTTGCAATAGCAGAGTTTATTGGCATAAAGAAAAATGATGCGAATTATATTACATTGGCTAAAAGATGGTCGAAAGGCTACACAATAACCGTTGCTGTTGGCGTCGTTACAGGTACCATTATTGGTTTACAACTTTCACTTGTCTGGCCAACGTTTATGAAAATGGGCGGTCATGTTATTGCTTTACCACTATTCATGGAAACTTTTGCATTCTTTTTTGAAGCAATCTTTTTAAGTATTTATTTATATACTTGGGAAAGATTTAAAAATAAATGGACACATTTTTTCATATCTATACCCGTCATTATAGGAGGTTCATTCTCTGCATTCTTTATTACATCAGTCAATTCATTTATGAATACCCCAGCGGGTTTTGAAATTAAAAATGGTCGAATGGTAAATGTTCAACCATTAGAAGCAATGTTTAATTCATCTTTTATGGTTCGTGCTTTACATGTAGTTGCAACTGCAGGTATGACGATGGCGTTTATATTAGCTGTCATCGCAGCGTTTAAATTATTACGTCATAATCATAAAGAAGATAGAATATACCATACAAAAGCTCTTAATTTAAGTATGATTGTTGGATTCATCAATACCGTTCTTTCGATGATTGCAGGAGATTTATCTGCTAAATTTTTACACAAAGTTCAACCAGATAAGCTTGCAGCATATGAGTGGCATTATGATACGCAATCTCATGCGAATTTAGTTCTTTTCGGTGTATTAAATGAAAAAACACATGAAGTTTCAGGAGCACTAGAGATTCCTGGATTACTTAGTTTTTTAGCAGATAATAGTTTTAATACAAAAGTTAAAGGTTTAAATGAATTTCCTAAAAATGAATTACCTCCTATGATAGTTCATTACTTTTTCGATTTGATGGTATCAATGGGAATATTCTGTTTTATCATTTCAGGACTCTATATGTTATTTTTAATTGTTAAAAAGTTACGTAAATATGTAACTAGTAGTGTGATGTTATACGCTATCTTGTTAACTGGTCCCGCATCAATGTTAGCGATAGAATTTGGTTGGTTCTTAACTGAAATGGGTCGTCAACCGTGGATTATACGAGGATATATGCGCGTATCAGAGGCGGCTACCCAGGCGGGGGGAATCACATTAGTAACGACGTTATTCGGTTTACTATATCTTTTATTACTAGTTACTTCGGCTTATGTACTAATTAGAATGTTTAAAAATCAACCTGCTTATAAAGATGTAGAAAAAGTGATTGAAGAGAGAGGTGAAACAAAATGATTTACGCTTATATCGGTATAACAGTATTATGGGTATTTTTATTTTGTTATATTATCATCGCCTCCATTGATTTTGGTGCAGGATTTTTCGCATTGCATTCCAAAATGACAGGTAATGAGAAAAAGGTTAATCATTTAATCCATAGATACCTCAATCCAGTTTGGGAAGTTACAAATGTCTTTTTCGTTTTCTTTTTTGTAGGATTTATTGGTTTTTTTCCTGATTCTGCTAAATACTTAGGAACAGTTTTATTAGTTCCTGGATCAATAGCTTTAATTCTTATTTCTATACGAAGTAGTTTTTATGCTTTTGAAAATTATGGTCAAGATACTAAACTGCCCTGGATTGTATTATATGGTTTAACAGGTCTATTAATTCCAGCCTCTCTAGCAACTGCTCTAACAATTTCAGAAGGTGGTTATATCTATGAGCATGGCACACATATTGATTTAGACTGGATACAATTATTATTAAGTCCATTTGCATGGTCTGTAGTATTCTTAGCCATAATTTCAGTTCTCTATATTTCATCAGGTTTTTTAACATATTATGCTCATAAAGCAAATGATCAACCAGCTTATGATATGACACGACAATGGCATATTTTTTGGGGGCCACCTATGATTGTGATTTCATTATTTGTTTTCTTATCTCTTAGAATTCAAAATTCTGATCACTTTAGAACTGCTATTTTTAATTATTGGTGGATGTTTGCAATCAGCTTTATATTTTTTATAATAGCTGGATTACTGACTATATTTAAAAAGAAACACGGTCTAGCTTTTATCATGGTTATATTGCAAATGTTATTTGCATTCTTTGGCTACGGAATGAGTAAACTTCCATATTTACTTTATCCGTTTATTAAAATTACAGACTCTCATGTCAATCCGGAAATGGGATTATCATTAGTTATTGTTTTTGTTTTAGGTTTACTTTTATTAATTCCATCGTTAATATTATTATTAAGATTATTTGTTTTCGACAAAGCATATGTGGAAGGAAAGAAATAATAAGACTCTGAGGAATGTTAGTAATCATTCCTCTTTTATATAGTGGAGGACGAATATGGATAAAGAGTATGTCGTAATTGGACTAGGGCGTTTTGGCGGTAGTATTGTTAGAGAACTTAACGCATTAGACATGGATGTTATGGCTATTGATAGAGACGAAAATCGTGTTAACGAATATAGCGATATAGCAACACATGCTGTTGTTGCTGATACAACTGATGAGGCAGTAATGAAGAGTTTAGGAATACGTAATTTCGATCATGTTATTGTCGCTATTGGTGAGAATATACAATCTAGTACACTAACGACGTTAATTCTTAAAGAATTAGGTGTCAAAAAGGTTACTGCTAAAGCTCAAAATGATTATCATGCTAAGATTTTAAATAAAATAGGTGCTGACACTGTTGTGCACCCTGAAAGAGATATGGGAAGACGTATTGCTCATAACGTTGCTAGTGCTAGTGTACTTGATTACTTAGAACTTGCTGATGAGCATTCAATCGTTGAATTAAAATCTACAGAAAAAATGGCAGGTCAAACAATTATTGAATTAGATATTCGAGCGCAATATGGTATTAACATTATAGCAATTAAAAGAGCTAAAGAATTTATAGTTTCTCCGGATCCTAACATCAATATTGAAATAGGGGACATTTTAATTATGATTGGTCATGATAATGACTTAGGTCGCTTTGAAAAAAATATAAGTAAGTAAATGTTTGCATAATCCAATTTTAAATTGATGTATCTGTACAGCATAAGTGAATTGTTGAAAAGTGAAATTTGTTTCTTTTTGTTTTTAGAATATCGTAAATGAAAATCTAGTTTATAATGTTGAATCTTTTTAAGTATTTAAATAGATTAATAAAATTGTATTATTTTAGGCTTAAACATAATAAAGTACACTTAATTATTTGTACTTCTATTAAATGTTATTCCTGTAAATAAATATTTCAAAATTATAAAAAGTAAACTGGGACATTAATCCCAAAAAAGCAGTAAGATATTTTCTGATTGAAAATTACCTTACTGCTTTTCTCTATTTATACAATACTAAGTATTGTATGACATACTTTGTGAATAAAGGTTATAACATGACTCAATTTACCATACTAATAGAAACTTCAGTACTCATCTCCATAAATGATATGTTTAGCATGTGAATGATATTATTGAAACAATTATAGATCCCGAGTTAAATGAAATTGAACACCATTGTGATACAATCCATTATATCATCGTAAAATGTTGTTAAAAGTAGTTTTATATGTTCTATACATAATCAGTATTTTCTGATTGGAATATAGAGACATTACTTTAAGAAATTTTCTGAACCTAAACCATAAAACAATTAGCTAGTCAAAGAAGGAATAGGATTTGTATTAAAGGAACTTATATAAGTAAGATAGTATCTCAACAAGCTTATTATAGTTTGAAAATTATAAAAGAGACAATTGCTATATGAAATAATATAGCAATTGTCTCTTTTTACTAGTTTAAGAACTTTAAGTTCTATACTTCTTTTTTTATAAGAAATTCAAAGATAGAAGATATAATCTCAAATCGTATTAAATGAATAACTCAAAATAATTAATTACTACTAAAAATATCTAATATTATTAGATTGATGGAAACATTTAAAGTAGTATAAATTCATTGTAACTTGACTAAATATATTTAAGTGTTTATTTATCTTCATTTACTTTCATTATCACAGGTAAAATCATAGGTTTTCGAGCTGTTTTTTCATAAAGATATGGATGTAATGTTTCGATAATTGAAGATTTAATTTGATGCCATTGAATATCTTTATTGCTGTTAAGTTTAGAAATGACATCGCCTTTAATTTTACGTTGAGCATCATAAATTAATTGACCAGATTCACGCATATAAACAAAACCACGTGAAATAATATCAGGGCCAGATAGTAATTTGTTAGTATTAAAGTCAATGCTCACAACAACAATAACTAACCCTTCTTCTGAAAGTAATTTACGATCTCTGATGACAACATTGCCAATATCACCTATACCACTGCCATCAACGAGTACATTGCCGGAAGGAATTCTTCCTGCTTTTCGTGCAGAATCATGAGTTAAGGCAAGTACATCACCGATATCGAAAATAAATACATTATCTTCATCAACACCGCATTGAACACCAGTCTCGCCATGAGCTTTAAGCATACGATATTCACCGTGAATTGGCAGGAAGTATTTAGGTTGAATCAGACGTAACATTAATTGTTGATCACCTTGAGAACCGTGTCCAGAAGTGTGAATGTTTGATATTTTACTATGAATCACATCTGCACCAGCTTTGTACAACGCATTAATTGTACGATTGATACTCTTAGTGTTACCTGGAATAGGTGAAGAACTAAATACTACAGTGTCTTCCGGTATAATTTTTATTTGCTTATGTGTACCATTTGCAATTCTTGATAATGCAGCCATAGGTTCACCTTGAGAACCAGTACAAAGAATGAGTAACTCGTGTTTAGGTACACTATTTATTTTATTAGGCTCTATAAACGTTTCTGGTGGCGCTTTGATATATCCTAGTTCCATACCAATTTTGATATTGTTTTCCATTGAACGTCCAAATGTAACGATTTTACGATTATATTTAATTGCTGCTTCAACGGCTTGTTGAACACGATAAATATTAGAAGCAAAAGTTGCAAAGATAATACGACCCTTACAATTTCTGAAAATTTTATCGACATTTTGTCCAACTTCACGTTCACTTAAAGTGAAATCTGGAACTAGTGCATTTGTTGAGTCTGATAGTAAGCACAACACACCTTCATGACCTAATTGGGCCATTTTAGCTATATTAGCAGGCTCACCTACAGGAGTAAAGTCAAATTTGAAGTCTCCCGTATGAACAATTTTACCTTCAGGTGTATCGACTATAACGCCATATGCTTCTGGAATACTATGTGTGGTTAGATAGAAAGAAATTTCAAAATGCTTAGACTTAATTACGCTACTTTCATCTATTTCATGTAATTCAGTCGTTCTAAGCAAATGATGTTCTTCTAGTTTATTGCGAATGAGACCTAACGCTAATGGACCACCGTAAATAGGTACATTAATTTGTTTTAATAGGAAGGGCACACCACCTATATGGTCTTCGTGTCCATGAGTAATAAACAGACCGACAATCTTATCTTGGTTCTGTTCTAAGTAAGTGTAATCAGGAATTACATAATCAATTCCTAAAAGATTATCGTCAGGGAATTTGATTCCAGCATCAATGATTACAATTTCATCTTTGTACTCAACAGCATAGGTATTTTTTCCAACTTCACCTAAACCACCAAGTGCATATACACCTACTTCATTTGAATGTAGTTGTTTCATTATTCGGCGTTCTCCACATTAAAGTGTGTTGAATGTTCTTTTTCATATTCTAAGTGTGCGCCCTCTAATTTAGTAATAAATTCAATATTAAAATTTCGATCTTTCAAATAACGTCTTACTTGTTCCTCAGTTTGTCCCTCAACATAAATTGTTTGAGTATTTTCACGAACGATGACTTCATCTTTATTATGTTGATAAAATACTTTAAATACTGCCATTATTGTATTGTCCTCCTATAAATTATAATTGTTATATTTTACGACCCTAGTTGTGTATACTCGGGTTATTAAAGATTTTTTACATATCCATTAGAGTATTATTCTTCAATAATTTTTGTGTTCTAAATTTAATTTGTTAGAAACATACCAGCTCAATCTAAACGTAATTTTTATACTTGTTTAATCTCACTGCCCAGTATGTTCTCTAGGGTAATAATGTCGTTCAAAATTTGAAATTAGTATCAATTTACTAAGATTTCAGTTAAGTAATATTTTACATGATGTTTTTGAATAAATAAAGCAGTTTTATTTCGCTATGTACTTTCTTGTTTTTAAATTAATCTTAATAACATTTGAATTACTTTAAAAAAAACACTTCATTAAGTAAGTATAAAATACAACTTAATGAAGTGTTTTAATATAGTTCATGATTTAGACTTCTACGGCCTCTTCATGTGGTTTTAGAGGTTCATTGGCATCAATATAATCATAAAACATAATGCCATTTAGATGATCAATTTCGTGTTGAAATACAATTGCAGGATAGCCTTTGAGACGTAATTTAACATCATTTCCATCAATATCTTGAGCTTTAATAGTGACTCTATGATGACGATGCACTAAACCTGGGATGTTTTCATCAACACTAAGGCAACCTTCACCAGTTGGTAAATAAGCTTCTTGTACACTGTAACTTACTATTTTAGGATTTACGAGCATATAATCATACGATTTGCCGTTTCCATCATCAGGTAAGTAGACAGCAATCATACGCTTTGGTTCATTAATTTGTGGAGCAGCTAAACCTACACCAGAACGTAGAACATAACGTTTTGCCGTTTCTTCATCCTGACTATTGATTAGAAATTCACGCATTGCGCGCAACGTTTCTTTATCATTGTTAGACAGTGGGAAGCTTAATTCTTTCGCTTTTTCACGAAGTGTTGGATGACCATCTCTTATAATATCTTTCATTGTTATCATGTCATACACCTTCCTTATTAAATAATATATCAGATATGATAGATACAAGTACATTAATAGATACTCAAAGATTTTATAGCTTTAAATGTTTGCACTAGAATATAGAATGATAGCTTTATATTGATTTATTATTATTTATTATTTAATATTACAAGCGAACAACTTTGAGGAGGTAACAGTTCATGAATTTTAAAAAGACTGTAGCAATTGTCCTAACGTCATCAGTGTTATTAGCTGGATGTACTGTAGATAAAAAAGAAATTAAAAAATATGATGATCAAGTACAAAAAGCTATGGACCAAGAGAAACCCGTTAATCAAGTAAGTAAAAAAATAAACGAATTAGAAGAGAAAAAGCAAAAATTATTTAAAAAGGTAAATGATAAAGATCAAAGCACACGTAAAAAAGCAGCTGAAGATATCGTTGAAAATGTAAAGCAAAGACAAAAAGAATTTGAAAAAGAAGAGAAGGCTATAGATAATTCTGAAAAAGAATTTAAACAAGCCAAGCAATATCTTGAACATGTAGAAAACAAAGCAAAGAAAAAAGAAGTTGAACAACTTGATAGTGCTATTAAAGAAAAATATAAATCACACGATGCTTATGCAAAGGCTTACAAAAAAGCACTTAACAAGGAAAAACAACTGTTTTCTTATTTGAATGAAGATAATGCAACACAATCAGAAGTAGACCAAAAATCTAAAGATCTTTCCAAAGCATATAAAGAAATGAATAATAAGTTTAATGCATACTCAAAAGCCATTGAGAAAGTAAAAAGAGAAAAACAGGATGTAGACCAATTAAAATAAATAATGAGTTAATACAGTTGCGTGATTTTTAATATAACAGGTCATGTAACTGTATTATTTTTATGTGGAACAGAACTTTATGAAATCGTTTAACAGAGATTTTTATTTGTGATACAATTAAGGAGGATAAAATGAATTTCTATTTACATGGGAAAGGTATGGTGAATTGAATGGCTCCTAAGTTACAAGCCCAATTCGATGCAGTTAAAGTTTTAAATGAGACTCAATCGAAATTTGAAATGGTTCAAATTTTGGATGAAGACGGAAATGTCGTTAATGAAGACTTAGTACCTGATTTAACAGACGAACAATTAGTGGAATTAATGGAAAGAATGGTATGGACTAGAATTCTTGATCAACGTTCTATTTCATTAAATAGACAAGGACGTTTAGGTTTCTATGCACCAACAGCAGGTCAAGAAGCTTCACAATTAGCATCTCAGTATGCTTTAGAAAGTGAAGACTTCATTTTACCTGGTTATCGTGATGTGCCTCAGATTATTTGGCATGGCTTACCTCTTACAGACGCGTTCTTATTCTCAAGAGGGCACTTCAAAGGTAACCAATTCCCTGAGGGAGTTAATGCACTTAGCCCACAAATCATTATCGGAGCACAATATATTCAAACTGCCGGTGTAGCATTTGGACTTAAAAAACGTGGCAAAAATGCAGTGGCAATTACTTATACTGGTGATGGTGGTTCATCACAAGGTGACTTCTATGAAGGAATTAACTTTGCATCTGCATATAAAGCACCTGCAATTTTTGTAATTCAAAACAATAACTATGCCATCTCTACACCACGTAGTAAACAAACAGCTGCAGAAACATTAGCACAAAAGGCTATTTCAGTTGGTATCCCTGGAATTCAAGTTGATGGAATGGATGCTTTAGCTGTTTATCAAGCAACATTAGAAGCACGTGAACGTGCAGTAGCAGGAGAAGGTCCAACTGTTATCGAAACTTTAACTTATCGTTATGGACCACATACTATGGCTGGTGATGATCCTACTCGTTATAGAACTTCAGATGAAGATGCCGAATGGGAGAAAAAAGACCCATTAGTACGTTTCAGAAAATATTTAGAAGCTAAAGGTCTTTGGAATGAAGACAAAGAGAATGAAGTGGTTGAACGTGCAAAATCTGAAATAAAAGCAGCTATTAAAGAGGCTGACAATACAGAAAAACAAACTGTTACTTCTCTAATGGATATCATGTATGAAGAAATGCCTCAAAATTTAGCAGAACAATATGAAATTTACAAAGAGAAGGAGTCGAAGTAAGCCATGGCACAAATGACAATGGTTCAAGCGATTAACGATGCGCTTAAAAGTGAACTCAAAAGAGACGAAGACGTTTTAGTTTTCGGTGAAGACGTTGGTGTTAACGGTGGTGTATTCCGTGTTACTGAAGGTTTACAAAAAGAATTTGGCGAAGATCGAGTGTTTGATACACCATTAGCAGAGTCTGGAATTGGTGGGCTTGCACTAGGCTTAGCAGTGACTGGCTTCCGTCCAGTTATGGAAATTCAATTCTTAGGATTCGTTTATGAGGTGTTTGACGAAGTAGCTGGTCAAATTGCTCGTACTCGTTTCCGTTCAGGTGGAACTAAACCAGCGCCAGTTACAATTCGTGCACCTTTTGGTGGTGGCGTTCACACTCCAGAGTTGCATGCTGATAATTTAGAAGGTATCTTAGCTCAATCACCTGGTTTGAAAGTAGTTATTCCATCAGGACCATATGATGCTAAAGGATTATTAATTTCTTCTATTCAAAGTAATGATCCAGTTGTGTATCTAGAACATATGAAATTATATCGTTCTTTCCGTGAAGAGGTTCCTGAAGAAGAATACACAATTGACATCGGAAAAGCCAATGTTAAAAAAGAAGGTAATGATATTACTTTAATATCTTACGGGGCAATGGTACAAGAATCACTAAAAGCTGCTGAAGAGTTAGAAAAAGATGGTTATTCAGTTGAAGTTATTGACTTACGTACTGTACAACCAATTGATATCGATACTCTAATAGCGTCTGTTGAGAAAACTGGTCGTGCTGTAGTTGTACAAGAAGCTCAACGCCAAGCTGGTGTAGGTGCACAAGTGGCAGCAGAATTAGCAGAGCGAGCAATTCTTTCATTAGAAGCTCCAATAGCTCGAGTAGCCGCATCAGATACTATTTATCCATTTACTCAAGCTGAAAACGTTTGGTTACCAAATAAAAAAGATATTATAGAGCAGGCTAAGGCAACTTTAGAATTCTAATTATAAAAAAAGCAAACGTAAAAATATCAATCAAATAAAGTTTACATTTAGTTGTAAGGTCTTCCTTACCTTACAACTTTTGTATAAATTTTCAATAATTTAAATACGTAAATCTTAGGAGGACAAGAACGTGGCATTTGAATTTAGATTACCCGATATCGGGGAAGGTATCCACGAAGGTGAAATTGTTAAATGGTTTATTAAAGCCGGCGACACAATTGAAGAAGATGATGTATTAGCAGAAGTTCAAAATGATAAGTCTGTAGTAGAAATTCCTTCTCCAGTAAGTGGTACTGTTGAAGAAGTGTTAGTAGATGAAGGAACAGTGGCAGTTGTAGGAGATGTCATCGTTAAAATTGATGCACCTGATGCAGAAGAAATGCAATTTAAAGGTCATGGCGATGATGAGGATTCTAAGAAAGAAGAAAAAGAACAAGAATCAACTGTGCAAGAAGAAGCTTCATCAACTCAATCACAAGAAAAGACAGAAGTAGATGAAAATAAAACTGTTAAAGCGATGCCGTCAGTGCGTAAGTATGCACGTGAGAATGGTGTCAATATTAAAGCTGTAAATGGTTCTGGTAAAAATGGACGAATTACAAAAGAAGACATTGATGCATACTTAAATGGTGGTAGTTCCGAAGAAGGTTCAAACACTAGCGCAGCATCTGAATCAACTTCTAGTGATGTCGATAATGCTTCAGCAACACAAGCTTTACCAGAAGGTGACTTCCCTGAAACTACAGAAAAAATACCTGCAATGCGCAAAGCAATTGCTAAAGCAATGGTTAATTCTAAACACACTGCACCTCATGTTACATTAATGGATGAAATTGATGTGCAAGAACTATGGGATCACCGTAAGAAATTTAAAGAAATTGCTGCTGAACAAGGTACAAAACTTACTTTCTTACCATATGTTGTTAAAGCACTAGTTTCTGCACTTAAAAAATATCCAGCACTTAATACTTCTTTCAATGAAGAAGCTGGAGAGGTTGTGCACAAACATTACTGGAATATTGGTATTGCTGCAGATACGGATAAAGGATTATTAGTACCAGTAGTTAAACATGCTGATCGTAAATCAATATTCGAAATTTCTGATGAAATTAATGAACTAGCTGTAAAAGCACGTGATGGTAAATTAACTTCAGAAGAAATGAAAGGTGCAACATGCACAATTAGTAATATCGGTTCCGCTGGTGGTCAATGGTTCACACCAGTTATCAATCACCCAGAAGTAGCTATCTTAGGAATTGGCCGTATCGCTCAAAAACCTATCGTTAAAGATGGAGAAATTGTAGCTGCACCAGTATTAGCTTTATCATTAAGCTTTGACCATAGACAAATCGATGGTGCTACTGGACAAAATGCTATGAATCACATTAAACGCTTATTAAATAATCCAGAATTATTATTAATGGAGGGGTAAAAACATGGTAGTTGGAGATTTCCCAATTGAAACAGATACTATTGTAATAGGAGCAGGTCCAGGTGGATATGTCGCAGCCATTCGTGCGGCTCAATTAGGACAAAAGGTAACAATCGTTGAGAAAGGTAATTTAGGTGGTGTGTGCTTAAACGTAGGTTGTATACCTTCAAAAGCATTACTTCATGCTTCTCATCGCTTTGTTGAAGCGCAAAATTCAGAAAACTTAGGGGTAATTGCTGAAAGCGTTTCTTTAAACTATCAAAAAGTTCAAGAATTCAAGACTTCTGTAGTTAATAAATTAACTGGCGGTGTTGAAGGACTTTTAAAAGGTAACAAAGTAGAGATTGTTAGAGGTGAAGCTTATTTCGTTGATAACAATAGTTTACGTGTCATGGACGAAAAGAGTGCTCAAACTTACAATTTCAAACATGCGATTATAGCTACAGGTTCAAGACCGATTGAAATTCCAAATTTTGAATTCGGTAAACGTGTTATCGATTCAACAGGAGCTTTAAATCTACAAGAAGTACCTAACAAACTAGTTGTAGTTGGTGGCGGATATATCGGTTCTGAATTAGGTACTGCTTTTGCAAACTTTGGCTCTGAAGTTACAATCCTTGAAGGTGCAAAAGATATTCTAGGCGGATTTGAAAAGCAAATGACGCAACCTGTTAAAAAAGGTATGAAGGAAAAAGGTATCGAAATCGTTACTGAAGCAATGGCAAAATCTGCTGAAGAAACTGAAAATGGTGTCAAAGTAACTTATGAGGCAAAAGGTGAGGAACAAACTATCGAAGCTGATTATGTTTTAGTTACAGTTGGCCGTCGCCCTAATACTGATGAATTAGGATTAGAAGAACTTGGTCTAAAATTTGCTGATCGTGGATTACTAGAAGTGGACAAACAAAGTCGTACTTCTATTGAAAATATCTTTGCGATTGGAGATATTGTACCTGGATTACCATTAGCTCACAAAGCTAGTTACGAAGGTAAAGTTGCTGCTGAAGCGATAGATGGTCAAGCCGCAGAGGTAGATTATATTGGTATGCCAGCAGTTTGCTTTACAGAACCAGAATTAGCACAAGTTGGTTATACTGAAGCTCAAGCAAAAGAAGAAGGTTTATCAATTAAAGCTTCTAAATTCCCTTATGCAGCTAATGGACGAGCTTTATCTTTAGATGATACAAATGGTTTTGTTAAGTTAATCACGCTTAAAGAAGATGATACGCTTATTGGAGCACAAGTTGTAGGTACTGGTGCATCTGATATTATCTCTGAATTAGGTTTAGCTATCGAGTCAGGTATGAATGCTGAAGATATCGCATTAACTGTACATGCACACCCAACTTTAGGTGAAATGACAATGGAAGCTGCTGAAAAAGCAATTGGTTATCCAATTCATACTATGTAATTACAAGTTAATAATGATAAATGTATTCAAATTAATATGATTTATTTATGATTTGTACGTATATTACTTTTTCGTATGTATAGTCACAGACTGGCATAGTCATACGTATCATAAATCATTTCAAAATATTACCCTCAGCATTTAGCTATTCTAAATCATAGCGATCTGTTGGGGGTATTTATTCATGGTGGGATAGAATTCAAAAATGGATTTTATCCCATCTTTTTATGCCAATAAAGGTATACTGTGTTATTTTTAATATATCTAAATTTGAAAAATAAAAGTATAAAGTATATAAAGGAGAGGATACTATGGAATATCAATATCCATTAGATTTAGATTGGACTAATGATGAAATGATGAAAGTGATTCATTTCTTTAATAAAATCGAAAATTATTATGAGTCATCTGTAAAGGGTGACGAAGTTTTAAATGCTTATAAAAATTTTAAACATATTGTGCCCGGAAAAGCTGATGAAAAACAGGTTTTTAAAGAATTTGAAAATAAAAGTGGTTATAATAGTTACAAAGTAATTCAAGAAATTAAAAAAAATCCAAATCAAACTATTTTTAGTAAAGATATCGACTAACTTTTTCTATTAAATCCGCAATAATAAGTTAATATAAAACTATTGATTACGTAGCTATATTTTGTTATTTTTATTAAGCATTAAACAAAATGTTTGATATAAGTAAACATGATATAGCTTTTTTAGGTGGTCAGAAAGATGGATATTGGATATAAATTACGTAATTTAAGAAGAATAAAAAATTTGACACAAGAGGAATTAGCAGAGCGAACTGATCTATCAAAAGGATATATATCGCAAATTGAAAGTAATCATGCTTCACCTAGTATGGAAACATTTTTAAATTTAATAGAAGTACTTGGTACTTCTGCAAGCGACTTTTTTAAAGAATCGTCAGATGAGAAGGTACTTTATAAGAAGAACGAACAGACTATTTATGATGAGTATGATAAAGGTTATATCTTGAACTGGCTTGTAACGAATTCTAATGAGTTTGACATGGAACCATTGATTCTAACTTTACGACCAAATGCCTCATATAAAAACTTTAAACCATCTGAATCAGATACTTTTATCTATTGTTTAAATGGTGAAGTATCACTTCAACTAGGAAATCAAGTATATAAAGCTTGTAAAGAAGATGTACTTTATTTTAAAGCGAAAGATAAACATCGCTTATATAACGAAACAAATAAAGAAGTTAAGGTTTTAATCGTTGCCACAGCTTCATATTTATAGGAGGAAACTTTATGAATCCATTGCTTTCTTTTAAAGATGTCAGTAAGGGCTTTGAAGATGTACAAATACTAAACGAAATTAATATTGATATTGAACCAGGCTATTTTTATACACTTTTAGGTCCTTCGGGTTGTGGAAAAACAACAATTTTAAAACTCATAGCAGGATTTGAATATCCCGATAGTGGAGATATTATATATAAAGATAAACCTATTGGTAAAATGCCGCCGAATAAGCGTAAGGTAAATACTGTATTCCAAGATTATGCATTATTTCCACATTTAAATGTATTCGACAATATTGCATATGGTTTAAAATTAAAAAAATTAAGTAAGTCAGAAATTAAGCGTAAAGTTACTGAGGCACTTCAGTTGGTGAAATTAAGTGGGTATGAACATAGGCAAATACAAGGTATGAGTGGTGGACAAAAACAACGTGTAGCCATAGCACGAGCAATTGTTAATGAGCCTGAAATATTATTATTAGATGAGTCTTTATCCGCCTTAGATTTAAAATTACGAACAGAAATGCAATATTTATTGAGAGAACTTCAATCCCGTTTAGGTATAACCTTTATATTTGTAACTCATGATCAAGAAGAGGCATTAGCATTAAGTGATTATATTTTTGTTATGAAAGATGGCAAAATTCAACAATTCGGGACACCAATAGATATATACGATGAACCAGTTAACCGATTTGTTGCTGATTTTATAGGAGAGTCCAATATAGTTGAAGGTACAATGGTTGAAGATTTTGTCGTCAATATTTATGGTCAAAATTTTGATTGTGTAGATATGGGAATAACAGGAAATAAAAAAGTTGAAGTTGTAATTAGACCCGAAGACATTTCACTTGTTTCAAAAAATGATGGGCTATTTAAAGCCAAAGTTGATTCTATGCTATTTAGAGGTGTACATTATGAAATTTGTTGCAAAGACAGAAAAGGGTATGAATGGGTAATACAATCAACAAAAAAAGCTAATGTAGGTAGTGAAGTAGGGCTGTATTTTGAACCAGAAGCAATACACATCATGGTACCAGGTGAAACAGAAGAAGAATTTGATAAGCGAATTGAAAGTTATGAGGACTATCATCATGCGTAATGTCAATAAATGGTTACTGGTTCCTTACTTATTATGGATGGTTATATTTATTATCATTCCAGTCATTTTACTTGTTTACTTTTCTTTTATAGATATTTATGGTCACTTTAGTTTTACAAATTATGAGCAGGTATTTTCAACTAGATATTTAAAAATGTTTATTGATTCAATTTGGTATGCCGCTTTAATTACAATGATTACCTTAGTAATAAGTTACCCAGCTGCGTACTTTATTTCTTATTCAAGATTTCAAAATATACTGCTCATGTTGTTAATTATCCCTACTTGGATTAACTTACTTCTCAAGACCTATGCATTTATTGGTTTGTTAGGGCATGATGGATTTATTAACCAAGCTCTACATGTATTTCAAATACCTAAATTAAACTTGTTGTTTACAAGTGGTGCATTTTTATTGGTGGCGAGTTATATATATATCCCATTTATGATTTTGCCTATATTTAACAGCATGAAAGCAATTCCTAACAATATTTTGCAAGCCTCTAATGATTTAGGTGCTAGTACATTTACTACGTTTCGTAAAGTCATCGTTCCGTTAACAAGAGAAGGTATTAAAACTGGTGTGCAAGTAACATTTATACCAGCTCTTTCACTGTTTATGATTACCAGGTTGATTGCTGGGAACAAAGTAATCAATGTAGGTACAGCAATTGAAGAACAGTTCTTAACTATACAAAATTATGGATTAGGTTCCACTATAGCACTTTTTCTTATTATTTTTATGGCCTTTTTACTCATTATTACAAAATCAAAATCATCTAATGGGAAGGGGTGATTAGTGTGAAATGGTATGGAAAATTATATATAGCTCTATTAATAAGTGTGCTTTATATTCCTATTTTCTTTTTAATGATTTATTCTTTTAATTCTGCGGGGAATATGAGTCACTTCGAACATTTTACTTTAGAACATTACCACTCCCTTTTTCATAATGATCGGTTGATGTCGGTGATTTTTAATACTGTTGCAGTGGCACTTTTATCTGCATCGATTGCTACAGTTATAGGTACATTTGGTGCAATCGCTTTATATTATTTACGCAACAAACGGTTTAAGATTACGCTATTAACGATGAATAATGTATTAATGGTATCTTCAGACGTAGTCATTGGTGCTTCTTTTTTAATTATGTTCACTGCAATAGGACATTTCACAGGTTTAGGTTTAGGGTTTTCAACAGTGCTAGCATCTCATATAGCGTTCTGTATTCCAATTGTTGTTATCATCGTCTTACCCCAATTATATGAAATGAATGATAACATGTTAAATGCAGCAAGAGATTTAGGTGCTAATGAATCACAATTATTAAGTAGCATTATTATACCTAATATTATGCCCTCGATTATAGGAGGATTCTTTATGGCATTAACATATTCTTTAGATGATTTTACAGTAAGCTTCTTTGTTACCGGAAACGGATTTAGTGTATTGTCTGTAGAAGTTTATGCTATGGCTCGCAAAGGTATAAGTATGGAGATTAATGCCATTTCTACAATAATATTTATTGCTATTATGTTTGGAGTATTTGGATATTACTTTATTCAACATATCGTTAATCGTCAGAAAAAGATGAAACGAGGTGTCAATGAATGAAGCGATTTTTTCAACTTATCATTTCTGCTATGGTTATTGGTATTTTATGTTTAATGATTAGTCATTGGTTTAAATCAAAAGATAATACCCACGCAAATGAGAAGTTATATGTTTACAATTGGGGAGAATATATTGATCCTAGCTTAATTAAGAAGTTTGAAAAAGAAACAGGTATACAAGTCGTATATGAAACCTTTGATTCAAATGAAGCAATGGAAGCGAAAATTCGAAATGGAGGCACACACTATGATGTAGCTTTTCCAAGTGAATATACTGTTCAAAAACTAAAAAAAGCTAAATTGCTTGAGACTTTAAATCATGACAAAATTCCAAATATCAGAAATTTAGACAATGATTATATGAACTTGTCATATGACCCAAACAATCGATATTCAATTCCATATTTCTTTGGAACCGTAGGCATTTTATATGATAAAGAGAAATATCCTAATGAAACGTTTGATAGTTGGGGCGATTTGTATCATTCTCAACTCAAAAATGATATTTTATTAGTAGACGGTGCACGTGAAATAATTGGAATGGGATTAAATAAATTAGGGTATAGCCTTAATGACAAAAATCCGACCCATATTCATCAGGCAGAAAAAGATTTGCATAATTTAGCACCACAAGTTAGAGGTATAGTAGGCGACGAAATTACCATGATGCTTCAACAAAACGAAGGACATGTTGCAGTAGTTTGGAGTGGCGTTGCTGCACCACTTGTACAGGAAAATACTCGTTATAATTACGTGATACCTAAAGAAGGCTCCAATCTTTGGTTTGATAATATGGTGATACCTAAAACTGCACAAAATAAAGAAGGTGCGTATAAGTTTATGAATTTCTTACTAGACGCGCAAAATAGTGCCCAGAATACAGAATGGGTAGGATATGCAACACCTAATAAAGCAGCTCGAAGTAAGTTGCCTAAAGAGGTAAGAAACGATCATAGATTCTACCCATCAAAGCAAGAACAGCAACGGTTAGAAGTCTATAAAGATTTAGGTCAATCGTCTCTCAGTGATTATAATGAAAGCTTTTTAAATTTTAAAATGTCTTTAAAATAGCAAATGGTAGTTATTTTTAGAATTTTTTAATATAATAATGTGATAAGTAAGTTAAGGAGTTGTAACGAATGTTAGGAGAGCAATATACACAAATTAAGCGTCCAGCAAATCGGCTAACTGAAAAAATATTAGGTTGGTTTAGTTGGGTATTCTTACTCATATTAACTATTGTTTCAATGTTTATTGCGCTCGTATCTTTTAGTAATGATACGTCAATTGCCAATTTAGAAAACACACTTAATAATAATGAACTCGTACAACAAATTTTAGCCAATAATGATTTAAGTACAACTCAATTTGTGATTTGGTTACAAAATGGAGTTTGGGCAATTATTGTTTATTTTATTGTTTGTTTGCTCATCTCGTTTTTAGCGTTAATTTCTATGAATATAAGAATTTTGTCTGGTTTTCTTTTTTTAATAGCTGCTATAGTCACAATTCCACTTGTATTGTTGATTGTAACTCTAATCATTCCTATCCTATTCTTTATCATTGCAATGATGATGTTTGCAAGAAGAGATAGAATAGAAACAGTGCCATCTTATTATAATGATTATGATCAAACATACTATGATGAGAGAGGTTTTTATGAACCAGAGTCAAGAAATGAACATGGATATAATGATGATGTGTATGAACCTATGCACACTAAAAAGGAAGATAGAAATACAAGACGTCAATTCAATAGAAATGCTCAGCAACAAGATTCCTATAATGGTATAACTGATAATCAACCTGATGAAGATATATCTTCCAATCAACTTTATTCAGACGAATATGTAGACAATGAAGATAAATATTCTCAATTTCCAAAAAGAGCAGTTGAAAGTGAATATGCGTCTCAACAAACTGAAGATGAACCAACAGTCATGTCAAGACAAGCTAAGTACAATAAAAAATCTAAAAATACGGATTTTGAAGATGTACAACAGGAACATATGGAAGGTAATCAACTCGATGACGTAGGAGTTGTTGAACCACAAATTGATCCTAAAGAACTAAAAGCGCAAAGAAAAAGAAAAAAAGCAGAAATACGTGCTAAGAAAAAAGAAAAGAGAAAAGCATATAATAAACGTATGAAAGAACGAAGAAAAAACCAGCCAAGTGCTGTTAACCAACGACGTATGAATTATGAAGAACGTCGACAAATGATTAATAATGAACATGAAGATGCAGATAATAACTTAAACCAAGAGGAAGATTCAAAAAAAGAAAATTAATATTTATGCCTAGGACATTTATTGCTGTCCTAGGCATTTTAAAAAAATTCATCCTCTGTAACTAGATTTTATATAGGATGAATTCAATATTTTTAATTTTAGATTAACCGTATTACTTAATAAAAGTGGGGATACCTATATCGCTATTTCAAAGAAAGTGAGTTGGACTCTGGATAAATCAACTTGACACCTTAGCAACTTATTTACTTCTTAATCAATATGGGAAATGAACTTATTCGCGATAAAGATAAATTTTTAGTATGATTAAATTAACCATAGTTTTAAGAGTTAGGAGGCACATATTAATTGAATAGAAAAGTAGAAAAAAGATTAGCGTGGATTGCTAATATCTTAAGCCTATTATTTTTAATTTTTGGTATTCTATCGATATTTGTTATTAATAATGCATCAAATCAACAACAATATAATGAATTAATGAAGCAGTTTTCAGGTAATAATCAAGATATGTCATCTGAAATGTTTTTAGTTTCTCTTATTGCATCATTAGTCATTTTAGGTTTTTCAACGCTATTAGGTTTTGTTGGTGCAATGGTAATTGAAGGAAGAAAAAACCTTGCTGCTAGTTTACTCATAGCAGCGGCTATCGTAGGTTTATTTACGACTAATTTAATCGCGATGGTTTTATGGATGATTGCTGCGATTAGACTTTTTGCAAAAAAAGATAAAACATATGTAAATGAAAATGATACAGATCAACTTCGTCAAAACCATTCAAAGGACCAAAGTGATCTGAATCATCAACAAAATCAACAACAGAAAGATGTTTGGGATCCTGAACAAGAAATCAACAAACAAAAAAAGGACGATCCATATATATATTAATAGGTTTAGAATTGATATTTGACTAATAAATGTTGAATACAGTCCATAAAAATACGCCCTATCAGTAAAAATAATTGATAGGGCGTATTTTTTAATGAAGTAAGAAAGGGACTATACAACTTGAAGTTAAGTATGTGCATAAATGGCGAAAAATAATGACTTTTTTAATAAAATATAACGTCACTATCTAAATTGAATTTTATTATGTACTTTTTCAACAGTAGCTATATTTCTAATTCATCATTTCAAAATAGAGGATACTTATTCTTTGTTATTCATTTAATCATAATTCTTGAAATGTTTGAATGATAAGATATACGTTAAGTCCACTTAAGATAATTATGAGTAACCAGGAAATGATGTTAATCCATGTTTTATTCTTAAAAGTTCCCATAAGATTTTGATTACTTGTAGCTAATTGAAGCGGTATTAACGAAAATGGCAAAGCAATACTCAAAAACACTTGAGAAAAGACAAGTAATTGTTCAATTTTTTCAGTATTTCCTTTAAATACTATAAGACAAATGATAACAGGTATCACTGCTAAAGACCGAGTGATAAGACGACGTAACCAGTTTGGAATGGATAATTTAAGAAATCCTTCCATCACAATTTGGCCTGCTAACGTTCCCGTTATAGTTGAATTTTGACCAGAAGCTAAAAGGGCAACAGCAAATAAAGTACTCATAATACCGCCAAGCGATGCACCTAAAGCAGGTTCTGTTTTTAGAGCCGAATAAAGATCATAAAAACCACCCAAATCTTCAGTTTTTGTTCCAAAGAATAGCGCAGCGCCAAGTGTAAGTAATAAGCAATTGACTACAAAAGCGATGGATAGCTGTATATTAGAGTCGATGGTAGCATACTTAATCGCTTGTGCTTTTTCATGAATACTGTGTCTATCATATTTTCGCGATTGTACAATAGAAGAATGTAAATATAAGTTATGTGGCATAATAGTAGCACCTATGATACCTAGTGCAATATAAAGTATCCCTTGGTTTGTAACAATTTCTTTATGGGGCACAAAACCATTAAGCATATCCATTACTTGTGGAGAAGAAATATAAACTTCAAATACAAAAATAGCCAATACGGTAAAGATTAACGTTCCCACGATAGCTTCAATCTTTCTGAAGCCAAATTTCATGATGAATAATAATAAGAATACATCAAATACAGTGATTAATGCACCTACAATTAATGGTATACCAAAGATTAAATCTAATGCGATAGCACTTCCTATAACTTCTGCAATATCAGTAGCGATAATTGCTAATTCTGCAATAATCCAGAACATAATTGCTACAGGCTTATTTAAAAAATGACGTGTCATTTGTGCTAAATCCATACCAGTTGCTATTCCTAATCTCACAGTCATACTTTGTAACAACATAGCAGACAAGCTAGAGATTAAGATTACGAATAACAAGGTATAGCCATATTGTGCTCCTCCTTGCATGGATGTAATCCAATTTCCGGGATCCATGTAACCAACAGCGACAAGCAATCCTGGTCCTAAAAAAGCCAGAAATTTTTGACTTGCACTATCATTATGATTGAAGTTGATGGTGTTATTGATTTCATCTAAACTTCGTTGTTGTTCCTGATTGTTACTATTGATATTCAATAAAATCACCCCCATTAATATATGAGAATATATTAACCTAAATAAAATATTAGGTCAACCTAAAAATATTGGGGCAATAAAAATGCTTGAATGACTTTTCATAATTTAAATCACTCAAGCATTTTAAATTTATTGATAAAATTTTAAAAATTCATCAAAAGTTTCCTCAACAAATTTTAGGAAAGACTTATCAGATTGTAATCTTTTATCGGTAGGTGATAATGTTCTGGCAACAAAAAATTCACCTTTTTTAACATTTTTGACTCTATCGATAGCAGCATGCAACTCTTCATTACTCATATCGTTGATATAGTGCTTTTCAGATTTCATATGATCTAGAGAAACACTATAATCACTAGGTAATGATGTCAGTTTATCAAAATGTTTATCAAATATTTTCACTTTTTCTTCTTTATTTCTACCTTCGTGCATGATACCGAACATAATGAAAAGCTGATTTCTAAACAATCCGATTTGAAAGTGTGGTAACATTTTATAACCACGTTTATTAGGAGCAAAAGCTACCCATGTATCGATAGGTGGATTGACACTTCTACGTGCGTGTTTAGCTACGTGAGCATAAAATGTTTCACCTGTTTGTGTAGTAAAATATTCTTCAAAATAAGATCCTAATTGATGAAGTTGAGGTCTGACATAGTCATTAAGTGCTTCCATTCTTTGATCTAATCCTTCGACTTCAAAAGCTTTAAAATCTTTAGGTGAAAAAGTATATTGAGTCATCATATGCCTCCTTTTAATATGATTAGGAATATTGTAGCATAAACTTTTAAAGTTTATCTAAAATAAGGATGGTCATTCTCTTGATTTACGAAGTCTTTTTAAAGGTAAAATAGTGTGTATTCATATAAATTTACATAGTTATTCATGTATAATATGTAGTAATAGGAGATGATACGATGGCTTTATATGATTTTGCAAAAGGATTGATACTAGAAGCAGGAAATAAGGTAAGATTGATGATGCAAGAAGAATTAGACATTAAGACTAAATCAAATCCTAATGATTTAGTTACAAATGTGGATAAGGCGACAGAGAATTA
>NZ_KV838755.1:30672-52098 GCF_001838765.1 Staphylococcus sp. HMSC34G04
AAATGTGGATAAGGCGACAGAGAATTATCTATATGAAACGATTCTTCATAATTATCCAGATCATCAGGTTATTGGCGAAGAGGGGCATGGTCATAATCTCGAGTATTTAAATGGGGTTATTTGGGTTATTGATCCGATTGATGGAACGCTTAATTTTGTTCACCAAAAAGAAAATTTTGCCATCTCTATTGGTATTTATCATGATGGGAAGCCTTATGCAGGTTTTGTTTATGATGTCATGAAAGATGTTTTATATCATGCAAAGGTTGGACAGGGTGCATTTGAAAACACACATAAACTTGAAATGATTCAAAACACCGAACTTAAAAGAAGTATTATAGGTATTAATCCTAATTGGCTTACGAAACCAATACTTAGTGATATTTTTAGTTCAATAGTGAATGAGGCAAGAAGTGCACGAGCATATGGTAGTGCAGCATTAGAAATTATTAGTGTAGCGAAAGGTCAATTGGCTGCTTACGTTACACCTAGATTACAACCGTGGGATTTTGCAGGTGGATTGTTGATTTTGAACGAAGTAGGCGGGATAGGAACCAACTTATTAGGCGATAAATTAGACTTCAATCAACCGAATTCAATATTAATAGCAAATCCTAGCCTTCATCGTGAAATATTAAACCATCATTTAAATCAGCAAAGAGATACGCTTATTACACTCCATGAAAAAAGATTTGGAAAGAGATAGAAAGACGGAATCAATAGAGTTAAAGAATTATCTATTTTCTTTAAATATGAAAATTTCAAATTTCTTTGTTCTTCAAACCTTAATTTGAAGAATGTCTTATAAGGAGTTTAGAACCACTAAAAGTTTGATATAAGTATTGTTGAGTTATCTCTTTATAAAAAATATAAAAGCCTAGGGCATAGTTGTTGTCCTAGGCTTTCATAATGTGTAGACGGTCAATGACTGAATTGAAAATGTACTGATATGAGGGTTATTTCATAATGAATTGTAGGTCACATCAGAGAGAATTTCACTCAGTTCATTCTACGAATCATCTAGGTGAAGAATCTTTACCCGAGTGAAACGACGAATTCAAGTTAAATTCCGTCTACTCTACCTCGATTGATTATGTTCATCATAAATAACTCACTGTTATGAAAAGTGTTAGATTTAAAATTTAGTAAATCAAAAATTGATAGTGTCCAAGACTTATAATATTTGATTTAAAGATGCAAGTTCATATCAGTATTATAATTACGTTCAATAACTGTCTTTGCGTGCTTTTAATGAAATCAATATAATGATAAATAAATTTTTAAAGCCAATTGTTTTTGCGATATTTCTTTTTCACACTGAACCCAACACCAAATGTTGCAATGAGAAGTATAAATGTTAAAATCATCATTGGAACATTAGCAGCACCTAATGCGAAACTAAATAATGTTAAAAAAACGACAGCCAATATTGAGAAGATCCAGAAAATGCCTTTAGATTTTTTTTGTTGCATCCCATACCCCACCTTTTACTTATCTTTTCAATAATATATGATATAATAAAACAGTTGCAATTAAAAGTGGGAGTATACAAAAGAAAGGAATTTATAAAATGACTAATTTAAGAGAAGATGTTCGTAATATAGCGATTATTGCGCATGTCGACCATGGTAAAACAACATTAGTAGACCAGTTGCTTAAACAATCAGGTATATTTCGTGAAAACGAACATGTCGACGAGCGTGCAATGGACTCTAATGATTTAGAAAGAGAACGTGGTATTACGATTCTTGCTAAAAATACAGCGATAGATTATAAAGGTACGCGTATCAATATATTAGACACACCTGGACACGCCGATTTTGGTGGTGAAGTTGAACGTATCATGAAAATGGTTGACGGTGTAGTACTAGTGGTTGACGCATATGAAGGTACAATGCCTCAAACTCGTTTTGTTCTTAAAAAAGCTTTAGAACAAAACCTAAAACCGGTTGTAGTTGTGAATAAAATTGATAAACCAGCAGCTAGACCTGAGGGAGTTGTAGATGAAGTATTAGACTTATTCATTGAATTGGAAGCGAATGATGAGCAATTAGACTTCCCAGTTGTTTATGCTTCAGCTGTGAATGGAACAGCAAGTCTAGACTCTGAAAACCAGGACGAAAATATGCAATCCCTATATGAGACGATTATTGACTATGTACCGGCACCAGTAGATAATTCAGATGAACCATTACAATTCCAAATTGCTTTACTAGACTATAATGATTATGTTGGTCGTATAGGCGTTGGACGTGTGTTTAGAGGTAAAATGCGTGTAGGTGATAATGTATCACTAATTAAATTAGATGGTACAGTTAAGAACTTTCGTGTGACGAAAATATTTGGTTACTTTGGTCTTAAACGTGAAGAAATTGAAGAAGCACAAGCAGGAGACTTAATAGCTGTTTCAGGTATGGAAGATATTAACGTTGGTGAAACAGTTACACCACATGATCATCGTGACCCATTACCTGTGTTACGTATTGATGAACCAACCCTAGAAATGACTTTTAAAGTAAATAACTCTCCATTTGCTGGACGTGAAGGTGATTATGTAACAGCTCGACAAATTCAAGAAAGATTAGATCAACAACTTGAAACAGATGTTTCTTTAAAAGTTACACCGACTGATCAACCAGATTCATGGGTTGTTGCTGGTCGTGGTGAACTACACTTGTCTATTCTTATTGAAAACATGAGACGAGAAGGCTTTGAATTACAGGTTTCTAAACCTCAAGTTATTTTAAGAGAAATCGATGGTGTGTTAAGTGAACCATTTGAGCGTGTACAATGTGAAGTGCCTTCTGAAAATGCCGGGGCAGTGATTGAATCATTAGGTGCACGAAAAGGTGAAATGTTAGATATGATGACAACCGACAATGGTTTGACGCGTTTAATCTTTATGGTACCTGCACGCGGTATGATTGGTTATACTACTGAATTTATGTCTATGACACGTGGTTATGGAATTATTAACCATACATTTGAAGAATTTAGACCACGAGTTAAAGCTCAAATCGGTGGTAGACGTAATGGTGCGTTGATTTCTATGGACCAAGGTCAAGCAACTTCCTATGCGATTATTAACTTAGAAGATCGTGGTGTTAACTTTATGGAACCAGGTACTGAAGTATATGAAGGTATGATTGTTGGTGAACATAACCGTGAGAACGATTTAACAGTAAATATTACTAAAGCAAAGCATCAAACAAACGTACGTTCAGCTACTAAAGATCAAACACAAACGATGAATCGTCCTAGAATTTTAACATTAGAAGAAGCGTTACAATTTATTAATGATGATGAATTGGTGGAAGTAACTCCTGAAAGTATTCGCTTAAGAAAGAAAATACTTAATAAATCTGCCCGTGAAAAAGAAGCGAAAAGAGTTAAACAATTAATGCAGGACGAACAATAATTTAGTTATATAACAAATGGTGCAACCACAGTAATAATTTTCATTATTAAGGTTGCACCATTTATTTATGTTAGATACTTTGAAATTTTCAAATATATCATTTTAATCTCGTTTGCTTTGTTTAGGTGTATCGAGTCTACTTTTACAATCATCACACATGAAAGTGCGTATAGGATTATTTCTTAAGCGTTTAGCCTCGACTGTATGTTCATCAATAAAAACCTTAGTATCGCAAATAATACATTGAACCTTTCTCATATTAAAGCACCTCTATATGTGTGACATACTTAAATTGATGAGAGTATCCTTCCTCAGGTATATATATAAAACTATCAACGGCATTATCACTATATAAACGTTTGCCATTCCTAGAAAATTGAAAGAACAAATAAGGTAATAAGTCCATGGGTACATTGATAGAGTAATCTTTATTAGAAAGTTTTATTGTGCTAGCATTCTCCATGGGTTCGGCATTTTTGAAAAATGGTGTCATATTTATCACAAATGTCTCATCTAAAACCGAACGTTTTTTATATTTAATTTCAGAATCAAGCGTTGGTGGATTTGTTTGTCCTTCTAAAATAGCACGGTTCCATTCCTTGTTATCATCAAAGTTGATGGGTCTACTACCATCAAATACCCCACGTTCTAAATCATCAATAGTAACTTTTCTATCGTCAAATATCCAAGTCGTACTATCCAATGAAATAGGGAAATTGACTGCTCCTTTTATTTGAATCATAAATGCCCACTCCCTAAATTTTTATCTTTTATTATTTTAACACAAAATCGCTTTCACTTAATTTAAATTCGCTTGCTTTTTAACTTTCAGTAGGATAAACTTCTATTGTGAAGATATTAATTGAAACGATAGGGGGAATATGTCATGTCTAACCAATCGAAGTTAAATAGTGCGGCATATGACCAATTGAATAAAGATGCAGACAGAATATTACATCTAATTAAAGTTCAAATGGATAACTTAACTTTACCTTCTTGTCCACTTTATGAAGAGGTTTTAGATACTCAAATGTTTGGATTACAAAAGGAAGTTGATTTCGCAGTTCAACTTGGATTAGTTGATAAAGAAGATGGTAAGCAATTAATGCTAAGACTTGAAAAAGAACTTTCTAAATTGCACGAAGCATTTACGAATGTTTAAACTTTTTATTTGTAATTAATTGTAAAAATAATGTATTCGCTAAATTGAGAGTATGCATAATGTCTTATGTTTAAAGAAAATATTGATAGATGATTAATTGTGCGAGTCAATCATCGCATAAATGACTGAGTTGATATTAATTCTGATATCTTTCTCGGTCTTTTTTGTTGTAAGCTTTAAAAGTGAAATTGATTTGAAAGCAGACTAAAAAAAGCTCATTTCTCTCAAATATTGTTAAAGTAAATTTAAATCATGGATTTTAATGGTAGATGTATTTGTTTATATTTGTTTAATAGATACGTTGAAGTATATAATAGATAAGAACGCTTTTTAGTAGCGATGTGTTTTACTAAGTCAACAAAGAGATAAATTTTAATCATTTAGTATTGGAAGATCTAGTATATGAAAAATTTTAAAAATATAATGCGATATATTGGAAAGACTTCTAAATTTATCGATTATCCATTGTTAATAACTTATGTTGTCCTCTGTTTGATTGGATTAGTAATGGTTTATAGTGCAAGCATGGTTGCAGCTACAAAAGGTACTTTAACCGGGGGAGTACCAGTTTCAGGTACATACTTTTACAATCGACAACTTTTATACGTTATCATGAGCTTTATTATCGTATTTTTTATGGCTTTTATTATGAATGTTAAAATATTAAAAAAGCCTAATGTTCAAAAAGGTATGATGATTGGAATTTTTATACTTTTACTACTAACTTTAGTAATAGGAAAAAATATCAATGGTTCTAAAAGTTGGATTAACTTAGGATTCATGAACTTACAAGCTTCGGAGTTATTGAAGATTGCAATAATTCTATACATACCATTTATGATTGAAAAGAAGATGCCTGCGGTGAGACATAATATTAAATTAATATTAGGACCAATTTTGTTTGTTGTAACATGTTTGATACTTGTTCTTTTTCAAAAAGATGTTGGTCAAACAATGCTGATTGTGATCATATTCTTCTCAATTATTTTTTACTCAGGTATCGGTGTGCAGAATATGTTAAAATGGGGGACTTTGGTAGCTATTGGTTTTATCATCGTAGCTACATTTATGTTCATGTTAGACATGGTTCCAAGTTATTTGCAGGCACGTTTTAGTACGTTAACCAATCCATTTAGTCAAGAATCAGGCACAGGATATCATATTTCTAATTCTCTTTTGGCAATTGGCAATGGTGGATTGTTCGGACGTGGTCTAGGAAATAGTATTATGAAGCTTGGTTATTTGCCAGAGCCACATACAGACTTCATATTTGCTATCATTTGTGAAGAGATGGGATTAATCGGTGGCTTAATTGTTTTAATTTTAGAGTACTTTATTGTATATCGTGCTTTCCAACTTGCTAATAAAACGCAATCGTATTTTTATAAATTAGTTTGCGTTGGGATAGCTAGTTATATCGGAAGCCAAACATTCGTAAATATTGGTGGTATTTCTGCCACAATTCCACTTACTGGTGTACCGTTACCATTTATTAGTTTTGGTGGTTCATCGATGATCAGTTTAAGTATAGCCATGGGATTACTGCTTATTACAGCAAAACAGATAAAACAAGATGATAAACGACTGAAACAACGTAAGGTAGATATTAAACGTCGATATAATTAATTAAATAGTATATAAAATTTATAATATCAAGTTAAGACTATAGCCCAAGATGAATGTAAATTATTCCTCTTGGGTTTTTCATATCATAATATTTGGTATAGTTAGTCACTACTCATGATCACAATTTAAGATTCTGTAAATCTGTATACTTTAACTAGCGTCATTCTTATATAGATGATAATATTAAATTATTAACATTTATAAGTTTTCTAGTAATTGACTGACAACTTAACTTACACATAGTGTAGTCAGTTTGAACTAATTTATTTAATTAAATGTTACAAATTGATAAATGATATGATTCTTTCATGAATAACTATAGAATTATTCAATCATTTGAGATAAAATTTTATTATCTAATTATTTAGAAAATTCGTAACATTCTAAGGGGTGTCTTGGCTTTTGAAACAAATAAAGAAATTACTTGTTGCTAACCGTGGTGAAATCGCTATTAGAATTTTTAGAGCGGCAGCAGAATTAAATATTAGTACAGTAGCAATTTATTCTAATGAAGATAAAAGTTCGTTACATAGATATAAAGCAGATGAATCCTATTTAGTGGGAAGTGACTTAGGACCTGCTGAAAGTTATTTGAATATCGAACGTATCATCGAAGTAGCTCTTCGCGCGGGTGTCGATGCAATTCATCCTGGGTATGGTTTTTTAAGTGAAAATGAGCAATTTGCACGCCGATGTGCTGAGGAAGGCATTAAATTTATAGGTCCGCATCTAGAACATCTAGACATGTTCGGAGATAAGGTTAAGGCAAGAACAACTGCTATTAACGCTAACTTACCTGTAATCCCAGGTACAGATGGTCCTATTGAAAGTTTTGAAGCTGCAGAACAGTTTGCTAATGAAGCAGGTTACCCACTTATGATTAAGGCCACTAGCGGTGGCGGCGGTAAAGGTATGCGAATCGTTCGTGAATCAAGCGAGTTAGAAGACGCTTTCCATCGTGCGAAATCAGAAGCCGAAAAGTCATTTGGTAATAGTGAAGTTTATATTGAAAGATATATTGATAATCCAAAACATATAGAAGTTCAAGTTATTGGTGACGAATTCGGGAATATCATTCATTTGTATGAAAGAGATTGCTCCGTGCAAAGACGTCATCAAAAGGTCGTTGAAGTTGCACCTTCAGTAGGTCTTTCTAACAAATTAAGAGAGCGAATTTGTGATGCCGCAATTCAACTGATGAAAAATATTAAATATGTCAACGCTGGAACAGTGGAATTTTTAGTTTCTGGAGATGAATTTTTCTTCATTGAGGTTAATCCACGTGTTCAAGTTGAGCATACAATTACTGAAATGATTACTGGTATAGACATTGTAAAAACGCAAATTTTAGTTGCTGATGGAGAATCGTTATTTGGAGATAAAATCTCTATGCCACACCAAAATGAAATACAAACTTTAGGGTATGCGATACAATGTCGTATAACAACTGAAGATCCTACTAATGATTTTATGCCAGATTCTGGCACAATTATTGCATATCGATCAAGTGGCGGTTTTGGAGTGAGACTTGATGCAGGTGATGGATTCCAAGGTGCAGAAATTTCACCTTACTACGATTCACTATTAGTTAAGCTTTCTACACATGCCGTTTCATTTAAACAAGCTGAAGAGAAAATGGAACGTTCATTACGCGAAATGCGAATTCGTGGTGTAAAAACGAATATTCCATTTCTCATCAATGTTATGCGTAATGATAAATTTAGAAGTGGTGATTATACTACTAAATTTATTGAAGAAACACCTGAACTTTTCGATATTGCACCGACATTGGATAGAGGTACCAAGACTTTAGAGTATATTGGTAATGTGACGATAAACGGATTTCCTAATGTAGAAAAGCGTCCAAAACCAGAATATGAATCTACCAAAATCCCAAAAATTTCTCAAAAGAAAATCAATCAGTTATCTGGAACAAAACAAATCCTTGAGCAACATGGACCAACAGGTGTTGCAAATTGGGTGAGAGAACAAGAAGATGTTTTAATTACCGATACTACATTTAGAGATGCACACCAATCTTTACTTGCAACACGAGTAAGAACAAAAGATATGATGAACATTGCATCTAAAACTGCTGAAGTGTTTAAAGATAGTTTTTCATTAGAAATGTGGGGTGGTGCAACATTTGATGTCGCTTATAATTTCTTGAAAGAGAATCCATGGGAACGTTTAGAAAGATTGCGCAAAGCCATTCCGAATGTGTTATTCCAAATGTTATTACGCGCTTCGAACGCAGTAGGTTATAAAAACTATCCTGATAACGTAATTAAGAAATTCGTTCATGAAAGTGCAAAAGCTGGTGTAGATGTTTTCCGTATTTTCGACTCATTGAACTGGGTTGATCAAATGAAAGTAGCAAATGAAGCTGTTCAAGAAGCGGGAATGGTATCTGAGGGTACAATTTGTTATACAGGTGATATTTTAAATGCTGAACGTTCTAATATTTATACTTTAGATTATTACGTTAAAATGGCTAAAGAGCTGGAAAGAGAAGGATTCCATATTTTAGCAATTAAAGATATGGCTGGTTTGTTGAAACCGAAGGCAGCTTACGAATTAATTGGTGAATTACGTGAGGCAACACATCTTCCAATTCATTTACATACACATGATACAAGTGGAAATGGGTTGTTGACATATAAACAAGCCATTGATGCTGGCGTAGATATTATTGATACTGCTGTTGCATCTATGAGTGGTTTAACGAGTCAACCAAGTGCAAACTCATTATATTATGCACTAAATGGATTCCCACGTAATTTAAGAACTGATATTGATGGTTTAGAAGAATTAAGTCATTACTGGTCTGTAGTCAGACCTTACTATGCAGACTTTGAGAGTGATATCAAATCACCAAATACAGAAATTTATCAACATGAAATGCCGGGTGGCCAATATTCAAACTTAAGTCAACAAGCTAAAAGTTTAGGATTGGGTGAACGTTTTGATGAAGTCAAAGAGATGTATCGTCGTGTCAACTTCCTGTTTGGAGATCTTGTAAAAGTAACACCATCTTCAAAGGTAGTTGGAGATATGGCACTATATATGGTGCAAAATGATCTTGATGAAGATACTGTCATCAATGATGGTTATAAATTAGATTTCCCAGAATCTGTTGTGTCATTCTTTAAAGGTGATATTGGACAACCTGTCAATGGATTCAACAAGAAATTGCAAGATGTTATTTTAAAAGGACAGCAACCAATTACTGAAAGACCAGGGGAATACTTGGAGCCAGTCGATTTTGAAGCAATCCGTCAAGAATTAAGCGACATACAACAAGACGAGGTAACAGAACAAGATATAATTAGTTATGTACTTTATCCGAAGGTATATAAACAATATATTCAAACTAAAGAGCAATTTGGTAATGTATCTTTACTGGATACACCGACATTCTTATTCGGCATGCGTAATGGTGAAACAGTTGAAATTGAAATTGATACTGGTAAACGTCTAATTATTAAATTAGAAACAATCAGTGAACCAGATGAGAATGGTAAACGTACAATTTATTACGCTATGAATGGTCAAGCAAGACGTATTTATATTCAAGATGAAAATGTAAAAACGAATGCTAATGTTAAACCTAAGGCGGATAAATCAAATCCAAATCATATTGGTGCTCAAATGCCTGGTTCTGTAACTGAAGTTAAAGTGTCAGTAGGTGATGAAGTTCAAGCTAATCAACCATTATTAATCACTGAAGCAATGAAGATGGAAACGACGATTCAGGCGCCATTTGATGGAATTATTAAGCAAATAAATGTTGCTAATGGAGATGCCATTGCCACAGGAGATTTATTAGTGGAAATTGAAAAACAATCATAGTTAATATGACCATCTAGATTAGTAAGATATTTAGATGGTCTATTTTTACTTAAATATATTAAAACACGCCACTTATCTTACCGTTATGGTATTTTGAGTGGCGTGTCTTTTTAATTGTTATAAATTTATGAAAAAAATAAATTATTTTAGACTTCTCGTCGTTCTTAACATTAGTAAAATAAAGTAAGCAATCATTCCGAATAAGTATGTGATAAACAAAGCATGGAATAACGCAATAATTAAATTGACATTAGTTATGACTGATAAAGCACCTGTAATAACTTGAAGGATAACAAGTATAAATGATGCAGTATAACCATAGCGTACAGTTCGATTATCTGAATAATTCTTAATAGCGTGTATAAATGTAATCATAATCCAGATAAAAGTGATGAGCGCCATACCTCTGTGAGAGAATTGTACCCAATCATGCGCATTATGAGGAACGATATCATCAAATGGAATAGGCCAAGCACCATAAGCAAGACTTGATTTAGTATGTCTAACTAAAGCACCAGTATAAATAGTTAAGTATACTATGATAGCCATCAACCAAGTTAAGATACGTAAAGGTTTGTGAATAAATAAAATGTCAGCTTCATATTTTTTGTCAATTGAGAAAATAATTAATGTCATTAAGAAAACAGAAGAGAAACTGATAAGTGATATACCAAAATGTAGTGCTAATACATAAGGATTTTGTTGCCATATCACAGCAGCAGCACCTACAAGTGCTTGAACTAATAAAAAACCAACACTAATAATAGAGAGTGGTTTGATTTCTTTAATATATCCAATATTTTTCCAAGCTGTAATTACAAGCCATAATACAACTATAAGTGAAATGGCTGATACTGCGCGATGACTCAGTTCTATAATTGTTTGTATTGGTAAATTTTCTGGAAGTAGAGCGCCGTTACATAAAGGCCAAGACGAGCCACAACCATCTTCTGATCCTGTTTTAGTTACGAGGGCGCCACCTAATTGTACAAAGGTCATAATAATCGTAGCTAAAACACCTAACCATTTAAGGTTTTGCTTTCTAAACAATGATAAACACCCCATCATTAATTTAAAGTATTAAATTATAATATTACATAATAGAATAAAGTCATTGAAAGACTCGTTAATTGATACTTCATTTAATACGACACTTGAAGAAAAATGACTTTAAATTAATGTACATATTTTTACTTTTAACTTATTATATCAAGAATAACATTTTTAAGTGTGTCACAAAATTGACGATTTATAATGTCGTAAAAGTGTCACAATTTAATTTTATAAAACCTAGTCTTTTTATGTGATTTACTATATCATTATACTATATGAGAAATTTAAGGAGGGGAATTATGAACAAAGATCAAACTTTGTCACATACTACGGGCCGTGTATCCTTCAAAGAATTACAACAAATTATTAAAATGGGCCTTGTTCAAGGTAATTTAATACCTGCTTTTGCAGGCGCATGGCTTGCAATAGTAATGACAAACCATTCCTTCCTATCTTCCATTCCACAAATACTATTGATGCTAGTTGGCTCTACGCTTATTATGGGGGGCGCTTGTGCTTTAAATAATTATTATGATCAAGATATTGATCGCATTATGCCAAGTAAGCAAAGTAGACCAACAGTAAATGATAGAATATCTGATAGAAACTTATTAATGTTAAGTTTTGGGATGATGTTAATAGGTGAAGCATGTTTATTCTTATTAAATATACCTTCTGGTGTTTTAGGATTAATTGGTATTGTTGGATATGTATCTTACTATTCAATTTGGTCTAAGCGTCACACAACTTGGAATACTGTTGTTGGAAGTTTTCCTGGAGCTGTACCGCCATTAATTGGTTGGGTAGCTATCGATGGATCATTAAGTTTACCAGCAGTAGCACTCTTCTTAGTTGTCTTTTGTTGGCAACCCATCCATTTCTACGCTCTTGCAATTAAACGTAGTGATGAGTATGCGCTTGCAAATATTCCTATGTTACCATCAGTGAAAGGTTTCAAACGGACAAGAGTAAGCATGTTTATTTGGTTAGTGTTATTATTACCATTACCATTCTTATTATCTAATTTAGGTGTAACTTTTGTTGTTATTGCTACACTACTTAATTTAGGATGGTTAGCTTTAGGTTTTACAACGTTCAGAAAAGAATCTAATCAAACTAAATGGGCAACGCAAATGTTCATTTATTCATTGAACTACTTAGTAGTATTCTTTGCGCTCGTTGTAGTTGTTTCATTAATCAAGATGATATAAATTAACTTAAGTAAGGATGAAACTTATGAACGTACCCATTTTACCAACGATAAGTACATCGTGTATTGTTATTAGTGCGATTTTAGTCGCTATTGGTTGGACATTGATTTGGAAACGTCAAGTTCATAAGCATAAAAACATTATGCTATGGGCTGCCTTTTTCGCTTTAACATTCTTTATTATTTATGCAGCAAGAACTATTTTTATCGGTAATACAGCTTTCGGTGGACCAAGTTCTATTAAAGTTTATTACACTATTTTCTTAGTTTTCCATATCATTCTTGCAACAGTTGGTGGCGTTTTAGGCTTAATTCAAATCATTTTAGCCTTCAAAGATAAACTTCATATTCACAGAAAGATTGGGCCTTGGGCTTCAATAATTTGGTTCTTTACCGCAATTACTGGTGTTGCAGTTTATGTATTGTTATATATATTGTATCCAGGTGGAGAAACAACATCATTGCTTAAAGCTACATTAGGTCTATAAATTTTCTTTATAAGAGCCTGAGACACAAATGGTTGTCTCAGGTATTTTTATGTACTGAACGAAGATAACTTAGTTGTCAGGTTGTCATAAATTATACAATAAACAAATTTTTTATTCCTAATCATTATCTACTATTTCTACAGTTACATACATATCACATATGACTCAAATCCTATCTAAATATTTTAAATAAATTGAAGCGAGATCTGTAATCATACTGAAGTCGTTTTTTACTGATACGATATATATCTTTTCAATATTTAGCTTTTAAGATGTTTGAAAATTCATTCATGTTTACTTTTGTATAAATAAAGAATACAAAAGTATTTAAAATTTTTTATAAGAATAATGATGGGGAATGTTTACACGTTTCACTTATGTTGAAAAAGGTTAGGACATTTTTGTACAATATATATAATTATTAAGAGGTGGGTGAAAGATGAAAAAGTTAATAATTAAAGTTATTGGTGTTATATTATTAGTGACATTTTTAATTTATCTCTTTTACTCACCACGTTTAAAGTTTGATGTTCTAGAGAATCCTAATAAAAATAGCAAGACAACTAAGACAGAGCAATTTAAACAGGCGAATAAGGATGCTGAGAACCCTAAACCTAAAGAAGGGATAGGGACTTGGATTGGAAAAGATATTAAAACTCTAACGCATCATTATGGACAAGCTGACCGGTCTTATCCATATAAAAATGGTTTTAAAAATTATGTCTTTAAACACAAAGATGAATATTATATTGTAAGTACTAATAAAGGAACAATCACATCAGTTTATGCCACAGGAAAAGGTGTAAAAGTGAGCCCACTTAAAATAGGTGAAAATTCATCTCATATTTTTGAAGATACTAGTATTAATCCAGAACCAACTGTCAAGACGAAAGGTAAAACTTATAAATTTGAAATGTCTGATGAAGATTTAAAGACACAGACGTTAATTAAATATGGAGATGTTTATGCTCAAATATATTCTGATCAACAGACTAATAAAATTTTGGCAGTGAGATTTTTAGATGCAAATACATTGGCAACACTACAACCATATAAGTTAAATAGAGTAGAAGATGAGGGACGAATTAGTGAAAGTTCCGACGATAAAATTCCTCATGAACAAAATCCTAATCAATTGATTACACTCTATGAAGTAACGAATAAAATGAGAGAAATGAAAAATTTAAAATCACTTAAAGTTAATAACGATATTGCTCGTATTGCTGCTATCAATTTGTATGAAGCAACGGATAAAGGATCTGACAGTGTGGAGTTTACTGAGAATGCTTTAACACAGCAACTGGATGAGCGCCATGTAAGTTATAAGTCGGCAAGTCAAAATGTAGGTTATGATTTTGACGATGTACCTACACTTATCCATAGTTGGATTAATTCTGATATTCATCGCTCGCGCTTGTTAAGTAATAAGTATGATGAAATGGGTGGAGAAGTGATGAGTGATTACTACTCATTAATATTTGTAGAAAAGTAAAGTAAATAAAGGATGATTCTGTGATTACTGAAGAAATATTAGACATTTTAGATGATATTGAGGATATCTCGGATATGATTGTACAATCTGATATTTATGTATCATACCGACGAGCTAAAATACAATTAGATGCTGATGATGAGGCAAGTCTATTTTATCAAGCTTTTCTAAAAGTGAAAGATAAGTATGATGATGTGATGAGATTTGGAAAATATCATCCCGACTACAAAGATATTATGTTAGAAACACGACAACGAAAACGTGCTTATGAAATGCTTCCAGTAGTAATGGAGTATAAAGCAAAGGAAGTGGCATTACAAAATTTAATTGACGAAGTGATGTCCAAAATCGCATTTGCTGTTTCTGAGCATGTAAAAATTGAAACAGGTAATCCTTTCTTCCAAACTGGACATGATGGATGTGCCTCTGGTGGCACATGTAACTGTTCATTGTAATTAAAAGGCATGATCAAAGCATTAATTAATCAGTAATATCAAAGAATAATGTTTGTGTAATTAATGTTATACAGAAGATAAATCTTTGTAATTAAGAATTTGTTACTTTGAAGGAAGCGGTTTGTATCATTTTTAAGAGACGTGAAATGGATTAATAAACTATTTCACACCTCTTTTTGTCCATTATAGTTTTATGAAAGGTAAGTCTACTGTATATATATTTTATAAAACAAAATTTTAGATTCACACTTTATCAAAGTCATTTCTATTTTTAACGATGCTCATTTATGAAAAATACTTGTACCGCTCAAACTATATACAAAGTAAAATAGATTAAATAATGACATCGTAAATATTGCATTATTTAGCTAAAGATAAATTAATGTTAAAAGACTAAAAGTAAATACACTTTTATTTCAGAAACGCGTGGTAGATATGTTAAATACCTAGGACAATTCGGATGTCCTAGGTATTTTGAGTTAAATTAATAATGAGCAATCATTAAAAAACTTATATTTCAATTTATTTTAATGTTTCTTTAAATTGTTGACCTAAATCTGGGCGATCTGTCACTAAGGTATGAACACCTTTATGATATAAGTCTGTCATTAAATCTATACTATTCACACCATAGTAACCGGGTACAATATTATTTAAGTTAAGCCATTGAATGAAACGCTTAGAAGTTAATGAAATTCCTTTATATGCAACTGGCATTTGGAATGTGTCCGCTTGAGGTTTAAATGTATGACCTAACATGCCATTAAATTTAAGAAAACCTTCAGCAACTTCGGCTTCACTAGCACCGATAGCAATGTCAGCTTGGTTATACTCAGTGAAACGTTGAATTTGTTTTTTATGGAAACTTGTAACGAGCACTCGATGTTGTGCCCCATGTTTGATGATATTATCGAAAATCACTTTTGGTGCGATACGACCTTCATAGGTGTCTGGCGCATCTTTTAAATCCACATTGATATACATATTAGGGTACAATTCAAGCAGTTCCTCGAATGATAAAATCTTAGCTTTATCATGCCCGCGATAAGGGGTTTGATTATTGATATCAGTAAAATGATATCCCGCATCTAAGCGTTTTAGTTCAGCTAGAGTATGTTCACTCACTTTACCTGAACCATTAGTTGTACGGTCGACAAGTGCATCGTGAAAAACAATGAGTTGTTCATCTTTAGTTAGTCGTACATCTGTTTCAAAGCCATCCAGTCCATATTCAACAGCATTATCAAATGCCAACTGTGTTTGCTCTGGACGCATTGCCATGCCACCTCTATGTGCAAGTATGTAAGGTGCTTGACCTGAGAAGAAAGGTGGAATTGATTTTAATTGTTGCGGTGGTTTATTTTTATTTTTAAAAAAGTAAAATAGACTGCTTATAATACCGGCTGTTGCTAAAGTACCATTAATAAACCATTTTTTTGAATGAGCCATAATCGAATCCTCCTAGTGATAGTTAAAGTGAGTGTACCCCAATACTATTGTTGGGTACGATGGTTATGATTACTTTTTCTCATCATTATTTTAAGATAGATAAAGTTTAAAGTCATAGAATTTCAATATTACTTTTATCGTTTAGGTTAATCCTTAGTTATTTCATTACTTATAAAGTCATGATATGATAACAAATGTATAAATAATGGAGTGAGTAAGAAATGAATATAATTCCTAGAACGAGTTTAATTATTTATTTAAAACATATGAAACATGAGCGACAAATTAGAAAATATGGTCACATCGTGCACTCAAACCGTCAACGAAAATATGTTGTGATGTATATAAATGAAGCAGATGCTGACAATATTGTTCATAAACTTATGCAACTCAAGTACGTTCACGATATTCAAGGTTCTCCATATAAATATTTGAAAAAAACATATGAAAAAGAAAAACATGAAATACAATAGAGTATCAATTTATTGCAAAGGTGGTATCCATCTTTGAAGACGCAAAACACTGATAAGGTAGTTAAAATATAATTCTAAGTCTGGGTACACATCAGGAGGTTGTACGTCGATACCTACAACTGGAATGTCATAATTTTCTGCAGCTGAATTAATCATCTTGAATTTTTTGTTGCCCTCTGGATAGGGATATTTTAATGCATTTGTCATGATGTACATGGCCTGGAAATGTTTTTCAGCAGTAGGGTTCATTATTATTGCGACGGATGATAATTGTTTCTCAGAATGAGGTGTATGGAAATATACAATACGATTGATTCGCGTATGATTATATTCTATAAGAGTAGTAAATTCGAATAAATCGGTTAAACCTTCACCAATTTTAATAAATGATTGTTTCATAAATAAATCAAACTCCTTTATCTTCAAATTATATTAAATAAATGAATGAAATGGAAGTGTGAGTCAATGCGTGTAATTGCGGGTAAGCATAAAAGTAAAGCGCTAGAAAGTTTAGAGGGGCGAAATACTCGCCCAACTATGGATAAAGTTAAGGAAGGTATTTTTAATAGTTTATATGATGTTTCTGGTTTAGGATTAGACTTATTTGCCGGTAGTGGTGCACTAGGCATTGAAGCATTATCACGTGGTATGGATAAAATGATTTTTGTAGATCAAAATTTTAAAGCGGTCAAGGTTATAAAAGCTAATCTTAATCAATTGGATTTAATGTCACAAGCAGAAGTCTATAAAAATAATGCTGACAGAGCACTTAAAGCACTTGCTAAACGAGAAGTACAATTCGATATTATTTTTTTAGATCCACCTTATAATAAAGGGCTTATAAATGAGGCGATTTCTCGTATAGCAGAGTTTAACTTATTAAAAGAAAATGGTATTATCGTTTGTGAGTTTAGTCATAATGAAGAAATAACAATTGCGCCATTTCAAATGATTAAGCGTTATCATTATGGTTTGACAGATACTTTGTTACTTGAAAAAGGAGAATAATATGAGTAAGACAAGAGCAGTTATTCCCGGTAGTTTTGATCCAATTACATATGGTCACTTAGATATCATTGAAAGAAGCGCCGATCGCTTTGATGAAATCCATGTTTGTGTACTAAAAAATAGTAGTAAAGGTGGAACGTTTGACTCAGAAGAACGCATGGCGTTGATTGAAGAGTCAGTTAAACATTTGCCTAATATTCAAGTGCATCATTTTAATGGATTGCTTGTTGATTTTTGTGATCAAGTAGGTGCAAAGACAATTATTCGAGGTTTAAGAGCTGTAAGTGACTTTGAATATGAACTACGACTTACTTCTATGAACAAAAAGTTAAATAGTAATATTGAAACAATGTACATGATGACAAGTGCAAACTATTCATTTATAAGTTCAAGTATAGTTAAAGAAGTAGCTGCATATCAAGCGGATATATCACCTTTTGTACCGCCTCATGTCGAAAGAGCATTAAAAAAGAAATTTAATGTCTGAGGCGACTGTACATATAGGGGTGTATAACAGTCATTTAGTTCTATATATGAAATGGCTGTCACCTCTTAACTATCCAGTCAAAAATCCCTCGATAGGGTATCTAATTACAAGATACTCTATTGAGGGATTTTAGTTATAATGAACAACAAAACTACAAAAAAGATGTTACAGTTTCTGTTCATAATGATTACAGCAATATATATATAATATGAAGTGATACACCCAATAGAGCAGATTCTTTTATTATAAAGTTAATAGAAAGATGAAAGGTAACTCTATATACGAAATTTGACAAAAAAGCTCAGGTCAGTGAAAGAATAACGTTGACTACAATGGTATTAAACTACAATTATTTTTTGTATCTAACACTATGCTTGAGTTGTAAGACTTCGGGTCTTTTATAACATTTAAATGCGTACTAAGGGTGTGTTAAAGTCTGTCAGTGATTGATTACTTAATAGATTATATACATGAGTCGCTTTAATTTCATTTTTAAAATAATGTGCAGTCTTTTGATTTACATTAGTAATGTAGTGACGATTTGGATAAGTCGCTTTTAAATATTTTAAATACGAACGTCCTTTCTCACTCATTCCTAAAACTCTAACAGCGTTAATTTCCTTGTTAACATCATCTTTCGTTATATTTAATAACACATTCATTAATACACGTTGAATATATGTCTGCGTATAACGTTTTGTTTTAAGGTTTGATATTAGAGACTCAAAGGAATCACTTCGATGAATCATTGTTTGCAAGCGGTTTTCAAAGCCCTCATTTATTGTGTATATAGAATGAAGGCTCTCTTTTGGCTGTGTAATTAATTGGTGTTTGATAAAAGGAAATGTATCCTCAACCGTAGTATGAGGTGTACAATATAGAGATTGTATTTGGTTTGGGACCACATTTTTCCAATCTTCATTATCATTCATTAGAGAACGCCTAATAGATGTTCCACTTGCAAAATGATGGTGATCAATTACTGTTTGATGATGAAGTGAACCTTCTCTTTTAATAGTCAATGCTGACATGCGAGGTGCAAATTGCTGCATTGCTTTAAGGTAGCTTATTCCTAAAATATTGTTTGGGGATTGCAAAAGTGTGTCGTTATGTGTTAACTCACTTAAGATTCGTGGATAGCTTTTACCTTGTTTTAATTTCTCTTTAAAAACTGGATGTGTTTCATAGGCAATCATTTGTGTTGCAAGATATTGTAAATCTTTTAAGGACGCACTTTCACTGCCAAAAGATATAATATCTATATCGAGATACTGAGCCGTTTTAATAGCAATTTCCGCAAAGGTATCACTTGAAGATAGGCTACCTATCAATGGTAGCTCAACGACCAAATCTACAGCAGATAAAGCCATTTCAGTACGTTTAAATTTATGATAGATTGCTGGTTCTCCACGCATCACAAAATTACCACTCATAATGGCAATAGTTACATTAGTTTCAGAGCGTTGTTTTGACAATGAAGCGTGAAATAAGTGCCCGTTATGAAAAGGATTATATTCAGTTATCAGTCCAACACTTTTCATTTGCATTTCTCCTTTTCAGTATTCATCATAAGTATTGTAACAGAACGAGGTATGTTAAGAAAAAATCTTGACAACTTTTGTTTAGAAAGTTAAAATAAATTTTGTGCTTGTTAGAGGTGAAGCCATATGAAATGGTCAATAACACAATTGAGAAAATATCAAGGTAAGCCATTTGAATTTAATCAAACGGTTAATTTTGAGCATTTAAGAGAATCATTAGATTTAATTGATCTTTCAGATATCAATGTTGAAGGACAGTTGACAGTCAAATCAAATGAAGTGATTGCAGATATGCATGTTACTGGAACTTACACAATGCCTTGTGCTCGTACTTTAGTACCAGTTGATGTGCCTCTTGATGTATCTACTTCAGAAGTATTTGATTTGGAAGGCTATGATGGTTATACCGATAGTGACGATCAAGAAGATGAACATTATCATCTTGTAACTGACGGTATGATTAATATTAAAGACATTGCTGAAGAGCTTGTAATTATTGAAAAACCTATGCGTGCCTATTCTGAACATAGTGATCAAATGTTAACTGAAGGCAATGGTTGGGAAGTCATTGATGAAGATCAATTGACTGAAGTTCAAAAAGAGCAAGATAGTGATTCTGAACAAAGAAAAGTTGATCCAAGGCTTCAAAAATTACAACAATTATACGATAAAGATCAATAGCAGTTGAATTAATGATATAATAATTATTAATTGAGCTGACATTTTGAATTAAGTGTCTATTCTAAGGAGGATTAATCATGGCAGTACCAAAAAGAAGAACGTCTAAAACAAGAAAAAATAAACGCCGTACGCATTTTAAAATTTCAGTACCTGGTATGACTGAATGCCCTAACTGTGGCGAATACAAATTATCTCACCGCGTATGTAAAAACTGTGGTTCATACAATGGTGAAGAAGTAGTTTCTAAATAATATAACACAAGAAATAAATCCAACAATCTCGTGTGAGATTGTTGGATTTTTTGTTTTGAACTAGAGTAGCTAGAATAATTTATTTATAGGAATTTAGTACAATAATAAAGTATTTATCATGTCTTACCAATACACTTCATATCTATATTTAAGGAATCTCTTTTTTAAGGATATATAAATAATAAAATCAAACTAATTTAAATATGCCTCTTATATTTATAGAAATTTAGTTGATTTTAAAACAGAGTATTGATTTATGTGTGACCGAATGTAAAAAATACTTAACAATTGAATAGAGCAATTTAATACTCTATATTGTGAATCATCAACGTTGTCACCGAGTGTGTTCTCTTTTTATCTTATTCAGTTTCTTCGTCTTTTGTAGTTATTCAATATTTAATATTGCGATAAATTAATTTTTTAAGAAATTAAAATAACGAGTAAATCGATATTGCGATTTACTCGTTATAAAGATGTTAAGTATTATTTAGATTCTTTTCTTTGTCGTCTTAATAATAGAAGTGAAGATATTAAAGCGATAGAACCAAATACTGTAGTTGTATAATCATATTCATTACTTAGTCCTGTTTCAGGTAATTCAGTACCATTTTTAACATCTGTTTTTGTTTCATCATCATTAGTATTTACTTTAGCATCTTTATCTGCATTGCCTGTATTGCCTTTATTACCTGCATTGCCTTTATTACCTGCATTGCCTTGTTGCGTATTTTGATCACCAATGGCATCCTGTGTACCAGTTGCTGTTTGATTGTTATTAGG
>NZ_KV838756.1:0-364 GCF_001838765.1 Staphylococcus sp. HMSC34G04
TTCTGTTGCAAAGTTAGAAAAATATAGCTAATCACCATTTTATTGTGTCAGTCTTCGTTTAACTGACTAACATGTAACTAATTTCGTGACAAGGAGAAAATCCGTAGATCTGAAGAGACCTACGGTTCCTTTTATATAATCCATAAATACATTCAATGCCTTTGAGCGTGTTCTTTGCCGTATTAATACTTCGATAGCTTGTCTTCTTCACCTTAATATGACGATGATCTTGTTCAATGAGGTTATTAAGATACTTAGATGTACAATGACAATTAGATTTGAGTTTAAAATCTTTCCTCAACTTAGACATGGCCACCTTCATTGAAGGTGCTTGATCTGTAATAATTGTTTGAGGTTTACCAAA
>NZ_KV838756.1:464-689 GCF_001838765.1 Staphylococcus sp. HMSC34G04
AAACTGTTTAATAAGTCTTTTAATAAACGCATATGCTGATTGATTATCTCGTTTCTTACGTAACCAAATATCTAATGTATGACCATCTGCATCAATGGCACGATACAAATAACACCATTTTCCTTTGATTTTGATATATGTCTCATCAATACGCCACTTATAATACGCTTTGTTATTCTTTTTCTTCCAAATTTGATACAAAATAGGAGCATATTCTTGAACCCA
>NZ_KV838757.1:0-1841 GCF_001838765.1 Staphylococcus sp. HMSC34G04
GAAGGTACAGAAACAAATCAACCATCAACAGAGAACAAAACAACAAGTAGTGACATTATTGAGCAACCTGAAGCTAGTGCTTCAATTCAAAATATCTCTGAAGAGTTAAATATATCAAGTGATGATATTGTTCAAGCTCTAGAAAATGCCGGGGTAGATGTATCTAATGTAACAGAAGTAGAAGCCATCGCTGCGCTTATTCAGAATGGTTATGTTAATAATGATAATGAAACACCACTTGCTACGCCGTTAAGCGTAAATTTAGCTACTGCACGTAATGAAGAAACAACAAATACGTTAAGACCAAGATTATTTGCTGCTGATACGCCAACCAATGATAATGTATCCAATACTGATAACAATCGAATTATTGAAGCAGACGCGCTTAAAAATGGTTATATTAACTCAACTACAGATGCTACAAATGCTGCAAATACACTATCTGGACGTGCGTGGATGGTGGATAAAGGAACACCTGCAACAATGGCAAATGGATTAACACCAGTTCCTGAAGGTACACCCGTTTATATGCAATGGATTGATAAAGATGGTGTGGTATCACCAATATATAAAGCGGCAACTAAATCAATAGAAAAATCAGGTGGTTCGCAAGTTGGACCCGGAGCCTATGCGTTTGACTTAAGAAAACCATATAAAGATGCAAATGGTAAAGAACATACGTATCGTGCTGCAAATAATCAATATTATAGAATTTGGATTGAAGACTTTAAAACACATAATGGTAATACAGCAACAATGTTACGTACCGCAGGCGGTTTTTTACCCGGTTCATATGTAGATTCAAGTACTAGTAATAATATTGGCCAGTTCCCATTAGCAGGTAAAAATATGCAACGTACAGGTATCTTTATGGGGATTGAACCTGATGGTGAATATATGACTCGCCCACAATCTGAATGGATTCATGACACTCAAGGCGCTGACGCTCCACTTTCAACAAATTCTATCCAAGGTCGTGTATGGTTAGAAACAGGAACTGGGGGAGACTTAGCTAACTCGGCAACTGGTCCAAGTTATAACCCAGCTGCAAGTGATAGAATAGCAGATGGTTATACTGTTGTATTTTCATCTTTAACTAATGAAGGCGTTCAAGCATATAAAAATCAAGTAGAAAGTTTACCTAAAGCAGAACAAGCAGACGCAACAAAAACATTATTAAAAGATCATCCCGAATATATATCAGCAACGGTTTATGGTGAGACAAATGCGGATGGATATTATACTGTTCACTTCCCAACAGATAAAAAAATTAATAATGATTATATCTATGGTTACGTAATGAATCCTGATGGAGAAAAAGTACTAGGATATTCTTCATTTACCTCACCAATTTTTACTGGGGCAAATTCAAATTTATCATTTACGCCTCAAACAGCACCAGTTTCTAAACCGGCTAAGGGCGGATGGTATAATGTCAATTTTGCATTAATTCCGACAACGGACACTAAAATTGATATTGTGAAGTACAATAACACTACACAACCAGCACAACCTGGAGACACAATTAACATTGATTTAAGTGGCTCACAATTATCACCACTTCCATCTCATATAGAATGGAGAGATCAAGAAGGTAAGGTAATTAAGAAAACAGATGATATTACTTCATATACTGATGGTGAACAAAAAGGTACATTTGTGGTACCTGAGGCTGCGAAAGCTGGCGATGTTTATACAGTATACTTAGTTTCAGGTGGTAAAGATGTAGGTTCAGATTCATTCGTAGTTGCTACTCAAGAGAAATCCTATCATCCAAAAACAGACAAGGTTATAAAAGAGTATGGTGACCCAACAACTGAGGATGATGTAACAGGAGCAGT
>NZ_KV838758.1:0-23973 GCF_001838765.1 Staphylococcus sp. HMSC34G04
ATTAAGTTCCCGTTTTAAGGGTTCAGTGCCAATATACATTTTCGTCTACTAGGGTTTTGTGTATTAATCAATAATAATGAAACGTTTATTTTATTATTTTTCTGGCTCCATTACTTCATCAATTAATCCATATTCTTTAGCTTCTGCAGCTGTTAAGAAGTTGTCGCGATCAGTATCTTGTTGAATTTTTTCAATAGATTGACCTGTACGTTCTGATAAAATACGATTTAATTTTTCACGTGTTTTTAAAATATGATTTGCTGCAATCTCAATTTCAGTTGCTTGTCCTTGTGCACCACCTAAAGGTTGGTGAATCATAACTTCAGCATTAGGTAGTGCAAATCGTTTACCTTTTGCACCTGCTGCTAACAAGAATGAACCCATAGACGCTGCCATACCAATACAGATTGTTTGTACGTCTGGTTTGATATGCTGGATAGTATCATAAATAGCAAATCCAGCAGTTACACTGCCACCTGGTGAATTAATATATAAATAAATATCCTTTTCAGAATCTTGCGCTTGCAAGAATAATAATTGTGACACAATAGAGTTAGCTACGTTATCATCAATTTGAGAACCTAGCATGATAATACGGTCTTTCAATAAACGTGAATATATATCATACGCACGTTCACCGCGGTTAGTTGTTTCAATAACTGTAGGAATTAAATTCATTTATTTTTCCTCCTTATAATAACTGTTAAAATTATTTTACCTTAAAAGTCAAAAATGGTCAAAGATTAAGCTTATTAATCAAAAATTCAATTTGACGCTTAACCTTTTCATTTGTAAACTAGAATTATCGTTTTTATTGTACCGTCCTTATTGAACGACGTACAGAAATGTGATTATTTCACTATTTACCCCTCGTAGTGTAATGGATAACACATAAGATTCCGGTTCTTAAAATAGAGGTTCGATTCCTCTCGAGGGGGTTGCTTAATAATGTTGAGATTTTAATGTCTGAGATTATTTGTAATCTCAGTCTTAAAATCTCATTTTTTATAATTCAATTTGTTCACCATTTCTTATTTTATCCGCTAATTCATTCAACTTTCTTAAACGGTGATTCATACCTGATTTAGATATAGGCCCTGTAGAAACCATCTCACCCAATTCTTTTAAAGATATTTCTTGATGTTCTACTCTGAGCTTCGCTACTTCTCTCAAACGATCAGGTAAATTTTCAAGCCCAATCTCTTCATCAATTAATTGTATACTTTCTACCTGTTTCATTGCTGCGCTAACAGTTTTATTAAGATTTGCTGTTTCACAATTTACGAGACGGTTAACCGAATTACGCATATCACGGACAATTCTTACATCTTCAAACTTTAGTAATGCTTGATAGCCACCTATCAAACTAAGAAAGTCGGAAATTTTTTCAGCTTCTTTAAGATACGCAATACTCCCTTTTTTACGTTCTAAATGTTTCGCATTGAGTTCATAACTATTCATCAATTTAGTAAGACCTTCGGAATGATCTTCATATTGTGAAAAAATTTCGAGATGATATGAAGACGTTTCAGGGTTATTTACAGAACCACCTGCTAAGAAAGCCCCTCTTAAATAACTTCTTTTCATTTCATCATCTTTGATCATATCCGGATCAATATCGTGAGTAAAAACTCCCTCTTTTAAAATACCTAAATCATTTAGTATTTCTTTCGCTAACATCTTTGTTCGACATATATAAATATTGTTTTTTTTCAATTTCATCTTTTTTCTAACTAAAATTTCAACTTCAACATTAAATATACGTTTGATAAGAGAATATATTCGACGAGCTGTTGTTGCATTTTCTGTCTGTACATTAATTACAAACTGTTGATTTGATAGACTAAGTGCGCCATTCATGCGAATTAATGCACTGAGCTCTGCTTTAGCATTCGATTCGTCAACTTCTATGCGTGTTAGTTCATTTTTCATATCTGATGCAAAGCTCATTGAACACTCATCCTTCCTAATCCTTTTTTTCTATTCTTGTTTATAGTATCGCCAATGAGGTGTAAAGTTATTTTCTAATTCTAAACACACACTTAAGTTATCATATCATAAACTACGATTTCGCTTATAATTATTTCTTTTTATCACTAGGAGTAAAGCGAATTGTACTTGTTAAATCTAAGGCAAGTTCATAAATCATTTTTGATAATACTTTTGTGTTATGTCTGACATAGTGTTCATTAGATATTTCAACTAAATTAGACGCCGTTAAAACTCTAATTCCACTATCTTTTAATTGTTCTTTATGTACTGCTACTGGTTTTGAATTCTTTTCTTCATATCGTTGTAAAACATCTTTACTATAGGATTCAGAGCTACATATGACAAAATCAATAAATGGTTCACCAACTTGTCGAGAAAGTGCATCAATATGCTCTTTAACATCATAATTATCTGTCTCGCCTGGTTGTGTCATAACATTAGATACATAAAGTTTTGGGGCAGAGGTACGTAATAATGCTTCTGAAATGCCTTTGACACATAAATTTGATATAACACTTGTATATAATGAACCTGGTCCTAAGACGATTAAATCTGCTTGTTCTAAAGCTTCTACCGCTTCATTCATTGGTTCAACATCACTTGGCTCTAAAAACACACGATTTATTTTTTTATGTGTTTTAGGTATATTGGTTTCTCCATGTACAATTTCACCGTCTTCCATCACCGCGTTGAGTTGCACACTTGTGTTTGTTGAAGGGATGACTTGGCCTTTAATATTTAAAACTTTACTTAATTCTTTAATAGCGTGCCCAAAGTCATTGGTAATGTTAGTCATTCCAGCAATAACTAAATTACCTAATGAATGTCCATCTACTTGATTTTCACCAAAACGGTACTGGAACAATTGAGTTAATATCGATTCCGAGTCACTTAAAGCAGCAATGACATTACGAATATCACCAGGCGCTGGAATATCCATGACATCTCTAATTTTCCCCGTGCTCCCACCATTGTCCGCTACAGTAACAATGGCAGTAATGTCTATTGGAAATTCTCTAAGGCCTCTAGCAAGGACAGAAAGTCCAGTGCCACCACCAATAAGTACTACGTTCATTTGTTTCATTATCTCTCTCCACTTTCAATATGCGCATCTCTATGATGCACATAAACATTATATTCAAAAATCTCGTTAAGATATTCAGCTAAACGTTTAGCTAATGCGACTGATCGATGTTGTCCACCTGTACAACCTATAGCAATAACCAATTGCGATTTACCTTCTTTTTTGTATCCAGGAATCATATATTTTAGTAAATCCGTTAATTTATCAAAAAATATTTGGGTTTCTTTCCACTTCATAACGTAATTGTACACTGGCTCATCTAAACCAGTAAATGGACGCAATTCCTCTACATAGTATGGATTAGGTAGAAATCTGACATCAAAAACTAAATCAGCATCCATTTGTATACCATGCTTGAAACCAAAACTTGTCACGTTGATAGTAAATGTTTCAAAGTTTTCATCTAAATAAAACTTTGAAATGCGTTGCTTTAATTCTTTAGGTTTTAATTTTGTTGTATCAATCACGTAATTAGCGATACTTCGGATTTCTGATAGGTGTTCACGTTCCTCATTTATTGCATCTATTAATGATCTTTGTCCTTTTTCATTTAGTGGGTGCGCTCTTCTTGATTCTTTATAACGCGAAATAATTTTTTCAGTTTTAGCTTCCAAAAACATAACATCTAAAATCACGTCATTGCGACTTTTAATAATATCAATTTCTTTAACTAGAGATTTAAATAATTCCTTACCTCTTAAATCTATTGCAATTGCTACTTTTTGCAATGAAGGATTTCCTTGAGCCATCAATTCTACAAATTTAGGTAACAGTACAGGTGGTAAATTATCTACACAGAAAAAACCCATATCTTCGAGACTTTGAATCACCAATGATTTACCCGCTCCAGACATACCTGTAACAACTAACAATTCACTTTTACCCATTTCTTTTTCGTTGCTTGCCATTTTCTTAAGTCACCACCAATTATAATCTTCAATCAATATCATTATATTAAATTCATCTTATCACACTCAAATATGCAAAGTAACATACTTATATTGTAATTAAAAAAGCTAGAATCATTGATGACGATACTTTGACGCAAACAATGTTCTAGCTATGTGTAAAATGAGTTAAATTTTAATTATCTTTTAATTCTGTAATATAGTCAGCTGCACTTTGCGCCGCAATACTACCGTCTCCTGTAGCAGTAACAATTTGACGTAATCCTTTATCACGAACATCACCTGCAGCAAAAATACCTCGTACTTTAGTACTCATGTCATCTTGTGTGACAATGTATCCTGCGTCATTTGTAATACCAAGATTTTTAAATGGCGCTGTGAGTGGTTTCATTCCAATATAAATGAATACACCATCGGCATCATAAGTCTGTTCAGCACCATCTTTAGTTGATTCAAGTGTAACTGAACCAACTTTACCATCTTTTTCATTAATTGTTTTAAGTGTATGACTCCAAATAAAGTCAACCTTATCATTTTTGAAGGCACGTTCTTGCAAGATGTTTTGTGCACGTAATTCATCTCTACGATGAACAATCGTTACTTTATCTGCAAATTTAGTTAAGAAAGTTCCTTCTTCTACCGCTGAATCTCCACCGCCAATTACGAAAAGACGTTTATTTTTAAAGAATGCTCCATCACAAACCGCACAATAACTTACTCCACGTCCTCCTAATTCTTGTTCACCAGGAACGCCAATCTTTTTATACTCTGCTCCAGTTGAGATAATAACTGCATGAGCTGTTACTTCTTTATTCCCTAAATTGATAACTTTATAGTCACCTTTATCTTCAACAGATTTAATATCGCCATATTGGTATTCCGCACCAAATTTTTTTGCATGTTCAAACATTTTCGTAGATAAATCAGGGCCTGTGATCATCTCAAATCCTGGAAAATTCTCTACTTCTTCAGTGTTTGCCATTTGACCGCCTGGCATACCGCGTTCAATCATGACAGTTTTTAAATTGGCACGTGATGCATATACTGCTGCTGTCATGCCGGCAGGACCTGCACCGATTATTGCTACGTCAAAATCTACTTCAGTCATTTTAAATGCCTCCTACTTATTAATCATTATGCGCATTATATATCATACTTTTCATTTCATAAATTTATATGCTCAATATAAATTCAATTGTTTTATTCAGTTTGTATCTAGAAACATCAAAATCGTCCATCAATTGTCTCTTAGTGAATGGTTGGCTAGAACGACGATATGATAGGTAAACAAATGCAGCGACATATCTATCGACATCTACTAAATCTACATTTTCAGCTATAATCATTTCTGCTTGATTAATCCAATCTGTAAATAAAGACGTGTTATATTTGAATTGCTTAAAATTATACAACCTTTGCATACCTCTGTGTATAAAATCTAATTTATTGAGTGTGAGGCCTTGTACCAAATATGTGAGATAAAGTTTCTCATAGTCATTCATTGATTCAAGAATTGACCAAATATCTTCAGTCATTAGTATTTCTTTTCCATTTAATTGATGAAGTAAAAAAATACCGTAAAGTCGATAATGATTATTATCATCTAGTAATAATGGTAACACTCGTGATTCAAATACCGTTTTACTTTCCTCAATTACCCAAGGTGCATAACCTACATCAACTTTAGAAATTTGAGTGAGCTTGTTCCACATCTCAATACTTTCGTCTTTATTTCCTAGGTAATAAAAATTGAATCTCAATGCATTATACAGTTGAATAGAGACAAATTTACCTTTTTTATAAAGTGGATAAAGTAAATTCTGAGAAGCACGATACTGTTTTAAATAACTCAATACAATTCCTAATTTAAAGGTTTCGTCGTCATTTAGTGGTACTACTTTATTAAGTATTTTAAGATATTTTTGATATTTTTCTGTTTCCTTTTTATTATAAAGTAATAATGTGTAGTGACAAAGTGCATGCACATCTGAATTATCTTCCTTTAAAAGTTCTTCAAACATTGCTTTGGCACTATCATACTCACCTAGATACAAATAACACATTGCAAGTAAATTCCTAATCACCCTATGCTGTTGAATCTCGTAAGATTGATTCAAAATAAATGCTCGGGCTTCTTCTAACCTACCTTGTGAAAAGAGAAATTGAAATAAAAGTTGTGTTGAAAACAATTGTGCTTCTAATTCAATTTTTTGTTCACTTGTATACGTGACTTCGAATGTTTTTTCAAGCATTTCTCTAAAATCTTTATCATCTGACAATATTACATAATTAATACCAAACAAGAATGCCTTGTTTGGCTCGTTTAATTCTATATTTAATTGACTTAGTTCATAGAAGCTTTCTTCTACATGAAAGTCTTTAACAATATTCTCATAAAAAAGATGTTCTGCTTTTTTGCTGATATTTAATTTAACTAAACATTGCGCATAGTGTTGTTGAATATCAAAATCCTCAGGTGACAACTCAAGCACTTTTTCATAATATTCTGCCGCTTTCTTGTAGTTCTGTTGTTGCCACTTTTGGGTAGCCATTTTTCGGTAAAAAGCCTCATCAAAAATCATTGGAATGATGTTATTTTCTTTTTGTGCCATTCGTTGTCACCTCCTGAATCTAATTGTATTTGCATAGGGTTACCAAATGCAAAACTGTAATCGGGAACATCTTTAGACACAACCGTACCCGCACCAATTTTAACATGCTTTCCTATAGTTATTCCTGGCAATATTGTCGTATTTGCACCTATTAAAGTGTAATCGCCTATAATGACTTTCCCCACTCTCCACTCATCAACAAGTACTTCGTGAGTTAATATTGTTGTATTATAACCAATGACTGTATTCTTGCCAACCGAAATGTATTCTGGATAAAACAAATCAGGCAACACTTTATATGCAAATGAAGTATGATTCCCGACATCCATTTTTAAAAGCTTTTTATATATTTTATTTTTAAGTTTCATACTAGGAATAAATCTTGCAATTTCTATAATCAACGTTTGCTTTAGCACTTTTATGAATTTAATTTTTCTATATATATGCCATAAAGGATTCACTTGATGATATTTTTCTTTACTTAATCTTCTCAAAATAATCACTTAGCCTTTTTAATTGGCCATGTTAATGGTCCTGAATTTTTATATTTTATTGGTTGATATTTAACTCTTCTATAAATTACGAATATCACACTAATCATAATAAGCACGACAGAAACAAGTTGCGCTACACGTATATGACTCGTAAGCATCAAACTATCGGTTCTCATAGCCTCAACGAAGAAGCGTCCTACAGAATACCAAATAAGATAACCAAAGAATGTCTCTCCAAGTTTTAGACGTTTCCTTAAAGTAATTAAAATGACAAAACCTATCACGTCCCAAATTGACTCATATAGAAATGTCGGGTGATAATATTGACCTTCAATATACATATTTCTAATAATAAAGTCTGGCAAATGTAAATGTTCTAGAAAAGCTCTAGATACTGGTCCTCCATGCGCTTCATGATTCATAAAGTTTCCCCAGCGTCCTATCCCTTGAGCTAAAATAATACTTGGTGCCACAATATCTCCTATTTGAAATGGATGTAGATTTTTGATTTTACAAACAATAATCCCCGTGATAAGTCCACCAATTAAGCCGCCATGTATGGCTATACCACCATGCCAAATTTTTGGTATCTCACTCAAGTGATTCATGTAATATGGCCATTGAAATGTAACAAAATATATTCTCGCAACTATGAATCCAACAATCGCGCTATAAAATATAATATCGATTAAAGTGTCTTTATGTAATCCAACCTGTTTCAATGCTGCTTGTGCAATGAAGTATCCAAGTAAGATACCACAAGCAATAATAATTCCATACCATCGAACTTGGATTGGTCCCAAGCTAAAGGCAACAGGATCGATATATCCTAATGTAATATTCATGTGTGTTATTCCTCACTTTTATGACTATTTCGAACGATTTCTTCATTAAGTCTCTCATTAAATTCAACTGCTGTATTAATACCCATGATATTAAGACGATAATTCATAGCCGCTACTTCAATAATTACTGCTACATTGCGCCCTGGTCTAACTGGTATCGTTTTTTTAGTGATTTCCGTATCAAGAATTTTCAATGTTTCTTCATTAAGACCTACACGATCGTATAACTTATTCTTATTCCAATTTTCTAAATTAATGTTTAATCGAATTTGTTTTTCAGTTAATATTGATCCTGCTCCAAACAAAGTCATAACATTAATGATACCGAGACCACGAATCTCTAGCAAATGTTCGATAAGTTTAGGAGGTTTGCCTACAAGTTCATCCTTAGTAATTTCTTTGATTTCTACATTATCATCAGCCACTAATCTATGACCACGTTTGACTAATTCTAATGCAGTTTCACTTTTTCCAATGCCAGAATCTCCTGTAATTAGTACACCTACTCCGTAAACATCAACAAGTACACCGTGCAAAGAAGTGGTTTTCGCGAGTTCATGTTCGAGAAATGTCGTTAACCTACTCATTAAGCTCGTTGTGGCATCTTTCGCAACAATAATTGGTGTATGCGTTTCTTGAGATGCACGTATGAGTTCTTCTGGTGGTTCTAACCCACGTGTAACAATAATCGCTGGAGTTTCAGGTCGGCATAACTTTCTCATTCTTCCTTTTTTCTCTTCATCTGGAAGTAAATTATAAAATGATAACTCCGTTGTCCCTAATAATTGAATACGGTCTGAAGCATAATGTGAAAAATATCCAGCCATTTCTAAACCTGGACGTGAAATATCTGTGTTTTTAATTGGTCTATCTAAACCTTCTTCACCAGTAAGTAATTCTAAATTTAACGTATTAACTAATCTATCTGTTGTTAACATGCATTCACCTCAAATTTCATAAGCCATTCGTATCTTCCTTTTCTATTATCATATCAAAAATCAACTCATGTTTTATATTAAAATGATGATTTAAAATTTTAAAAGTTTCTTAAATCATTACTGTTTTGAGACAAACTAGATTTTTTCCATTATACAATTGAGTAGTTGATTGATTGAGTTAAAAAATATACCTTAAATAACAATCTAAATCGAAATTCAAATAACTATTTGATGATTTATGCTCAAATTAATGAAATTAATTTGATATATAAAGCTCTAAGATTCTTTGTGTAAAAGTCATCTTAGAGCTTTTTAAGTTAATCTATCATTTTATTACTAGTCATACATCTTACTATTCAACTCTGTCTCTCTCTAATACTGGTTTTAAGTATTGACCAGTGTAAGATTCTTTATTTTGAGCGATTTCTTCAGGTGTACCAGTTGCGATGATTGTTCCTCCACCTTCACCACCTTCTGGACCTAAATCAATAATATGATCTGCCGTTTTAATAACATCAAGATTGTGTTCGATAATAACGACCGTATCACCATTTTCCACTATACGATTCAATACCTTTAATAAACGACTTATATCATCAACATGTAATCCTGTAGTTGGTTCATCAAGAATATAAATAGAACGCCCCGTTGAACGCTTGTGCAATTCTGATGCGAGTTTTACACGTTGCGCTTCACCACCAGATAATGTAGTAGCTTGTTGACCTAAAGTAATGTACCCCAACCCAACATCTACAAGTGTTTGTAATTTACGCTTAATCTTAGGGATATTTTCAAAGAAATGCGTAGCTTCTTCAACAGTCATTTCTAACACATCCGCAATATTTTTTCCTTTGTATGTTACCTCTAGAGTCTCACGATTATAGCGTTTACCATCACACACTTCACAAGGTACATAGACATCTGGTAAAAAATGCATTTCAATTTTTATAATTCCATCACCTTTACAAGCTTCACATCGTCCACCTTTGACATTAAAACTAAATCTACCTTTTTGATAACCTCGTATTTTGGCTTCATTCGTTTGTGCAAAGACATCTCTTATGTCATCAAAGACACCCGTGTATGTGGCTGGGTTAGAACGTGGTGTTCTACCTATTGGCGATTGATCAATATCAATGATTTTATCTAATTGATCGATTCCTTTGATTTCATCAAAATTCCCAGGTTTCATTTTAGATTTATTAATTTTTTGAGCTAATGCTTTATATAAAATTTCATTGACGAGTGAACTTTTACCAGAACCTGACACACCTGTAACTACAGTTAAGACGGATAGTGGGAAGTCTACATTTACATTTTTTAAATTATTACTTTTAGCACCTTTAATTTGAATCTTTCTATCGGTGATTTCGCGTCTGTATTCAGGGACTTCTATTCGTTTTTTTCCACTTAAATATTGACCCGTTAAGGACTTTTTATCTTTCATTACTTTATTAGGGGTACCACTTGAGACAACCTCTCCACCGTGGTTACCGGCTCCCGGACCCACATCAACTAAATAATCAGCTGCTCTCATTGTATCATCATCATGTTCAACGACAATGAGTGTATTACCTAAATCACGCATTTCTTTTAAAGTGTTAATTAATCTATCATTATCTCTTTGATGTAATCCAATTGAAGGTTCATCTAAAACATACAGTACTCCGGTTAATCGTGAACCAATTTGTGTTGCTAAACGAATACGTTGTGCTTCCCCTCCAGATAAAGTTCCGGATGAACGTTCTAAGGTCAAATATTCCAAACCAACATTATTTAAAAATGATAATCTTGAAATAATCTCTTTTAAAATTTGATCTGCAATCGATTTATCTTGATCGCTTAATTTTAAGTTTTCGAAATAATAAAGTGCATTTTTAATTGAATATTCAACGACTTCACCTATATTATAGTCGCCTACATATACAGATAACGCTTCTTTGCTTAAACGTTTGCCATGACAAGTTTCACACGGTAACTCTGTCATGTATTTACTCATCATTTCGCGTGTATATTCAGAGGGAGATTCATGGTATCGACGGTCAATATTAGGTACCACACCTTCAAAAACCATTTTACGTTTACGAGTACCACCATTTCGTTGCGTAAATGTAAATTCAATTTCTTTTTCTCCAGAACCATTCATAAGTATGTTTTTTTGTCTATCAGTCAATTTTTTATATGGCTTATCCATATTAATTTTGTAGACTTCACATACACGTTTTAATAAAGTTGGATAAAAATCGGAACTTGTTGGTTCCCATGGTTCAATTGCGCCTTCATTTAAAGTTTTATTTTTATCTGGAATGACTAAATCTAGGTCTACTTTTAGTTTTTGACCTAAACCATCACAAGTTGGACACGCACCAAACGGACTATTGAAACTAAACATTCTAGGTTCTAATTCACCAATAGAGAAACCACAAATAGGACATGCGTGGTTCTCAGAGAATTTAAGTTCCTCTCCATTAATAACGTCAACTGTTAAATTACCTTCAGCAAGTTCAAGTGCTGTCTCAATAGAGTCCGCTAGACGCGTCTCAATGCCGTCTTTAACTACAAGTCTATCAACAACAACTTCAATTGTGTGATTTTTATTTTTATCCAATTGAGGCACTTCATTTACATCGACGATTTCATCATCAACACGTAAACGCACATATCCTTTCTTACCTATATCTTCAATTAACTTTTCATGACTTCCTTTTCTATGTGAAATGACTGGTGCAAGTAATTGAATTTTTGTACGTTCTTCCAATTCTAAAATACGATCAACCATTTGTTGAACAGTTTGTGATTCAATTTCTATACCGTGATAAGGACAGTACGGTTTACCGACACGCGCATATAATAATCGAATATAATCATAGATTTCAGTCACAGTGGCAACGGTAGAACGTGGGTTTTTACTTGTCGTCTTCTGATCAATAGATATTGCCGGTGACAAACCTTCAATGGTATCTACATCAGGCTTGTCCATTTGTCCTAAAAATTGTCGTGCATATGCACTTAACGATTCCACATAACGTCGTTGACCTTCAGCATAAATAGTATCAAACGCTAACGAAGACTTACCTGAGCCTGAAAGTCCAGTCATGACAATCAACTTGTTTTTAGGTAATTCAATATCTACTCCTTTTAAATTATGTGCTCGCGCACCTTTTACTACAATTGACGGTCCTTTCATTTAATCGTCACCCTTCTGCTTTTAATTCAAATAACATATCTCTTAACTCTGTAGCTTTTTCGAAATCTAAATCTTTGGCTGCTTTTTTCATTTCTTTTTCTATATTTTCTATTGTTTTTTGACGTTCTTTCTTTGTCATTTTCTTAGGTAATTCAGTTTGTTGTTGTTGATTTGTTTCATCGCTCTCCACAGTAGCACTAATGACGTCGTGAATCTTTTTATTAATTGTTTTCGGCGTGATGCCATGTTCTTTGTTATGGGCAATTTGTATTTCTCTACGTCTTTGTGTTTCATCAATCGCATATTGCATGGAATCTGTAATTTTATCCGCATACATAATGACTTCTCCTTTGTCATTACGTGCTGCACGCCCAATAGTTTGAATAAGAGATCTATCAGAACGTAAGAAGCCTTCCTTATCCGCATCTAAAATTACAACCAAAGATACTTCAGGTATATCTATCCCCTCTCTCAGCAGATTGATCCCAACTATTGCGTCGTAAGTACCCATACGTAAATCTCGAATAATTTCTATTCGTTCTAATGTTTTAATTTCTGAGTGTAAATAATTAACTTTAATCCCGGCTTCTTTCATATATGTAGTTAAATCTTCACTCATTTTTTTAGTAAGTGTTGTCACAAGTACACGCTCATCTTTGTCAACGCGATCTTGGATTTCACTTAAAAGATCATCGATTTGATTCTCAGTTGGACGCACATCAATTTTAGGATCAAGTAAACCAGTAGGTCGTATAATTTGTTCAACCATTTCATCTGTATGTTCTAACTCATATGGGCCTGGTGTAGCTGAAACATAAACAAGTTGTTTTGTTTTTTCTTCAAATTCTTCAAATTTTAATGGTCGGTTATCCAACGCACTTGGCAAACGAAATCCATGGTCTATTAATACTTGTTTACGAGCTCTATCCCCATTGTACATACCACGAATTTGAGGTAACGTAACGTGTGACTCATCAATCATGACAAGCCAATCGTCTCCAAAATAATCAAGTAATGTATATGGTGTTGAACCTAATGGTCTTAAAGTTAAGTGAACAGAATAGTTTTCAATACCTGAACAAAAGCCCATTTCTCTCATCATTTCTAAATCATAGTTAGTACGTTGTTCTAACCTTTGTGCTTCTAATAATTTATTCTCATCACGTAATTCTTTTAGTCTCTCTTCTAATTCTTTTTCGATTCGTTGAATAGCTACTTTCATTTTCTCTTCACGAGTAACGAAGTGCGAAGCTGGGAAAATTGTAAAATGCTCACGTTCTCGAATTACTTCCCCAGTTAAATAGTTAACCTCTCTGATACGATCAATTTCATCACCAAAAAATTCTACGCGAATACACATTTCTTCTCTAGAAGCCGGGAATATTTCAACAACATCCCCACGCACTCTAAATGTACCACGTTGAAAATCTATGTCATTACGTGAGTATTGTACATCAACTAACTTTCTCAACAATTCGCTTCGTTCCATCTCCATACCAACACGTACACTAACAACCAAATTTTTATATTCTTCAGGATTACCTAAACCATAGATACAACTAACACTTGCAATAATAATGACATCATCACGTTCAAATAAAGAACTTGTAGCAGAATGTCGTAGTTGGTCAATTTCATCGTTAATGGAGGCGTCTTTTTCAATAAAGGTATCTGTTGAAGGCACATATGCTTCAGGTTGATAGTAGTCGTAATAACTAACAAAATATTCAACTCTATTTTCTGGGAAAAATTCTTTAAATTCACTATATAGTTGACCTGCTAATGTCTTGTTATGTGCAATAATAAGTGTAGGTTTACCAACCTCTTTAATTACGTTACTCATAGTAAAAGTTTTACCTGTCCCAGTTGCACCTAATAAGGTTTGATGACGTTTCCCTTCATTTACGCCATCCACAATTTTTTGTATCGCTTGTGGCTGATCACCTTGTGGCTCAAATTCAGACTTTAACTTAAATGGAACATGTTCTACCATTCCAAAATACGCCTCCTATTATTGTTATCATTTATAAAGATTTTACACATCTCGTATCAATTACTTTTTCATGAATATCATTTTCTATTTTAACAAATTCTAAAAGAACAATACAAACATTTGTTCGCTTGTGAAATTTAACATTTTTAATGCTTATTCTAAAACAAGAGCTCTAAGATGATTTCTAATGCAAGAAATTGTCTTAGAGCTTTATTTATCAGTAATGTATGCTGTGCGATGTTTTTTTAAAAGTACAATCAAATACATATTATATACACACTGTACTTTAAAATCTTTCGCTTTTATATTCACAATGTATCAATTATTATGTTATTGTCATTAAAATATTTACTATTTAATATTTAGTTATTAATGTTTACACCATGGATTACTTAATATTCAAAATAATATAAACATTAATTTAAAGTAAAAAATGAACAATAAATAATAATCCAACAATTTTTAAATTAAATCAGAATCACTATAATTACAGTTTAAAATAATAATAAATCAAAAAAACAAATACTTCAAAATTTTTGTTTGCATAAACACATCTTAAGAATCATTTTGGTTCTTATGAAATTCAAGTTGATCAATTATTAAATAACCAGCTAATAAACTTGTCACATCTATAAAAATAATCCATTCGTTGTGAAAGAATCCTTTATAAACTGATGCACCTATTATTATCAATGTGACTAATGTACCAATCCATTTACTTCTAGTCACCACACTAAACAGCACAACTAATATACAAGGAAAGAAGGCCGCACAAACATACCAAATCATTATCGTCACCCATTTCTTCTGCTTAGAATTGACATTGTTGTTTCACGTAATTCAGTTCGAGGAATAAAGTTTTCTGTGAGCATTTCAGGTATTACATTTTCAATAAAATCTTTTACAGATTCTAAGTGATCAAATTGTATAATAGTTTCTAAACTCATTTCATATATTTCAAAAAATAGTGGCTCAGGATTACGTTTTTGTATTTCTCCAAATGTTTCATACAATAAATCAATTTTATCAGCAACAGATAGAATTTGTCCTTCTAGAGAATCATCTTTACCTTCTTGTAAACGTTCACGATACACGTGCTGATATTGTGTTGGTATCTCCTCTTTGATAAACGTATCTACCATTTCTTCTTCAACTTGGGAGAATAAATGTTTTAATTCCTTACTTGCGTATTTTACCGGTGTTTTGATATCACCTGTAAACACTTCAGCAAAGTCGTGGTTGAGTGACTTTTCATAGAGACTCTTCCAATCGATTTTATTTCCATGATATTCTTCGACAGTAGCTAAATATTGCGCAATTTTAGTTACTTTAAAAGAATGAGCAGCAACATTATGTTCAAAATATTTAAATTTACCTGGTAATCTTATTAATTTTTCTAAATCTGATAGTCTTTTAAAATATTGATGCATTCCCATAATAAGACACCTCCTTAATATTAAAATTAGTCTATATTCTTATTGTTATTATATCAATCAATATTATTATTGAAAGTAAATTATCATGTAAATCATTTCTATTTTATTATAAAAGAAAAAGTAGAATAATGAATTCATTTTGAACTCACTATTCTACTCTAATACGTAACTTATGGATAAAACATGTTGATATATATGAAGAAGTTGTTCTACCAACATGATGTTCAATTTAATTGTCTAGAACGTTTATATAACATAAGAGACAGTTATACGCGAAATTCATTCACACCTTGAATATAAATAGTCATTTAGTGAATGTAATTATATGAATTAGGATTGCTAATAGTTCTGTAAGATTTTACGTTAACGCCACCATTCCAGTTCATTTCCGAAACAGTTACAGAACCATTAGAATTGATTGATTCAACAACGCCAACATGTCCATAAGCGCCAGCCCCATTTTGACCCGAACCACTTTGGAATACAGCACCAACCTCAGGTGTGTGATCTACATTAAAGCCAGCCTGATTAGCTGAATATGCCCAGTTACTAGCGTTGCCCCATAGACTTCCAATTGGTTTCCCTAGCTCAGCGCGACGATCGAATGCATAATAAGTACATTGACCAGTAGTGTATAAATTACCTGAGTTAGATACACTTCTTAGACCATTGTAGGCGTTTGGCACAGAGTATGTATCAGTTGATTCACTGTTATAATTATCATAAGTAGTGTTGGATGTATCAGTTGATACATTATTATATCCTACTGGAATATAGTTAGTTTCATAATTTACGAATGTGTTTGTGTTATTAAATTGTTCAAATGCAGTTTCAGATACTACAATTTCATCTCCTGGAAAAATAAGAGGTTCTATACCAGGATTTAAAGCATAAAGTTCTTCTAAAGTAAGATGATGTTCTAAAGCAATTTTATATAAACTATCTCCAGGTTTTACAGTGTAAATACCTAAGTTTGATTGATTTGTAATTACATCACTCGTTGCATATGAGTCTAGTTGCGACGTCTCAGATTCTTGTGCGTTAGCTGCAGTGTTAATTGCAATAAAAGCTGCAATCGAACTTAACGTTACAGTTAGCGTTTTTTTCATCTAGTTGTCATTCCTTTGCTAGTTGATTATTAATTCACAAATTTAATATAGCACAATCAAATGAGGCTAAGGGTATTGTTATATTGATGTAATATAATAGTTAAAAAGAGTGTTTTTACACCCGGAAATAATTATCTACTCTACTAGTTCCTAACCTTATGATGTACAGGTCAAATTTAAGTCATTCTCGTCTGAGACTAAATTTACTTCGGTAACATTAGAAAATGCAGACTACATATAAAGTACATATAGCTTAAAAAATAAACTCCCTATTTTGTCTGTTTTCTGTTTAATGAAAAATACGCATAATCATCGATAAATCAAATAATGATTATGCGTGTATCAATTATATGTCTTGTCGATCCATTTCTTTTCTTAAATAAGCTTCTATGAATGGGCCTATTTCTCCATCCATAACAGCGTCTACTTTACCAGTTTCTTCATTCGTACGATGATCTTTAACCATTGAATATGGATGAAAGACGTAAGAACGAATCTGACTTCCCCATCCAATGTCTTTTTGTTCGCCACGAATTTCAGCCATTTCTTGCTCTTGCTCTTCTAACTTTAATTGATAAAGTTTGGACTTCAACATTTTCATTGCAGCTTCTCTATTTTTTATTTGAGATCGTTCATTTTGGTTGTTGACTACAATACCTGTAGGGTGATGTGTAATTCTAATTGCAGACTCAGTTTTGTTAATATGTTGTCCACCAGCGCCTGAAGCTCTAAAAGTATCCACTGTAATATCATCTGGGTTAATCTCAATTTCAATTTCATCATTATTAAAATCAGGAATAACATCACATGATGCAAAAGAAGTATGTCGTCTACCAGATGAATCGAAAGGTGAAATTCTAACTAAACGATGAACACCCTTTTCTGCCTTTAAATATCCATAAGCATTATGCCCTTTTATAAGTAATGTAACACTTTTAACGCCTGCTTCATCTCCTGGAAGATAATCAACTGTTTCAACTTTAAAGCCATTTTGTTCACAGTAACGTTGATACATCCTAAGAAGCATACTTGCCCAATCTTGTGATTCTGTACCGCCAGCACCGGGATGAAGCTCTAATATAGCATTATTTGCATCATGTGGTCCGTCGAGGAGTAATTGTAACTCATATTGATCGATTTGTTCTTCAAATTGCTGAACTTCCTCTTCTAATTCTTTCTTCATATCCTCATCATATTCTTCTTGTAATAACTCTCTCGTCGCACTCATATCGTCGACAGCATTTGTCAGTTGATAATACCCACTTACTATAGATTTTAGTGCATTGTTCTTATCAATGATATCTTGTGCTTTAGTTTGATCATTCCAAAAATCGGGATCAGTCATCATTTCTTCATACTCTTGTATGTTGGTCTCTTTATTTTCTAAGTCAAAGAGACCCCCTAATTTGATTTAAGTGATTTTGATATTCTTCTAAATTTCGTTTAATCTCAGATAATTCCATTCATCTTCTCTCCTATTTAATCATACTATGTCATAATATTTATATCATACAGTATATGCCTATTTTTTAAAAATAAACGGCCATTTCATCTCTATATCATATTACTAAGCATTTAACTTACAAGCGATGTAAATAAAGACTGAGTCATTCATAATTAGATATGCCTCAGCCTTTAAATTTAAACTATTTTATTGATTACGCTTTTCCATGACAATTTTTATATTTTTTACCACTACCACATGGGCATGGATCATTTCTACCTACCTGATCACCTTTTACAATCGGTTGTGGCTTTGCTTTTTCTTTGCCATCTTCAGCAGTTACATGTTTTGCTTCACCAAAGCTTTTAGATTTTTCACGTTCTACATCATCTTCAAACTGAACCACTGATTTCAAGATATACTTACATGTATCTTCCTCGATATTTTGCATCATGATATCAAATAATTCATGACCTTCATTTTGATAATCACGAAGTGGGTTTTGTTGTGCATATGAACGTAAATGAATACCTTGACGCAATTGATCCATCGTATCAATATGATCAGTCCAATGTGTATCAATTGAACGTAATAAAATCATCCGCTCAAATTCACTCATTTGGTCTCCTAATGTTTCTTGTTGCTGTGCATACGCTTTTTCAATTTTAGACCACACAATTTCAAAAATATCTTCTGAATCTTTACCTTTAATTTCTCTATCTTGAAGATCTCCTTCTTGCAAGAACACATCATTAACGTAATTAATAAATGGCGTATAGTCCGGATTATCGTCTTCTTCATTAATAAAATGATTAATCGCACGTTGCAATGTAGAACGTAACATCGCGTTAACGACTTGAGAACTGTCTTCACTATCAATGATTTCATTACGCTCATTATAAATAATTTCACGTTGCTTACGTAAAACTTCATCATATTCTAGAATACGTTTACGCGCATCAAAGTTATTACCTTCTACTCGTTTTTGAGCTGATTCTACAGCACGAGATACCATTTTCGACTCGATTGGCGTCGAATCATCCATTCCTAAACGGTTCATCATTTTCTGTAAGCGTTCTGAACCAAAACGTACCATTAATTCATCTTGTAAAGATAGGTAAAAACGACTATCTCCTCTATCACCTTGGCGTCCTGAACGTCCACGTAATTGATCATCAATACGTCTTGATTCATGACGCTCAGTACCAATAACAGCAAGTCCACCTAACTCTTCAACACCATCACCAAGTTTAATATCTGTTCCACGTCCAGCCATATTTGTGGCAATTGTAACTGCACCTTTTTGCCCAGCATTTGAAACGATTTCAGCTTCTCGTTCATGATTTTTAGCGTTTAATACGTCATGTCTGACACCACGTTTTTTTAGTAAATTTGAAATATATTCAGAAGTCTCAACAGCAACAGTACCTAGTAAGACGGGTTGCCCTTTTTTATGTTTTTCTACAACATCTTCAACTACCGCATCAAACTTACCTTTTTGACTAATATAAATTAAATCTGAATTATCTTTACGTTGAACAGGTTTGTTAGTTGGAATTTGAGTAACTGTCATATTATAGATATTACGAAATTCTTCCTCTTCGGTTTTCGCTGTACCAGTCATCCCCGCTAACTTATTATACATTCTGAAATAGTTTTGGAAAGTAATGGATGCCATCGTTTTAGACTCATTTTGAATTGCTACGCCTTCTTTAGCTTCAATTGCTTGGTGTAAACCTTCAGAAAAACGACGTCCAGGCATTGTACGTCCAGTAAATTGGTCAACTATTAATACTTCACCGTCAACGACCATGTAATCAACGTCGCGTTGTAATGTAACATGAGCTCTTAAAGCTGTATTAATATGACTAATCACTTCCACATTTTGAACATCATAAAGATTATCTACCTTGAACATACGTTCAGCTTTATCTGCACCTTGTTCTGTAAGATGTACAGCTTTGGTTTTTTCGTCATAGTTATAATCATCTTCAGCTTTAAGCATTTTTGCAAAAACATTTGCTTGAGTATATAAAGAAGTAGATTTTTCCGCTTCACCAGAAATAATTAAAGGTGTTCTTGCTTCGTCGATTAATATGGAATCGACCTCATCAATAATTGCAAAATGTAGAGGACGCATTACTCTCTCTTCAGCATAGTTCACCATATTATCTCTAAGATAATCAAACCCAAGTTCATTATTCGTACTATAAGTGATGTCTTGTGCGTAAGCCTCACGTTTTTCTTCAGTTGACTTACTATTTAAGTTCAAACCTACAGTTAAGCCAAGATAGTTATATAGTTCAGCCATTTCTTCACTTTGTGAACTTGATAAATATTCATTGACTGTAATAACATGTACACCTCTACCGGCTAAAGCATTCAAATACGTCGGCATGGTTGCAGTCAATGTTTTCCCTTCACCTGTTCTCATTTCCGCAATATCACCTTTATGTATAGCAATACCACCCATTACTTGTACTTTATAAGGAATCATATTAAATACTCTCTTTGACCCCTCACGTACAAGTGCATAAGCTTCAGGTAAAATTTTATCTAAATAATCATTTTGTTTTTTTACATCTTCAATTTCTGCTAACTCTTTTTGAAAAGATTTTGTTTTTTCACGTATTTCTTCATCGGTTAATATCGCAGTATCTTCCTCTAAAGCAAGTACTTTATCTGCTAACTTACCTAATCTTTTAATTTCTTTTTTATTGCCGTCAACAATTTTCGATAAAAATCCCATTGCACGCGTCGCTCCTTTAACTAAAAACTGTTTGGCTTACAACAATTTATCTTATCATTTATATCGCTAAATTTATACTTATATACTCATGAAGTAATGCGTGTTAACTCAATATTTCACAACACTTCACTTTGATTCAACTAGCAACAGCCTTATTTCTATAGACACTCATTTATATTGTAAAATGTCTATAGACACTTCAATTAACAACAATTTTATTTTAACACGTTGCAATCATTTTTTTCTCGCAATCAAACACGTTTTTAAAAAATAATGTAACGCAATACCTTTAACTAATATAGGAATTTAAAATCAAAGTTTAAATATAAATCGTCAAATCACACTAGCATATTTGTAAGCATACTGTCTATTAATTACTCATTTAGGTTATTAATTCAAAATTTAAGCAAACAAAATAAGCTGAGACACTTATTAAGAATACGAACTCCAAAGCTTGATTAATGTCATATCTACTTTGAAGTGAACATATCAAAACAATGCCCCAGCCTATGTTTATTAACTTCTATATTTGTAGTCAAGCAAACTAAGAATACATATGTGTATTGGTAACCCTGATTCTATTAATCATTATTACCTTATTCAATAAACTGATAAGAATTCTTAATTCAACTTTGGCAATATTATAGTCTATAATATACAAGTCAATTTATTCAGTTGTTTCAATCAGACCGTATTTGCCATCTTTTCGTCTATAAACAATGCTCGTACCATCAGTTTCTCTATCGGTAAAAATAAAGAAATCATGTCCCAATAAATTCATTTGCAATACTGCTTCCTCAGAATCCATTGGTTTTAAGCTGAATTGTTTAGAACGAATAATTTCAATATCATTTTCACTTTCTATATCATCTGCTTGATTGTTTGCTGTAGACTCTTGTACTTCAGCAACAAAGATATCTTGATCTCCACGATCTCTATGTTTACGATTTACACGAGTTTTGTATTTACGTACTTGTCTTTCCAATTTGTTAGTAATTAAATCAATACCTGCATATAAATCATCATGTCTTTCTTCAGCCCTAAGAGTGACATCTTTTAAAGGAATTGTAACTTCAATTTTAGTTGTAGAATTAGAATAAGTTTTAACTCTAACATGTGCTACAGCATTTGGCACATTGTTAAAATATCTTTCTAATTTACCTACTTTCTCCTCAATATAGTTGCGAATTGCATCTGTGATAGTGAGGTTATCTCCATGAATTTCAAATCTAATCATAGTAATCTCTCCTTAAACCTCTATATTGATACTTCTTACCTATATTTTACCATGTTTATGTTATCGTGCAAACGCAAACACTTTGAATTTTCTGACTTTTTTATCATATAATTTACACCCCGCGTGATGAATCGTTAACCCTGTTGTATAAATATCATCTATGAGTAGTATTACTTTCCCTTCGATATTTATCTCTTCATCTTTTATATAAAATGGATTAGAGGCTTTTGAACGTTCAACCTTTCCTAACTTTGACTGCTTAGGACGTATATGTGTACCTAATACATCTTGATATGAGATGCCCATTTTATCTAAGACAGTGGTCACCGGATTAAATGTACGTTCAATATCGCGTTCAATTGGAGAAGGAATTGGAACTATATAATCATATTGCGTTTGAGGTAAAACTAATCTTCTTGCCAATACTTCTGCTAAATAGAAGTCTCGCATAATCTTATACTGGTGTATGATTTCTTTCATCACACCATCATAACTATAATCACAAAACAATTGTTCCATTAAATAAAATGTTTTACTTAAAAATTGACAGTCATGACATTCGCCATCAGTAGAGATTTTGTTATTAAGACACTTAGGACACCTACCATCTTTATGAATTTTGGAGTTAAGCCATAATGTTTCACATCTTTCACAAAATATCTGAGGTGGTTTAAATAAGTTATAAATATGAATGGTTTCTTGAATAGTTTGATTGCACTGGATACATTTATGCATCAACCCATCCCCTTTTAATTGCCAACCGATTCATTGAAATAATGTTTCTTTTAGCTAAAACCATCGATAATGTAACACCTTCATGAAGAAATAAAACTAAGCCACTTGGAGACTGCTGTTTACGTCCTACGCGACCAGCAATTTGAATTAAAGCCTCTTGTTGAAAACTTCCTGCATCAACTACAACAACATCTAAGTGTGTCATGGTGAATCCTCTTTCTAAAATAGTTGTAGTGAATACAATTTTGTATTGTCCTCGTCTTAAATCTTCAATTTTTTCAAATCGTAAATCATCTTCACTGTGAACGCAAATCAAATCAGCGATGTCCATTTTATACTGTTGATACGTTTTATTCATTATCTCTATATTATTAAAAAAGACCAAAGTAAAACGTTGTTGGTTAATTTGATTTCTAAATAAATTAAGTAATAAATTTTGTTTTCGTGTTGATTTTAATTTGAAATATTTGAACTTAGGAATAGGTAGAGGGTGTCGGTGAAAACGGGCTGGTAACTTAATTATTTTTTCTGGGGGGAATTGTTTTAAAAAATGACGCGGTGGTGTGGCCGTCATGAAAATATGTGAATGATTCAATTTTGAAGCAAGTTGTATTGCATTTGATAATTGTGGATCCATAGACAACGGAAAAGCATCTACCTCATCGACAAATACAGTATCAAAATGCTGTTTAAATCTCAATAATTGATGGATAGTAGCAATAACAAAATGACCATTATATTGCTGTCTACTGGATTGATGTAGCACATCTATACGTTCATCGATAAAAGCATCTTTAATTCGATGACTTATCTCAATAATAACGTCTACACGAGGTGATACGATGGCAATATTATGTCCCATTTGACGAGCTATCCTTATACCCTCAAACATCATTTCAGTTTTCCCTGCTCCTGTGACGGCATATAACAAGAGATCATTATTATTTTTTATAGCTTGAATGATAGCTTCTGAAGCGTATTGCTGTTGCTTTGATAATTCAAAGGGTAACTGATAATTCGCTTTTGTTGCTTTTTGAAAACTTTTTACGATACATATATCTGTAATACTATCCATTCTGCCTAGTTGAATGCATCGCCTACAGTATGTGATTGTTTTATCCAATATCGTTGAATTGTAAGTCACAAAATATTGCAAAGAAGTGTTTCCACATTGAATACAATACCAACGCTCACTGTCTTTTATAACACC